>DATBBW010000246.1:0-7249 GCA_036270795.1 Gemmatimonadales bacterium | reverse complement strand
TGGGCGCGCGCCACCACAACCTCCGGAACCTCACCGTGGACATCCCCCTCGGGCGGTTCGTCGCGGTGACCGGCGTGTCGGGCTCCGGCAAGTCGACCCTCGTGACCGACATCCTGTATCGCGCGCTCGCGCGCCACTTCTACCGTGCCAAGGTGACGCCGGGCGCGCACGACCGCATCGAGGGCCTCGAGCAGATCGACAAGGTGATCGACATCGACCAGAGCCCGATCGGGCGCACGCCCCGCTCCAACCCGGCCACCTACACGGGGCTGTTCACGCCGATCCGGGAATTGTTCACGTTCCTCCCCGAGTCAAAGATCCGTGGATACGGCCCGGGGCGCTTCTCCTTCAACGTGAAGGGCGGGCGCTGCGAGGCCTGCCAGGGCGACGGCCTGGTGAAGGTGGAGATGCACTTCCTGCCCGACGTGTATGTCCCCTGCGAGGTGTGCAAGGGCCGGCGCTACAATCGGGAGACGCTCGAGGTGCGCTATAAAGGAAAGTCGATCGCCGATGTGCTGGGGCTGTCGGTGGCGGAGGCCCTCGATTTCTTCGAGAACCAGCCGCGCATCCGCACGAAACTGGAGCTCCTGAACGACGTAGGACTAGGGTATATCCACCTCGGCCAGTCGGCGACGACCCTGTCCGGCGGCGAGGCCCAGCGGGTTAAGCTGGCCACCGAGCTGGCCAAGCGCGACACCGGCCGTACCCTCTACATCCTGGACGAACCGACCACCGGTCTGCACTTCGAGGACGTGCGCTTGCTGCTCGAGGTGCTGCACCGCCTGGTGGACAAGGGGAACACCGTGGTCGTGATCGAGCACAACCTCGACGTCGTGAAGACCGCGGATTGGGTGATCGACCTCGGGCCCGAGGGTGGGGCGGCGGGGGGGACGGTGGTGGCGGCCGGGACGCCGGAAGACCTGGCGCGGGCGCCGGGCTCGTTCACCGGCGCCTTTCTGCGTAAGGTGCTGGCGGGGAGCGATTAGCGCCATATGTTGGACGGGGAAGCGAGGCCGCCACGATGAACGAAGACATCCTCATGATCTTCTTTGTGTTCGGTGGGGGCGCGCTGTTTCTGTTCGCCCTCTCGCCGATCGGCCGGGCCCTGGCGCACCGCATCAAGGAGGGGCGGCCGGCCGTCGACTCGGGAGCGGAGGCGGCCGTGCTGACCGAGCTCGCCGAGGTGCGCCGCGAGATGGCGGAGCTGGCCGAGCGCGTCGATTTCATGGAGCGGCTGCAGGCGCGCGCGCGGGAGGGCGAGCGGCTCGGGCCGCCGCGCTGACGATGGATTGGACTGGGGCGCTCGCGATCATCTTTCTCTTCGGGGGTGGCACCTTGTTCCTCCTGGCGATCTCGCCGGTGGGCAAGGCGGTGGCGGAGCGGATCCGCGGGCCGGGGGCGCGGACCCCGCCGGACGACGCCCGTGGGGAACTCGAGGAATTCCGCTCCGAGCTGCTCGGCGAGATGCAGCAGCTCCGCACCGAGGTGAGCGAGCTGAGCGAACGGATGGATTTTGCCGAGCGGCTGCTCGCGAAGCAGCGCGAGGGCCAGCGCATCGGGCCGGGATCATGAATTCTCACGAGCTGCTGAAATTCGGGTTTGCGGCGTTCGCCGTGCTGTGCACCGCCTGGTGCCTCCGCCCGCTGGTCACGGCCCTGGCGCAGCGCCTCGGGGCTGGGTCGACGGGCACCGTCGAGGCGGACGACGTGGCCGCCCTGCGCGCGGAACTGCTCGACGAGGTGCACCACGTGCGCCACGAGCTGGGCGAGCTCGCCGAGCGCGTCGACTTCACGGAGCGCTTGCTCGCGAAACAGCGCGAGCCTGAAGCGCTGCCGCCACCGAGGCGTTGATGGATCCCATCCTCATCCCCATCCTCGCGGTCGGGGGGTTCTTCGCGTGGATGATCGCCCTCGCCGCGAGCAAGGCCTACGTGGCCAAGCTCAAGGCGCAGGGCCAGCCGGGGGTGGGGGCGGGGGCGGGTCAGGAGGAGCTCGCGACCGCGGTGGAAGCGCTGCGCCACGAGGTGGCAGAACTAGCGGAGCGCGTGGATTTTACGGAGCGGCTCCTCGCCAAGAGCCGGGAGGGCGAGCGGCTCGCGCCGCCGCCGCGCTGAACGTGCGGGAAACCCAGTGCCTGATCGCGGCGTAGAGCGTCTGAGATGATGCCGACACCGTCCTCGCGACTGCTGGCGGGTGTCGCGTGGAGCCTCGTGCTGACGCAGGTGCCCACGCCGGCGCCCGTGGCGCTGCCGCCGGGCCTCGACTGGGACCTGCTGCTCAAGCACGGGGCGCCGCTCGTGGGCGTCGTGGTCATCATCGTCGTGGGGGCGCTGGCGCTGCGCTGGGTCCTCAACTCGCCTGTCGCCGAGGCGCTCGCCGAACGGATCCGGCGCCGCAGCCGCTCGGACGCCACGGGCGACGAGGGGCAGCGCGTGGCGGCGCTCGAGGACCAGGTTGCCCAGCTCACCGCGCACGTTGCCGAGCTCGGCGAGCGGTTAGATTTCACCGAGCGTGTGCTCGCCGAGCGCCGGGAGCGCAAGTTGGGCGCGGGACAGTGACGCCCCGCCAGCACCCAGAGGGGTCACATGGGAATCTTTGACCGTCTCTCGACGCTGATCCGGTCGAACATCAACGACCTGATCTCGCGCGCCGAGAATCCCGAGAAGATGCTGAGCCAGCTGATCGTCGACATGCGCGGTCAGCTCGCCAAGGCCAAACAGCAGGTGGCGGCGGCGATCGCGGACGAGAAGCGGCTGGCGGCGCAGGTGGAGCAGGAGAAAAAGAGCGCCGAGGATTGGGAGCGGCGCGCGGTGCTCGCCGTGCAGGAAGCGCGCGACGACCTCGCAAAGCAGGCGTTGCTGCGCCACAACGAGCACGCCCAAGCGGCCGTCCAGCTGCACGAAACGTGGGTCAAGCATCGCGAGGAGACCGAGAAGCTGAAGCTGTCGCTCCGGCAGCTGAACGACCGGATCGAGGAGGCGAAGCGCAAGAAGAACATCCTGATCGCGCGCCAGAAGCGAGCGGAAGCACACAAGCGCATCCAGGAGACGATGTCGTCGATCGGCGACAAGAGCGTGTTCGAGACGTTCGAGCGCATGGCCGAACAAATCGAGCACGAGGAGCGCAAGCTCATCGCCGCGGCCGAGGTCAACGAGGACCTGACGGGCGACCGCCTGGTGAAGCAGTTCCAATCGCTCGAGGTGAAGGCGGACGCCGACGAGCAGCTGCTCGAGCTGAAGCGGAAGATGGGCGTGCTGCCGGCGGGCGCGCCCCCGCAGTCCAAACAGCTCGGCAAGGGCGCGGCCGAGGCCGAGCTGGTCGAGGATGACGACGCCGAGCACCACCGCTGAACACTGAGGCGTCGCCCCCCCGGTTGTCGGGCGCCACGTTCGTGGCGCTCTTTGTTGCGGCCCTCGCCATCTGGTTCGTCATCCGGGTGGTCGACGTCCTGCTCCTCATCTTTATCGCGGCGCTGTGCGCCGTCTACTTGTCCGCCATCACGGACCTGCTCGAGCGCCGCTTCCGCATCGCGCGCTGGCTCGGGCTGACGACGGCCGTGGTCGGCACGCTCGCGGCGTTAGTGGGCATCGGCGCGCTGCTCGTGCCCCCCGTGTTCGAACAGACCGAGGCTTTGGTCTCCGGCCTGCCGCAAACGCTCACCAACATTCAGAGCGTCGTGGCGCGCTGGGCGTCGGAATCCCCGGTGCTGCGACGCACCAACCTCGCCGCGCCTTCGGCCGGAGTCGTCGCCAGCCTGGTCGACGACGCCGCCGGCTTTTTGCGCGGCTCGATCCTCCCCTATCTGCGCGCTGGCGGGAAGCTGTTCATCGAGGGCGCGAGCGTCATCGTGATGGCGCTGTACCTCGCGGTGCGCCCGGGCGTGTACCGCGACGGCATCCTCTCGCTCGTCGCCCCCCGACATCGTGCGGTCGGCGCGCGGATCCTCGCCGACGCTGGGGCGACGCTACGCGCTTGGGTGGTGGGGCAGCTCATCACCATGCTGGTACTTGGTGCGTTGACCGCCGTTGGGCTCTGGGCCCTCGGCGTGCCGTACTGGCTCGCGTTTGGCATCTTCACCGGTCTCGCCGCGGTGGTGCCGTTCTTCGGGAGCCTCGTCTCGACCCTCTTGCCGGCGCTGTTCGTCGTCGGCTCGGGCGACTGGCTCAAGGTGCTCGCGGTGCTCGCGCTCGGCGTCGGGGTGCATCTCCTGGAGGCGAACGTCCTCACGCCGCGCGTCATGGAACGCCAGGTGGCGCTCCCGCCGGTGCTGACGATCGCGAGCGTGCTCATCATGGGCACCTTGCTCGGGGCCGTGGGCCTCATCGTAGCGGTCCCGGTGCTGGCGGTCGTGATGGTCGTGATCCGTCACGTGGTGCACGCGGAGATCTACGGCGATACGGGCCACCTCGAGCCGGCGGTGTTGCGTCGCACGGGCGAACACCGCAGCCCCACCGTCCACGCCGACGCCTGATGCTGCGGGCGGCCGACCACCGCTTCCTCATTGTCGCGGACGGGCAATTCGGCCCGCTCGAGTCGAAGACCGCGAACTCCTGCATCCGCTACTTTCCCCAGCGCATCGTGGGGGTGTTCGACCGCGGGGCGGCGGGGAAGACCGCCCAGGAGGTCCTGGGCTTCGGCGGCGCGATACCCGTGGTCGGCGACTTCGAGCGCGGCCTCGCGCTCGGGCCCACGGCGCTCCTCATCGGCATCGCCCCCGCCGGCGGCCAGCTACCCGCGGAGTGGCGCGGCTGGCTGAAGACGGCGATTGCCCGCGGGCTCGAGGTGTGGAGCGGGCTGCACACGTTCATCGGCGACGACCCGGAGCTCGGCGCCTTGGCCCGGAGCCGGGGCGTCCGCATCCACGACGTGCGCAAGCCGCCGGCGACCCTCCCCATCGCCGACGGCCGGGCGGCGGAAGTCGACGCGTACGTCATCCTCACTGTCGGGTCGGACTGCAACGTCGGCAAGATGACGGCGCAGCTCGAGCTGCGCGACGCGCTGGTGCAGCGGGGCCAGCGCGCGCGCTTTGTGGCCACAGGGCAAACGGGGATCTTCATCGAGGGGTGGGGGATTGCGGTGGACGCCGTCGTGGCGGACTTCGTCGCCGGCGCCGCCGAGGCGCTGGTGCTCGAGGGCGCGGCGGATGCCGACATCGTCTTGGTCGAGGGGCAAGGGAGTCTGATCCACCCCGGCTACTCCGGCGTCACGCTGGGCCTGTTGCACGGCGCCTGCCCCGATGGGCTGATTCTCTGCCACCAGGCCACCCGGGAATTCATCGGGGACTATCACGGCCGCGCGCCCTGGGTGAGGATCCCGCCGCTCCCCGAACTGGTGGCGTTGTATGAGCGCGCCGCGGCCCCGGTGCGGCCCACCAAGGTGCTGGGCATCTGTCTCAACACGTTTGACCTCCCGGAGGCCGCGGCGCAGGCGGCGGTGCGCGCGGCGG
Organism: Gemmatimonadales bacterium; assembly: GCA_036270795.1. Taxonomy (GTDB): domain Bacteria; phylum Gemmatimonadota; class Gemmatimonadetes; order Gemmatimonadales; family GWC2-71-9; genus AG41. The sequence goes on along the minus strand of DATBBW010000246.1, from coordinate 1,804 downwards.
CGCGCGACACGGGGCTTCCCGCCACCGACCCGGTGCGGTTCGGGGTGGACCCGCTCGTGGACGCGATCACCCGGGAGGCCCTCGCGGCCCGGTAGGCCGCCCGGATCGGGCGGCGCCGTGGGCGCGGGCCCCAGGCCGCGCCGCGCGTTGACGCTCCCCGCCACGCTTCCTACGTTTCTGCCCACCGATGACTCTCGCGCTGCATAACACGCTCACCCGCCGCATCGAACCGTTCCAACCCCTCGCGCCGCCGCGGGTGACGCTGTACACCTGCGGCCCGACCGTCTGGAACTACGCGCACCTCGGCAACTTCCGGACGTTTCTGTTCGAGGACTTGCTGCGCCGCCATCTCGAGCGCTCGGGGTACACGGTGTTCCACGTCATGAACCTCACCGACGTCGACGACCGCACCATCAAGGCGGCCGCCCAGGCGGGGAAACGGCTCGCGGAGTACACGGCACCGTTCATCACGGCGTTCTACGAGGACCGCGATTATCTCCGGCTCCGCCCGGCGGACGCCTATCCGCGCGCCACGCAATCGGTGGCGGCGATGGTGCGCCTCGTCGAGCGGCTGCTGGCGCAGGGCGTAGCGTACCGGGGGGAGGACGGCTCGGTGTACTTCGCTATCGCCAAGTTTCCCGGGTACGGGCGGCTGTCCCAGCTCGATACCCGCGAGCTGAAAATCGGCGCCCGCGTGGCGAGCGACGAGTACGCGAAGGACGATCCCCGGGACTTCGCGCTTTGGAAAAAGGCCGAGGCGATCGACGAGCAGGTGGGGGCGGCCTGGGATGCGCCGTTCGGCCGCGGCCGCCCGGGGTGGCACCTCGAATGCTCCGCCATGTCGCTCGACGCCATCGGCCCCGCCGTCCAGACGCTCGACATCCATGCCGGGGGGGTCGATCTCATCTTCCCGCACCACGAAGACGAGATCGCGCAATCCGAGGCCGCGACGGGGCAGCCGTTCGCGCGCTACTGGGTGCACGGCGAGTTTCTCAACGTCCGCGGCACGAAGATGTCGAAGCGCTTCGGCAACTTTCTCACGGTGCGCGACCTGCGCGAACAAGGCGTGGATGCGGCGGCCGTGCGGCTGCTGTTCTGGCAGAGCCACTACCGCCAGCCGCTCGACTTCACCGACGCGGCGCTCGACGCGGCGGCGGAGGGGGTGCGCCGGCTGGGGGAATTCCACACGCGCCTCACCGCGGTCGCCCAGGCGCCGGCCGGCGGCCCCGGCCCCGGGGCGCTGGGCGCGCTGGCGGAGCGGTTGTCGGGGGACGTGCGCACCGCGTTGGACGACGACCTGAACGCGCCGCGCGCGACCGCGGCGCTGTTCGAGTTCGTGCGGGCCGCCAATCGCGAGCTCGATCAGGGGCCGAGCCCGGAGGGCGCGGCGCGCGCGCTCGCGGCGCTGGAGGACAGCATGCGCGTGCTCGACGTGTTGCCCACGCGCCGCGCGCTCGACCCCGCATTCGTGCAGTGGATCGAAGACCGCATCGCCGCCCGCAACGCGGCCCGTAAGTCCAAGGATTTCAAGGAGGCGGACCGGATCCGCGGGGAGCTCACGGCGCGCGGCGTCGCGCTCGAAGATGGCGCGGCCGGCACCCAGTGGCGTCTCGGCTAAGTTCTTCCCGGCACGTCCCTTGCATGCGGGCGCCTCCCCGGTTAAGCTACGAGTCTGGAAAGTTCACGCGGCGGCCAGCTGACGTAGCTCAACTGGTAGAGCAGCTGATTTGTAATCAGCAGGTTAAGGGTTCGAGTCCCTTCGTCAGCTCACGTTGCCGAAGAGGAACGACGCTGCCCGACCCTT
>DATBBW010000245.1:0-28129 GCA_036270795.1 Gemmatimonadales bacterium | reverse complement strand
CTCCTACCTCTCACCGCCGCTCGCTCCACCGCCCCAAGCCTAGGTCGTCCAGTTCGAAGAGGAGTGAGTGGGCGCCGCGCGAGCGGCGCGCGAACGACGACTGTGGTTTGAGGAGAGCTCGATATGCGAACGCTCGTCGGTGGCTCGGTGGCCGCTCTCGTAGTGTGGGTCGGCGGCGCCGCAGGCCTCGTGGCGCAAATGGATATGGCGATGGCGCACGCCGCTGCGATCCCCGTGCGGCCGCTCGCGATTCCGGAAACGCGACTCGGGTCCGGGACCGCGTGGCAGCCCGATGCCACGCCGATGCACGACGCCCACATGCGGTTTGGGGCGTGGATGGTGACGCTGCACGGCCGCGGCTTCCTGCAATACGACTCGCAGAGCGGGCCACGTGGCGCTCACCAGGTCGGGTTCACCAACTGGGCGATGGCGATGGCGATGCGGACGCTCGGCGGCGGCGCCTTGGTACTCCGCGGCATGCTGAGCGCCGAACCGTGGACCATCGGCGCCCGCGGGTACCCGCTGCTCCTCCAGTCAGGAGAGTCCTACGGCGGCGCGCCGCTCCATGATCGTCAACACCCCCACGATCTCTTCATGGAGCTGGCCGCGCTGTACGAGCGGCCGATCGCCCGTAATCTCGCCCTGTCGCTCTACCTCGCCCCGGTGGGCGAGCCGGCGGTGGGCCCCGTGGCGTTCCCGCACCGCGCGTCGGCGGCCGGGGACCCGATAGCCCCGCTGGCGCACCACTGGCAGGACGGCACGCATGTCACTTTCGGCGTCCTCACCGCGGGCCTCTTCACCCGCGTGGTGAAGCTCGAGGCGTCCTGGTTCAACGGCCGCGAGCCGGACGAGAACCGCACCGACTTCGATTACCGGGGCCGCCGGCTCGACTCCTACGGCGCCCGCCTGAGCGTCAACCCGACGCCCCGCTGGAGCGTGTCCGCGTGGTATGCCTACCTGAAGAGTCCCGAGGAGCTCCACCCCGATGAGGCGCTGCACCGCCTCGGGGCGGCGGCGCTCACGACACAGGCTGTCGGTCCCGCGGGAACGTGGTCCGCGGCGCTGATCTACGGGGCTAATGCCCCCGTCGGGACCGGGCGGCTCGCCTCGAGTGTGGTGCTCGAGAGCTCGCTCGATCTGGCTGGCGTGAACACCGTGTTCGGTCGCGCCGAGTACGTGGAAAAGAGTACCGCCGACCTCGCCGTCACGACGGCCGCGCCGCCCACCCAGTACTCGATTGGCGCGCTCGCGCTCGGGTACGTGCGCACCATCGGCCGCGTGGCGGGACTCCGCGCCGGCCTCGGCCTACGCGGGTCCATGAACTTTGTGCCCCAGGACCTCGCGGCAGTCTACGGGGGCCGCACCCCGCCCGGGATCGCGCTCTATGTCGCGCTGGGGCCCGCGGGCACGCACGACGCCGGAATGATGATGGATCGGATGTCCAGCGGAGGCACCGAGTCCGCAAAACCGCATCTGGCGGGGGATCCGAGCACGCGCCGGGGGGCCCCGTATTGACATGCTCCACGACCCGTGGTAACTCGCCGGGCCATGAGCGTTCACCGGACCATGCGTCGCCGGCCCGCGATCCCCGTGCTCCTCACGGGCGCCCTGATCGGGCTCGTCGCCGTGTGGTACGCCTGCGGCAACGGCGACCTTTTCACGGGCACGGCCGGGCCCCCGCCCCCGCCCCCGCCGCCGTCGCTCGTGGGCGCGTGGCTGCCGCGCGCGAGCTCGCCCATCGTCCAGGTGCACCTGCACCTCCTGCGGAACGGCAAAGTGCTGAGCTGGCCGCGGGTCGGCGATCCCCAGGTCTGGGATCCCGCCACCGGCAGCTTCACCCCGGTGCCTGCGCCCTCGTGGCTGTTCTGCGCGGGTCACGATTGGCTCCCCGACGGGCGGCTCCTGGTCGCGGGTGGGCATATCGCGGACCTGCATGGCCTCCCCAACACGAACATCTTCGATCCCGCGACTGGGACGTGGAGCCCCGAGTCCGCGATGGCGAAGGGGCGCTGGTACCCGACGAACACCACGCTCCCCGATGGTGAGGTCCTGACCCTCGCGGGGACCGACCAAGCCGGCGCCCCCGTGCCGATCCCCGAAGTCTGGAACGGCACGGGCTGGCGGCAGCTCACCGGGGCGAGCCTCGAGTTGCCGTACTACCCGCGCAGCTTCGTGGCGCCCGACGGCCGGGTGTTCGTCGCCGGGGAAGACCAGCAGTCGCGCTACCTCGACGTCACCGGCCTCGGGCACTGGACCGCCGGCCCGGTTCGCCTGACCGGCCCGCGCGACTACGGCTCCGCCGTGATGTACGCGCCGGGGAAGATTCTCTATGTCGGCGGGGGCGATCCGCCCATGGCGAGCGCGGAGATCATCGACCTGAACGTGCCGAACCCGCAGTGGCGCATGACCACCTCGATGCACTGGGCGCGGCGGCAGATGGACGCCACCCTGCTACCGACGGGCGACGTCCTGGTGACGGGCGGCACGCTCGCCCCGGGCTTCAACAACTATGCCGGCGGGCTTGTCACGGCCGAGATCTGGAGCCCGACCACAGGGGGCTGGAGCACGACGGCCTATCCCTCGACGGTTCGCATGTATCACGGCACAGCGCTGCTCTTGCCCGACGCCCGGGTCCTCTACAGCGGGAGCGGTGGCGCCCCGGGCACGGCAATTGACGAGCTGAATTACGAGGTGTTCCAGCCCCCCTACTTGTTCAAGGGCCCGCGCCCCACGATCACGGGCACGCTACCGGGACGCGTCGGCTACGGCTCGCAGCTCGTCGTCCAGACGCCGGACGGGGCGAGCATCGCCAAGGTCAACCTCATCCGGCTGAGCTCCGTCACGCACGCGTTCGACATGGGCGCCCGCCTCGTTCCGCTGAGCTTCACCACGGTCTCCGGAGGCCTCACCGTCGGTTTCCCCACGAGTCGCGCCGATGCACCGCCCGGCCCGTATATGCTGTTCCTCGTGAACACGAGCGGCGTGCCGTCGATCGCACCGATCTTGCTCCTCAACTGATCGGCGCTCCGGTGGTGGGCGCCGACTCACTACTTCTCCCGACGCCCGCCGCCCGCGCCCGGCCCTCGACGGCGGGATGTCTTGTCCGCCGTGTTCAGGGTTTTCGGGGCTTGGCAGCGCCACGCCTCCGTGATGATGGGCTTGAGCTCTTGGCGGGTCACTGCGGGCAGGCGAACCAGGACGGCAGGGAACCCGTTGTAGTGCGGCTCGGTGAAGAACTTGACGGGGTCGAGCGCCAGCAAGATGTGCTTGTCGTCGAGGCTCGAGACCCTGACTGCGATGACCTTCGGTTGCGGCACACGGGCCTGCTTGGGTGCTACGCGCTCCATCCAGACCCAGACGAAGCCCTTGCGCTTACCGTTGTTCCGAACTGAGAACGCGAAATGGTTCGGCGCCTCCTCGGTCTCGGGCAGGGATAGGGCAATGCGGCGGACGTCGGCCTGACTTGCGATTGGGAAATCCCCTGCTTCAAGGCTCGACGGTGAACTCCGCGTGCAGATCCGCCCTGGAATCTTCACCAACCCAAACGTCAAAGCTGCTGGGTTCCACCACCCAGCTCGTCGTCTGGGGACTCCAGAATTGCAGCTCGCTCCTGCGCAAGGCGAAGCGCAGCGGTACCGTCTCGCCCGGTTGCAGGGTCACTCGGCGAAACCCTTCGAGTTGGCGCACCGGGCGGGACGCGGAGCCAGAGCGCTGATGAATGTAGAGCTGCGCCACCGCGTCCCCCCGCACGGAACCGGTGTTGGTCACGTCCACCACCACCTCGACGCTGTCGCCGGTCTTCATGCGCGTTTTCGAGAGGTGAAGGTTGGCGAACCGGAACGTGGTGTAGCTCAACCCGTAGCCGAAGGGATAGAGGGGTTTGCTGGCGACGTCCCAGTACCGCGATGTGAACTGCGGATCGCTTTCCGGCGCGTGCGTGAGGTTGTGGTTGTAGTACACGGGTTCCTGGCCCGCGGAGCGCGGCCAGCTGACGGGCAGCTTCCCTCCGGGATTCACGTCGCCAAAGAGCACATCCACGACCGCGTTGCCGCCGTCCACGCCCGGAAACCACGACTCGAGAATGGCCGCTGCGTGGTCCGCGAGCCAGGTGATGTCGAGCGGTCGGCCATTCTCGAGGACGACGACAAGCGGCTTCCCTGACGCGGCAGCGGCCTCGACCATCTGCGCCTGGATGCCCGGCAAATCGAGCGTTCCACGCGAGGCGCCCTCGCCACTCATGAAGGCGGGCTCCCCGATAACGGCGATGACGAGGTCCGCCTGTTCTGCGGCGGCCTTCGCCTTCGCCTGCCAATCCGCGACCTCCGCCGGGGTGGGTGGCGGGAGGGCCTTCTGGCCGAGGAACCCGTCCACCATCGACAGAAACACCTTCGACATCGCGGGGCCAGGCACGTACGTGAGATGAGCCTCCGGACCGAGACGACTCTTGAGGGCCGCGAGAACGGTGACGGCCGGGGCGTCGTGGGTTTGAAGGAAGAAGCCGGCCGGCGTGGGACCTCCGGTGATGTCCCCGGGCGAGTCGGCGAGGGCCCCGATGACCGCCACGTTCCGGATCGTGTTCGATAGCGGTAAGGCATGGTGGTCGTTCTTGAGCAGGACCATCGACCGCGCGCCGAGGCTCCGGGCCAGGGATCGCCCCTCGGCGCCGACCGCCGTTCCAGCGCCCGACTCGCTCGCGTACGGGTGATCGAAGAGACCGATCTGGACCTTGACCTCGAGGATTGGCAGGACGGCCGCGTCGATTTGTGCCGGCGATACGTTTCCGCTAGCGACGAGCTGCGCCAGATGGTTCCGCACCGTCTGACTGGCCATGTCCATCCCGGCACCCGCGGTGATTGCCTTATAGGCGGCGTCTCGAGGATCGGCGGCAAATCCGTGGACCTGCAGGCTCGCGATGGCGAACGCGTCCGAGGTGAGGAAGCCGCGGAATCCCCAGTCCTTACGCAGCACGTCGGTCAGGAGCCAGTGATTGGCACTGGCGGGCACGTCATTCAAATCCATGTACGCCGACATGAGACTGCCTACGCCCGCCTGCACGGCGGCGTGAAACGGAGCCAGGTAGACGTTGCGCATCAGCGCTTCCGGTACGTACGAGCCGTCGTAGTCACGGCCTCCCTCGGCCGCGCCATATCCCGCGAAGTGTTTGGCACACGCGACCACGCTCGTCGGGCCCAGGTGCGCTCCCTGGAATCCCCGCACCTGGGCCCGTGCCATGGCGGCGCCGAGATAAGGGTCCTCACCGGCGCCTTCCTGGATGCGCCCCCAGCGGGCATCGCGCGCGATGTCGACCATTGGCGTGAATGTCCACCGGATCCCGGCGCTCCGAGCCTCCTTGGCCGCGACGGCCTGCGCCTGTTCCTCCACGGCAGGGTCCCATGATGAAGCCATGCCGAGGGGTATGGGGAACAGGGTGTGATAGCCATGAATCACGTCCAACCCAAAGAGGAGCGGGATGTGCAGCCGACTCTGTTCGACGGCGAGATGTTGCAGCCGATTCATCTCTTTGGGATCCGCCAGCCACAAGATGGCGCCGACGCGACCGTGCATGATGTCGGTGTCTGAGGCGGCGGTTATCGTGCCTCCGAACGTGACCCCGGCAGCCAGATTGAGCTGCCCAATCTTCTCCTCCAGCGTCATTTGCCTGAGGAGGGACTGGGCGCGACGCGCCGCGTCAACGCTCGATATGGCGACCTGGGCGGCAGCGGTACCCGCCGTCACCACCGTCAAGCCAACTAGCAGCTGCAGCAGTACGCGACTTGCCCTCGTCGGGTGACGCATCGCTTTCCCCTCGGCACTCGATGTGAGGATCTCGCCGCCAAGCGAACCGGTTGCACCCACGACGAGGATCATCGTGCCCTCGTGGCCAGGGGGAGACGCATCGGGTGGGGCATCGCTGCCCGGTGAACCTACCTGCCCATCCCGTGGGTGCAACCTGGCGTTTCTGCCATCGACCTCCCCACCCGCCGGTGCCACCGCGTTCGCTGAGGCGCCCCTTGACATAGGCAAGTAAATGCTTGCATATTGATTGGGACCCAACTCATGGACATCGACAAGGTCTTCAAGGCGCTGGCCGATCCGAGCCGGAGGCTCCTCCTCGATCGACTGCATCGGGAGAACGGCCAGACACTCAGTGCGCTGTGCGGCCACATGGCGATGACCCGGCAGGCCGTCACTCAGCACCTCGCGCTGCTCGAGGACGCAAACTTGGTGGCCACGCAGTGGCACGGACGGGAAAAGCTCCACTTCCTGAATCCCGTCCCGCTGCAGGAGATCTACGATCGCTGGATCGGGAAGTTCGAACGCAACCGGCTCAGGGCGTTGCGAGATCTCAAGCACCACTTGGAAGGAGGCGATGATGAGTAAGGCCAGCTTCGTCTACGTGACCTACATCGCGACGACACCCGAGAAGGTGTGGCGGGCCTTGGTCGAGACCGACGTCACGCGGCAATACTGGTTCGGGCCCGATGCATCGGACCCGGGCCATGTGAACGTGTCCGATTGGCAGCCGGGCTCGCCCTGGGAGCACCGGCGGATGGACGAGGCGCATACGGTAGACCTCGTCGGCCGCGTGGTCGAGAGCTCACCGCCCCGCCGCCTCGTCCTGACGTGGGCGAACCCGCGGGACGCCGCCGACGAGGCGGAACACTCGCGCGTCACGTTCGACATCGAGTCGTACCGCAACCTGGTGCGCCTGACCGTGACCCATGAAGACCTGGACCAGGACGGCGACATGCTCGAGAAGATCAGCGGAGGGTGGCCCAAGGTGTTGTCCAATCTGAAGACGTTCCTGGAGACGGGACGGCCGCTGCCGCAATCGCGGTCGTGATCGCCGCAGACCACCACGGAGGGTCCGGTGTGTCCAGAGTGCATGATCGCAGTCGCGTCGCTCGCCGGCGGCGCGGTATCAACCGGGGGGCTCGCCTCGCTCGTCGTGGCGGCGCTGCGCGGCCACCGGCGCCCCCGCCCCGCGCGGGAGCCCGCGCCTGACCCGGCCGCCCGAGCGATCGATCTCAGCCCGAAAGGAGAGGTATCCGAATGAAGCACGATGGAGCGGTGGTGGTGCAGGAGCATCGCGTGGTCTCCCATGAGGAGTGGGTGGTAGCGCGCAAGGCCTTCCTCCAAAAGGAAAAGGAATTCACGCGGCGGCGCGACGAGTTGAATGAGCAACGCCGCGCGCTGCCGTGGGAACGCGTGACGAAACCGTACGTGTTCGATGGTCCCGCCGGGAAAGAGGCGCTGGCGGAGCTGTTTGACGGGCGCAGCCAGCTCATCGTCTATCACGCCATGTGGAACCCGGACAAGGCCACCGCCGACACCTCGTGGACCGAGGATGCCGCGTGCTTCGGGTGCTCCTTCTGGGCCGACAACTTCAACGGGATCGTCACCCACTTGAATCAGCGTGACGTGACCTTAATCGCCGTCTCGCGCGCATCGATCGGCAAGATCGCCGCGTATCAGCAACGCATGGGATGGCGCTTCAAGTGGGTCTCCTCAGGCGAAGGCGACTTCAACTTCGACTACGGCGTCTCGTTTACCGAAGAGGAGATGGCTAGGAAGAAGGCCGATTACAACTTTACGGTACAAAACCCCGGCCTCTCGGAGCGCGAGGGGGTGAGCGTCTTCTACAAGGATTCCTCGGGCGCGCTGTTTCGCACCTACTCGGCCTACGCCCGCGGCATCGACATGCTCAACGTCGCCTATCACTACTTGGACATCGTGCCGAAGGGGCGCGACGAAGGCGATCGCGGCCCCGATTGGGTCAAGCGGCATGATGAATACCGCGCGGCCGAGCCGAAGGCGTGTCACTAAGAGGTGCCGGGGAGCGGGGGCCAGGAGGGCCTCGACGCGGGATCTCGGGCGGCGGGCGGCCCGGCCTGTCAGGCTGTGACGCAGGGGCTCGCCCGCCGCCCTCGGGGCGGTGTACGTTGTGGGGCGCTCTCATCCAGGTCCTATGACTCGCCCTGCCCGCCCCCGCCCCGGTCCCCGGCCGCTCGGGTCACCGCCGCCCGACGTCAGCGCGGTCCTGCTCAAGGCCTACTCAGCCAGCGCGCGCGTGACCCAATACCTCGTGGAACGACTGCATCCCACCGTGTGGCGGGCCCTGCCGCCCGGCCCCAAGGTCCGTAGCATCGCCGCGCTCGTCGCCCATCTCCACAACTGCGGGCTCGTCTACGTGCAGCGCGCCGCGCCGGGGCTTCAGGTACCGGGAGAGCTCGACCGCTTCCGCGTGACGCAGGGCCAGGCCGCGCGCGCGCTGGCCCAGAAGCGGAAGGCCGTGCTCGCCATTGCGGGCGCCGCACTCGAGCAGGGCACGCGCATCGACGGCTTCCCGCACGACACCGCGACCTTCCTCGCCTACTACATGGTTCACGACGGCCATCATCGCGGCCAGATCGTGATGCTGGCCCGCCTGCTCGGCCATCCCGTGAGCGTGGAGACGATGTCGGGGATGTGGCAATGGGGGGCGCGCGCGGCGGAGTGAGCGTCGGGTCCGGGCGTGCGGCATCGGAAGAGGCGTCTTGGGCGAGCGGCGAAGCCACGATTCCACCATGTTACTAGCGTGAAACGCACCCCGGCACTGCCGCACCTCCAACTCGACGCGTTGCGCGAGGTGGCGAATATCGCCAGCGCGCACGCCGCGACCGCGCTGGGCCAGCTCACGAACCGCCGGATCATGATCACGGTTCCGGAGCTCGCCGTGGCGAGCGCCGAGGAAATCCCCACGCTCCTCGGCTACAAGGATCAACCGGTCGTCGTCGTGGCGATGCACCTGCTCGGGGACGTGACCGGCTCCCTGGTCTTCCTGATGGCGGGAGCCAAGGCGCAACAGCTGAGCGCCCTGCTGCTGCGACGCCCCACGCCCGAGGACGGGACACTCGACGCCCTGGCGCGGTCGAGTCTCACGGAGACGGCGAACATCATCGGCGGCGCGTACGCCGGGGTGCTCGCCACGCTCATGAGCCGCGTGGTGATGATCTCGGTCCCGGCGCTCGGGATCGAGCCGCCCGACGGGTTGTTGAAGCGACTGCGGGCAACGGGGGCCGACGCGAACACCGGCCTGTGCATCGAGACCAAGCTCACGTGCGACGGCGAGCTGGGCGAGTTCGGCGGGCACATGCTGTTGCTCCCGAACCCAGCGGCGCTGCGATCGATTCTCGACGCACTGCAGGTCGGGGGATGACCACGGCGATCGGTCCGGTGGGTTCACCTAGCCGAAGGCACTTTACCGAGGGAAATCCGAGTGCCCTGCGCGCGTCCCACAGTCCCCGCCTCCGAGCTCCCCGGCGGCGATCTGGTCGCAGCGGGTCTCGCCGACCTCACGCACGGAGAGGAGTCGGTGCCCGCGCTCGTCGTCTCGATCGGGGCGCCGCGCCTTGCAGCGCTGGGCGTCTCGGTTCCGGAGCCATTCCCGGATCCGGAGCTCCGCCTGTACGAGCGCTTGGCTCGAGACAATAGCGACGCAGCTCACTCCCGCTCCAACGCATTGGTGCGACGCCTCGTGAGCTTCGAGCGCGCGCTGGCATGCGGACGCTAGCCAACCGGTCCGCAGCATGAACACTCACCGCCCGCAAATGATCGTCTGGTGGCCGGCTCCCGTTAGGTTCTATCATCCCATTCGCTGAGGTCTCACCGCTCCCGGCGCGTCGCCATTGCTCGTGAGGGACCTGGGCCATGCTCTTCAATAGCCTGCCGTTCCTCTACGGCTTCCTGCCGCTCACCTACCTCGTGTTCTGGCGCCTGCACGGAAGACAGGCGCGCTACGTCTGGCTCACCGCGACGGGCTACGTCTTCTACGCCTTCTGGAACTATCGCTTCTGCGCCCTGATGGCGACGTCCACGCTCGTGAGCTACCTCGCCGGCCTCGGGCTCCGCACCTGGGACGATCGCCGCCGCCGGCGTCTGTGCGTGATCGTCGCCGTGACGATCGACCTGAGTCTCCTAGGCTTTTTCAAGTACGCGAGCTTCGCCGCGGACACGGCCACCCGGCTGGCGGACCTGTTCCATCTGCCGCTCTACCTCGTCGCTCCCAAGATCGTGCTGCCAGTGGGAATTTCCTTCTACACGTTCCACACGATCTCCTACATCGTCGACTCGTATCGCCGCACCGTCGTCCCAACTCGCAACTTCTTCGAGTTCTCGTGTTACGTCTCGCTCTTCTCCCAACTCGTCGCCGGGCCCATCGTCCGGTTCCGCCAGATCGAGCAGGACTTAGAAGAGATCGACCGTCACGACCCGCGCGCGAGCTGGTCGCTAGGCTGGTCGTTCTTCGTGCTCGGGATGATCAAGAAAGTATTGATCGCGGATACCATCGCGGTGTTGATCAACCCGCTCTTCGCCGACTTCACGACGCTCTCGACGGCGGGCGCGTGGCTCGCGCTGCTCGGCTACGCCTACCAGATCTATTTCGACTTCTCGGGCTACTCGGACATGGCGGTCGGTCTCGGGCATCTGTTCGGGCTGCGCATCCCGCAGAACTTCAACTCGCCCTATCGCGCGCTCGACATCGCCGACTTCTGGCGCCGTTGGCACATCTCGTTGTCGACCTGCTTACGGGACTACCTCTACATCCCGCTGGGCGGCAACCGCGGCAGCCGGTTGATGACGTATCGCAACCTGATGATCACGATGCTCCTGGGCGGCCTGTGGCACGGGGCGAACTGGACGTTCGTGCTGTGGGGGGCCTATCACGGCGCGTTGCTCAGTGCCTACCGCCTGGGCGGGCGCGCGTGGGACCGCCTGCCCGCCGGGGTACGCCGGGCCGGCACGTTCGCCCTGGTGCTCATCGGGTGGGTGTTCTTCCGCGCGACGAGCTTCACCATGGCGGTGGGCCTCTTCGGGCGGATGTTCGCCTGGCACCCGGGCGCGCTCCCGCCGGGGAGCTACCTCTTGCCCGTCATGGTCGGCCTCGCCGCGGTCGTGGCGCACGTCGGGGCGAACAGTTTCGAGTTGCGCCACGAGTGGCGCCCCGCGCTCGCGGCGGGGCTCGCGCTGTTGTTCGCGCTCTCGCTCGTGGCGCTGTACGGCGGCCCCCGCATGCCCTTCCTCTACTTCCAGTTCTGACGTGGCACGCTCGCTCGGTCGGCTCGGACTGCTCGTTCCCGCGACGCTCGCGTGCGCATTCGCGACCGACGTGGCGCTGCGCCTCTTGCCCCAAGACTGGGTGACGTTTCGCGCGTGGGAAGCGGTGCTCGCTCCCGAGAGTGACGCGCCGTTCTTGCCGAATCAGCATTATCACAACGCGCGCACATACGGCAATTTGGCGGCAATCGCGAACCTCCCCGCGTCGCGCGAATACCATCCCGTGACCTTCACGACGGATGCGCTCGGCTACGCCAACCCGCCCGAGCTCGCCCGCCGGGGTGACGCCCGCGCGATCGTGTTCGGCAGCTCCTTCGCCGCCGGCTCGGAGGAGGGTGACGGGCTGACCCTCGCGGCCCAACTCGCGACGGCGAGCGGCCGGCCCGTCTACAACGCCGCGAGCGGCGCGCGCGGCGCGGCCGAGATCCTGTCCCTGGCCCGGCGCGTTGTCATCCCCGGCGGGCTCGTGATCTTCGAGTATCCCGAGGGACGCGAGCTGCCGCCCATCACGCCCCTGCCCCTCCCCCACCCCACGTCGCGCTGTCGCGCGGTGCTCGCGCCGCGTGGGCTCGATCACGCGTGCACCGCGCTCGCGTGGCTGCAACGGCGCGTGCGCATCTCGCCGCTCGCCATCGTGTGCCAGCGCGCCGTCAAATGGCTCGAGGATGGCCGCTGGTTCCCGAACCCCTACGCGCAGAACGTGCTCCGGGAACGCCTGGCCAACGGACAGGAGATGTTATTTCTGCCGAGCGAGCGCGACGAGTTTCACACGGGGGCCCCACGCGAGCCGGCGGTGCAGGTGTTCCGCTGGCTTCGAGCAAAGCTCTGGGCCGAGCACTTCACGCTGCTCGTCGTGCTCGTCCCGACCAAGTACGCCGTGTACGCGCCGCTGCTCCGCACGCCCGACGCTGGGCCAGACCAATCCACGCGATACCTCGCGGATGTCGCGCGCCGACTCGGGGCCGCGGGGATTCCGACGGTGAATCTCCTGCCGTCCTATCGCGCCGCCGCCCGGAGGGCGCTCGCCGAGGACCGCTACATCTACCTCCGAGACGACACGCATTGGAACGCCGCCGGCGTCGGCGTGGCGGCGCGGGAGCTCTGGCGAGCGTGGCAAGCGCTCCAGGGAGCGGGAGCGCCATCTACCCCTTGAGGGCGTGGGGTTCACGACCCCCCCTCCGCCCCCCAAAAAAGCGTGGGGCCTCATCGGCCCCACGGGGTGATGAGAGGCGTGCGGCCTGTTAGTGCGACGTGTCGGGCGGCTCCGCGTGCGCGGTGTCGGGCCGTTCCACGTGCTCGTCCATGCCGTCATGCTCGTCGTCTTCGAACGCGCGGAACGAGCGCACGAGGTTGCGAATGATCGCTTCCGCGCTCTCGGCATTCGTGGGATTGATCGCTGCGCCGCTCGCGTCCTTGAACCAGCTCGCGACGTCCACGGCGATCGTCAGGTTCGACGTGTTCGCGCCCACCGTGACGGCCGGGCTGAACGCCGACTCGATCTCGGCGTCGGCCTCGGGTGTGAACGTGAAGGCGTGGTCAACCTTGGCCGAGTCGGTGTAGACGCCGGTCACTGTGACGCTCACCCCCTTCAACTCGGGGTGCGCTTTCAAGAACGCGCTGACCGCCGCGTTGTCCGTGTCCGCCCGCACCGCGTCGAGCTTCGCGTGCAGGGCGCTGTACGTGCCCGCGGGCACGAGGCCATCGAGCACCACCTTGGTGGTGCCGTCGACCGGCAACGTGACGAGCTGAGGACCAGCCCTGAGCTCATCGCAGTCGTCTTCCCCGGCCGTGGGCGTGCAGCTCCCGCCCGGCGACAGCTCGATCCGCGACAGCACGATCGCCGCGGCCGTGATCTTGAGCGAGTTTGCGCCCGTGCCGATCTGGATGTCGGCACTCGGGCCGGACAGGGCGGATGCGGATTTGGTGGTGACGGAGAGACTGAGGGGATAACTCGCGTGGGGCGCGGTTCCGTTGCACGCCGTCAGAGCCATGGCGATGGGCACTAGCCACAGCGTGTGGCGCGTCAAACTGGGGTGCTCCATGGGCGACCTCGACCGAAAAAATTACGAGTGAGTACCGCTGACGTGTGGGATTTTACCCCGCTTCGTTCCCAAGAGCTAGATGTTTTCCATGTGATCCGCGTCACACTCGCATGGGTCGCATGGGGACGTGGCTGGGCTGGGTGAGGCAGAGTCCGGTACGGTTCACCGTCGGCACGCACGAGCCGGCTGACCCGCGGGGATCGGCGGATCTGGTACGCACGCGCCGCCTTGGGAGCGCACGTGCTCGACGACACGATGGGGGAGGTTCTGAGCGTGCTGTGCCTCGCGATCGCTACGGGCGTCGCGGGACGCATCGACTGGGGGATTCACCATCGACTGACGGTCTCGTTGCGGCGCTTGTGCGCGGGCCAACGCAGGTGCAAGCTCACGGTTCTGCTCGGGTGCTGCAGGCTCTTTGCCCCACTCAAAGGAGCGCTCGGCTCGATGGCCGCGATTGCTCTTACCACATGAACCAGATCTTCGCCGCCGCGCGCACCCTCGTGTACATGACCGGCTTCGTGTTGCTGTGGGGCTGGCTCGCGCTCCAGGTGCGCTCCATCGCCGGCGATGTGGCGCTTCCGGCCAGTGTTCGCCTGGTTGGGGCGGTGTTGATGGTCTTGGGCGGCATGCTCGTCCTCACGTGCGCGGCGTGGTTCGTCGTGGCGGGTCGCGGCACGCCGGCGCCGTTTGATCCGCCGCGAGCGTTCGTCCCCAGTGGGCCGTACCGCTGGGTGCGCAATCCCATGTACCTCGGTGCCTTGGGGATGCTCATCGGGTTCGGTCTGTGGCAGGCCTCCCTCTTCATGGTCCTGTTCGCCATCCCGGCCGCTGCCGCCGCGCATCTCTTCGTCGTGTGGTACGAGGAACCCACGCTCCGCCGCGGCTTCGGCGCGCCCTATGTTGACTACGTGGCCAATGTCAACCGCTGGGTGCCGAAGTCACCGGGCGTGATATAGGCCTGGGCGCTTGACAGAGGGGCGAGCGGGTTGGTGATGCGCCAACTAGGCATTGTGGTCAAGCAGCCGACCGTGTCTTCCCGTAGCGAGAGGGCCCCATGAGTATCGCGGAAACGCTGCTCCCCGAATTCGATCAGGAAATGGCCACGACCCGCCGGTTGCTCGCGCGTGTCCCGACAGAAAAAGGCAAGTGGAAGCCCCATCCCAAGTCGTTCGCCCTGGGGCATCTGGCGCAACTCGTGACGTGGATCCCGAATTGGATCGCGAACACCGCACGCCAGTCGTCGCTCGACCTCCAGACCGCGCCGAAATACAGCTTCGAGCCGACGGAGCGGCTGCTCCAGGAGTTCGACGCGAACGTGCGCGCCGCCCGCGACGCCATTGCCGTGTCGACGGACGGCGATTTCGCCCTGACGTGGTCACTCAAGAGTGGCGAGCGGGTCGTGTGGACCGCGCCGCGCGGCGTAATGGTGCGCAACCACCTCAACCATCTCATCCATCATCGCGGCCAGCTGAGCGTGTATCTCCGTCTGAACGACGTGCCCTTGCCGCCCATCTACGGGCCCACCGCGGATGAGCGGATGTGAGCCTCGCCCGGGGAGGGACGCCGTGAGTGCTCCAACGGATCAGTTATCGCTCGCGCCGCGCTCGCTCGGGGCGCCGTACGTCGTGTTGGCGAGGATCGCGTCGCGCAGCGCGATCGCCCGGGCCGCCGTCGCGGGCTCCGCGTCGTGCAAGGCGGCGGCCAGCGTATCGTAGACGAAGGCATACCCGAGCAGGCTGCCCTGCGACGGCACGTCGACCCAGCCGCGGGGGCGCGGCCGGGCCGCGGTCTCGCCGCCCCGATACACCTCGAACGCGAGCGTCCGTGAGCGCGGCACATTCACGAAGCCGCGCCCTTCGACCAAGCGGATCGTGTCGCTCGCGACCACGCGCTCGGGCAGCACGCGGCGTACCAGCCCTTCGCCCACCACATACGGCGCGAGGCCGAGCCGCTCGGCGTAGTCGCCGGTCGAGGCCGAGAAGTAGATGGGGCGGCGGCCGAGCTGGTCCTTGAGGATCTCGAGGATCGCCAGCTCCCCCCGCTCGAGGTAGGGACGCCCGAGCCTCCGCGGATCGAGCGTGACGGCGATCGGCCCCAAGTACCCGGTGACGGGCTGTGAGAGCCCGAGATAGGGCGGCAGGGTGTCCGGGGGATTCGTGAGATAGAACCGGCTCATCCATGGCACCGTGGGCCGCGGCCACGGCCGGTCGCGGTCCCAGCGGGGCGCCGCCTCCGGATCGAACGCGGGGACCGGCCGCTGCTGCAGCTGGCGCAGATACCAATTGGTGTTGGCGAGTGAGAGCACCAGCACGCTCACGTCCGTGCGGACGCCCTCTACCTCCTGGGCGTACCACAAGGGGAAGGTGTCGTTGTCCCCCGCGGTGACGACCAGCGCGTACGGGTCCACCGACTGCAGCACGTCCCGCGCGTAATCGCGCGCCATCGTGTCCCCTGCCCGGGAGGCCGTCAGCCGGTTCCCGAGGAGGGGGATTAGCGCGACGAGCAGGAGCGGCGTGGCGAGCGCCCAGCGCGGCCCCACGAGTGGCGCGCCCGCGACGCGCCGGGCCTGGATCCACTCGAGGAGCGCCGCGAGTCCCATCCCCACCCAGATGCCCCACGCGGCGAACGATGCGATGAAGAAATAGTCCCGCTCCCGTACCTCATGCTCGAGCCCCAGCGCCCGGTACGGCTGGGAGTACCCCCACTTGAAGTTGAGGTAAAACACCAGCGCGAACGTGAGCGTCGCGAGGAGCGTCGTCACGGCCAACGCGGAGCGCCGGTCCGCACGCCAGTGGCGCCGCGCCCCGAACAGGCCGAGCCCCGTGAACGCGACCGCCAGGACGCGCTGCACGCCGGGAAGCCAGTCGTGCCCGAACTGCCAGGTGACGTACTGGACGTAATTGAGCAGCTGCTGGCCATAGAGCACGAGCGAGTGACCGGGGTTGTCCAGGCCGGGCGCATACATCGGGTTGTCGAACACCGATGGCTTGCCGAACTGCTCGCGCGTCAACACGGCGCGGAGGGCCGGCCAGGTCGTCGGATCACCCTGGTTCAAGTACGGATCGAAATGCGCCCGGATCGGCAAGAACAAGTGGACGCTGGTCCCCACGGCCGCGACCGCGGCCGCCGCGACCAGGAAGCGGGGCCGGACCAGCGCCCGCGGGTCCGTCGCGAGGACGTAGACCACGACCGCCGGGGCGACGAGGACCCCCATGAGATGGTTGGTCGCGCTCAGCGCCACGAGGTAGACGATCAGGACGAGGTGGTGGTCGCGCCGCTCCGCCGCGGGCTGGTCCGCCCACCGCACGACGAGCCACAGCGTCAGGGCGATGGACAACACGCTCACCGTGTACACCTTTTCGTTCACGACCGACTGGTTCCAGACGGTGAACACGGTAGCCCCGACCGCGGCGCCCGCCGCGGCCACCCAGCGTCGCAGCCATGGGGATGGGACGATCGGGCCGAGCCACCGCTCGCCCAGGAGAAACCAGAAGCCGGCCGACGCTGCGCTCGTCACGGCGGCGAGCAGGTTGATGCGGCGCGCGTAGTCCGCGCTCAAGGGGATCAGTCCCCACACATGCGCGAGGATGATGAAGAGCGCGTTCCCCGGCGGATGGGGAATCCCGAGTGCGTGCGCCGCGGTGATGTACTCGGAGGCGTCCCAGAACTGGGTCGTGGGCGCGAGCGTCACGACGTACAAGAGGAGCGCCCCGACGGCGACGCACCCGGCCAGCAGGTAGGGAGGGGATTGAAGCTCGATGGACGTTGCTTGGCGATTGTTCACGGGTCTCCTCGCTCAGTGCCGGACCTGCCGGTGCCGATGAACGCCATCGCGATTCCTAATCTTCACACGCGCGGGTCGCAAGGCCCGGTCGCCTCGTGTCAGCGCGCCTTGGCTTGCGCTCGCCCGGGCAGGTTCACGAGATTGGAGCGATGACGCCCAAAGCCTTGCGCGACGAGATTCTCCGCCTACCTCCGGGCGAGCGCTTCACGCTCCTCGAGGAAGTCTGGGACACCCTGGCGGCGACGCCTGGAGAGATACCCGTCCCGGACTGGCACAAGGAGGCACTTGATCGTCGCTTGGACAACCCCAGCGCCGGGGCAGCCCTCGCCTGGGACGACGTGCGCAAGAGGCTTCGCGACCGCACAGAGTAGTGACCTATCGGCTCGAGTTGCTGCCGGAAGCCTTCGCGGATGTCGCGGAGGCTTTCTCATGGTACGAAGCGCGGCGTCCCGGACTCGGGACAGAGTTCGAGGGGGAGCTTGACCGCGCGCCGCGGTTCGTCGTCGCCATGCCAACGGCGTGCCCTGTCGTGCATCGGTCTTTGCGCCGCGCCCTGGTGCGCCGGTTTCCATTCGCAGTCTACTACACCACCGGGACGGACGTTGTATTGGTGCGGTCCTTCACACCAGTCGGCATCCCCGGACGTGGCGCCGTCGTGCGTAAGGCTTCACTGGAGTCGCGTCCATTTGATGACATCTCATCTGCGGTCGCGCCGGGGACGACACTCGCCCCCGGACCGTGAGATCAGCGACGTGAGCCGACCGGAAACCGGTCGCCTGCTCAATTGGGGGGCGCTGGCGGGCTCGCTCAGGCCGCGGGCTGCCCGGTCGCCACGGGCGACGGCGCTCGTCGGAGCGCTGCTCCTGGTCAGCGGTCCCGCCATGCTCCGCGCACAGCAACCGGCGTCGCGGCCGCACGTCCTCCAGTGGTGGGAAGGGGCCGCCGTGGCGGGCGGGATTGCGTTGGTCAGCACCCTGGACGAGCCGGTGCAGCACGCGACGCAGGCTGCGCGCTCGCCCTTCCGAGACGACCTCGCCGCCGCGCTGCGCCACATGGGACAGCCCGAAGCGTTCGTGAGCGTGCCGGCGGCGCTGTTCGTCACCGGGCTCGTCACACACCGACCGGGCCTCGAGCGGGCGGCAGGCCGGGTGGCGGCGTCGCTCTTTCTTGCGGGGGGTATGACGGTCGCCGGAAAGTTTGCCGTGGGCCGGTTGCGACCGAGTCAGGCGGGAGAGCCCTACCTTTTCAAGCCGTTCTCCGGTGCCGACGCCTTCCCCTCCGGGCACACCACGATGGCCTTTGCACTCGCCACCGCCCTCTCGGACGAGCTGCACCGTCCCTGGGCGAGCGTCGCACTCTTCGCGGCTGCGGCTGGGACCGGCTGGTCGCGCTTGAACGACAACAAGCATTGGCTGAGCGACGTCGCGGCCGGCGCCACGGTGGGGATCGCCTCAGCGCAGTTGGTCGAGGGACGCTGGTCGGTGTTCCACCTGCGCCCGCCCAGTGTGCTCGTGGCGTCCGGTCGGTTCGTCGTAGGCTGGCGCACGCCCGTGCGATGGCCCTAGGCGCTTAGTGGCACTGGAGCGCCCCGGCGCCGATCCCCGGTCAAGATCCAGCTGGGAGTAACCCAGGCCAGCTACGCGGGACCCTATCATGGGTCCCCTAGGCTAGTTGGCGACTGGGCCCCGGTCTACCGACTGGTCACGAAGACGCGGGCGGCAGCAGCGGGACCGACACGCCGGGTGCGTGAAGCGACGCGAATCCGCAGTGATCCCCCGAACGGCTCCCTCCCGACGAGCCGCACCGTCGCGCCGGGGAGCAGGCGCAACGATGTGAGATAGCGCAGGAATTCCGCGTCGTCGTCCTCGACGCCGGCCACCCGCGCCTCCTCTCCGACGGTCAAATCGTTGAGCACCCGCGTGGCCGCCACAGCCACCTTGCCGCTGGCGGTGGGAATCGGGGCCCCGTGCGGATCGACTGTCGGCTCCCCGATGAGCGTGGCCATCCGGTCAATGAGTTCATCGGACGCGCCGTGCTCGAGGCGCTCGGCCTCCTTGTGGACGCGGTCCCACGGGTAGCCGAGTGCCGTGACGAGGTACGCCTCGATAACGCGGTGGCGTCGCACGAGCCGGAGGGCGGCGGCGCGCCCTTTCCTGGTCAGCCGCAGCCGGCGATTGCGAGTATGGACGATCAATCCGCGGTGGGCGAGACGCCGCACCATCATGCTCACGGACGCGCGCGCGATCTTGAGCTTGGCCGCCACGTCCGCGCTCACGGCTACCCCAGACGCGCCCGACAGCTCGTGGATGACCTTCAAGTAGTCTTCGACCGACGTGCTGTATTCGAGGCCGCCCGCCATCGCGCATTCCGTTCTCGTCGCCTCGGAACGATAACCGGTTGGGTGTCCTACGGCGACCGCCGCCCGCCGCGCCCCTGCAGTCCTGGAGAGTCGGAGCCCACCCATAGTTAGTCACTGTTGACACCTGTAGTTAGTCTGGGTTAACTATGGTCGCCATGGCGACCACCCTGCACTTGGCGCTGCGGCGCTATCGGCACCTCGGCGCCGCGGCCATCGCGCTCGGTCTCTTGCCGATCGGGAGCGCCTTGGGGCAGGTCGGTGCCGAGCAGAGCGCCCGGCCGGGAGCTCAAGCGACCGTACACGTGTCCGGCGTGATTCGCGACAGCGCGACCGGTCGCCCGATCACCGGTGCTACGATCGATGCGCACGACAGTCGGGTGATGGTCGCGACAGGAGCGGCCGATTCCACCGGGCACTACACCCTATCCCTTCCCGCGCAGCGAACGTACGCCCTGAGCGTTCGCCGGATCGGCTATGAGCCCGCCCGCCGGACCGTCACGGTGACGCCCGCCGACACGAGCGTGACCGTCGACGTCGCCCTGAGCCCGGTCGCGACGACCCTGGCGGCGATCACCGTGACCGCCGGCGCCCCAGTCGTGGTCGACATTCGGAGCGGGATCCAGACCTACCAGCAGCGCGACGCCCATGTGACGCCGACCACGACGACGTCCCAGATCGTGCAGCAGGCGGTGGCCGGAGCGGCGCGGGCGCCGACCGGCGAGGTGCACATTCGGGGCCAGCACGGCGAATTCACCTACTACGTCGACGACATTCCGGTCGCGGCGGGAATCTCGGGGAGCCTGAACGAGCTCTTTGACCCCGGCGTCGCGGCCCGAATCGATTTGCAGACGGGCGGCTGGGACGCGGAATACGGCAACAAGAGCGTTGCGGTCATTAAAGTCGCAACCCGGATTCCCGACGGGGGCCTCCACTGGCAGGCCGCGGGCTACGGGGGCTCGTTCGGGGCCACGGGGCAGACGGTGACGGCCAGCACTCATGCTGGCGCGCTCGGGATGCTCCTCTCGCTCACCCACCAGGAGACCGGCATGCGGCGCGAGCCGCTCCTGCAGGACCCGAGCACCGGCGCCCCGCTCAACTTCCACAACCATGGGGCAGACGAGTTCGTCTTTGGCCAGCTGCAGTATGCGCCCGCGGACCGGGACCGCGTGACGCTCGATCTGAACGCCTCGCGCACCAGCTTCGAGGTTCCCTTCGACTCGAGCGGCGGGCTCGTCGAAGACGACCGCGAAGCGGACGTGAACGCGTTCGTGAACCTCGGCTGGCGACACCGCTTTGGCGACTCCCCGATCGGCGGTGCGAACCGGGCGCCCGAGCGGTCGGCGGGTTCACCGGAGCTGTTCACTGCCCTCTACCTGCGGCGGGGGACCCTCACCTACGCCCCCGGCACGGTCGACCAACCGGCGTTCGCGTTCTATCCGGATACCGTCCGCTACACGGTGAGCGAGGACCGATCGGCCACGACGGCCGGGGTGAAGGTCGATTACACAGCGCCGCTCGGCACCGATGTGACGGTCAAAACCGGCCTGGACGCCTCGCTCGTCAGCGGGCGCGAAGCCTTCGCGACGCGCGATTCGCTCCGGCGGGCGGGTCCCGGCGTTACCGCGGCGGTGCACGGCGGCGATGTGGGCGTGTACGCCCAATCCATGATTGCCCCTTCCCCCCACTGGGAGTTCCGCGTGGGCCTGCGGCTCGACCACCACGTCGCTCCGCTGGCAGGGGACCGACATCAGCTGAGTCCTCGAGCCCGTGTCGCCTACTTCCCCGACGCGGCGACCTCGGTCTGGCTGTACTACGGGCGCCTGTTCGTCCCCGCCAACGTCGAGGATTTCCACGTCCTCGCAGCCGCCGCACAGGGCGGCGCCGCGGGGTTACCGACGATTCCAGAGCGGGACAACTATTTCGAAGCGGGCGTGGTGCACCGCGTCGCAGGCGGGGTCGTGCTCAAAGCCGCGGGCTACTATCGCCGTGATGCCCCGGCGGTCGACGACAACACGCTCCCGGGGACGGCGGTGACCACGACTGTGAACATCGCGCGCGTTCAGGTGGCGGGGATCGAGGCCGTCGTGGAATTGCACCCGCGCGGGCCGCTGTCCGGGTACGTGAACGCGGCGCTGAGCCACGCGAGCGCCCACGGACCGATCACCGGCGGATTCTTGCCGACGGCGTATCCCGCGGGATGGTTCGATCAAGACCACGACCAACGCCTGTCGGTCGTCGCGAGTGGGGATTACACCGCGCGGTGGGGCTATGTGAGCGCGACGGGCATCTGTGGCTCGGGGCTCACGAACGGACACCCCGACGCGGCGCCGAACGGCACGGGGCTCTTCGCCTTCAATTCGCGGGTGAAGGTCGCCCCGAGTTTTATCCTCAATGCGAGCGCGGGGGCGCAGCTCCATGTGGGCGGCGTCACGCTGTGGCCCGAGGTCTTTGTCGACAACCTCTTCAATCTGCACTACCTGCTCAAAGGCGCTTTCACGAGTGGCCCCTCCGTCGGCCGGCCCCGGACGGTGCAGCTACGCCTGACGGTGAAGGGCTGACGGGCTAGGCTGCCGCGTGGGTGGTTCCGCCGGCGCCGCGCCGCACTAGGGGCGGCCGTTGTGGTGGCGCGGTGCGAAGCTCGCTAAGATCGGAATGAGGACGAGGATGGCGAGCGCCGTGGTGATCATCGCGCCCACCACGACGCGCGCCAGCGGCTGCTGCGCTTGGGCGCCAATCCCGGTCGAGATCGCCGCGGGGAGTAACCCGAGGCCGGCCGCCAGACACGCCATCAGGATCGGCCGCATCTCGAGCAACGCGCCCCGCTGTACGGCGTGGAGCCCTCGCCCGTGCGCGCCCGCGGGCTCCTGGGCTGGAGCCGGCTCTGGGTGTGATCCGCTTGGGGTCGTCCGCTCCGCGCGGCGGATCCCCGAGAGGAACACGCAGCCCGCCAACGTCCCCACGCCGAGCGCAGACGTGAACCCGACGGCGGCGGAGATGCTGAACGACGTCCCGGTCAGCCACAACGACAGCACGCCGCCGATCGCGCCGAACGGCAGCGCAGCGAGCACGATGAGCGCGTCGCGCCACGAGTTGAACAGCGTGTACAACAGGCCGAGAATGATCAACAGCGTAATGGGAATCACGATCGCGAGGCGGCGCTCTTCGCGCTGCAGGCTGTCGTACTCCCCAGCCCACTCGTAGTGGTAGCCAGCCGGCAGGTGGACTGCGGCGGCCAGTCGGGCCTCAACATCCTTCATGGTGGAGGCCAGGTCGCGCCCCCGCACGCTGAACTTGACGGGGATGTAGCGCTGGCCGTTCTCACGGTAAATCATGAAGGCGCCCTGCTTGAGCCCGACGTCCGCCACCTGCCCGAGCGGCACCCGGCCACCCTCGGGGGTGGGGACGAGGATCCGGCGGATCGCGTCCGGCGTGGTGCGCGACTGAGGTTGATAGCGGACGACGAAGTCGAAGCGACGATCCCCCTGCAAGATCTGCGTGGTCGCTTGGCCCCCGACGGCGGCCTGGACGGCACCGTTCACGTCGGCGGCCGCCAGGCCGTAGCGGGCGCTCGCCGTGCGGTCGATCGTCGCGACGAGCTGCGGTTGGCCCGTCTCTTGGAAGATCGCTAGGTCTGCAATGCCCGGGACCCGCGCCATCACGTCCCGAATCTCCGTGGCGCGCTGGGCCAGCACATCGATATCGTCGCCGAACAGCTTGAGCGAGTTCTCGCCCTTCACTCCCGACATCGCCTCTTCCACGTTGTCCTCGATGTACTGGGAGAAGCCGAACGCGATGCCGGGGAACCGGCTCAGCTTGGACAACATTTGGCGGATGAGGTTCTCCTTCGTCAACCCGCGGGGCCAGTCCCCCTCGGGCCGGAGCTGCACGAAGAACTCGATGTTGTTGAACGTGGTGATGTCGGTGCCGTCGTCGGGGCGGCCCATTTGCGACACGACGTGGGTCACGACCGGAAAGCCCTGCAACGTCGCGCGGACGTCTTGAGCCAGCCGGGACGAGGCTTCAAAGGCAATGTCCACGGGCAGCGTGGCCCGCACCCACAGGTCGCCCTCTTCCAGCTTCGGCATGAACTCGCCCCCGAGCGACCCGACGAGCACCAGCGTGAGCGCGAGAGCCGCGCCCGCCCCCACCAGCACCGGACGCCGCAGCCGCAGCAGCTGGGGGAGCACGCGCGCGTAGTGACGGTGCAACCACCGGACCAGGCGGGTCTCGCCGACCCCGCGTTCGCGGGCCCGCTCACCTCCGAACGACGCAAGGACGGGCGCGAAGATCAGCGCGAACAAGCGGCCGCCGATCAGTGCGAACCCGTACGTGATGGACATGGGCCCGAAGATCTTGCCCGGGACCCCGTACATCGTGAACAGCGGGATGAACGCCACCAGGATGATGGCGACGGAGAAGAGCACCGGCCGGGACGCCTCCGCCATCGCCTCCGCGATCACCTGCTCCACCGTCTCATCGTCGCGCCGAGCGCGCAGGCGACGGTGGATGTGCTCCAGATCGATCACGGTGGCATCCACGAGGATGCCGAAATCGATGGCGCCTACCGAGATCAGATTGGCCGATTGGTGCGTCAGCACCATGAGGGCGAAGGCAAAGAGCAGCGAAATGGGAATCGAGAGCGCTGCCACCAACGCGATGAACGCGTCGCCCAGGAACACCATCAAGAGCAGCGTCACGAGCACCAAGCCGAGCAAGATGATGTCGCGCACCGTGTGGGTCGTGACGCGGATCAGGTCGGTGCGATCGTACACCGGGTGGATCTGCATGCCGGCCGGCAACCGGCCCGCATTGAGGGCGGCGATGCGGGGCCGCAGGAGCCGCAGCGCCGGCAGCGACTGTTCGCCGCGCTGCAGCAGCACGATGCCCTCCACGATGTCGCTATCGCCGTCCATGCCCACGCGGCCGAGGCGCGGCTGATAGCTTTCGCGCACGTCCGCCACGTCCTGCAAGAAGACAGGCACCCCGTTGCGCTCCGCGACGATCACGTGGCGCATGTCGTCGAGCGTCTGGAGCAGGCCGACGCCGCGCACGTTCACGCTCTGGCTGCCGAGCGTCAGATAGTTGCCGCCGACGTTGGCGTTGCTCGCGCTGACGGCGTTCAGCACCTGGGGCAGCGTGACCTTGTAGCCGAGCAGTTTCGCCGGGTCGAGTTCCGCCTGGTACTGGCGCGTCGTGCCGCCGAAGGTGACGACGTCGATGATGCCGGGGACCTGCTTCACCTCGCGGCGGATAGACCAGTCCTCAACCGCCTTCAACTCGTTGAGGGAATAGCCCGCCCCATCGACCCGATAGCGGTAAATCTCCCCGATCGGAGACCAGGGCGAGAGCTGCGGCGTCAGGCCGTTGGGCAGGCTGACGAGCTGCATCCGGTTCAGCGCTTCCTGGCGATCGGTGAAGTAGTCCGTGCCATAGTCGAAGTACAACTTGACGTCGCTCAGTCCAAACACGCTGATGGATCGGGTGTAGGCGAGGCCGGGAATCCCGAACAGCTGCGTCTCGACCGGCACGGTGACCTGCCGCTCCATCTCCTCGGCCGACCAGGAGGGGTTCTGGGTGATGAACTCGACGAGCGGTGGCGAGGGGTCCGGGTAGGCTTCGATATCCAGGCGGACGAGGGCCGTGACGCCCGTGACGAGCCACACGCCGAGCGCCACCAGCGTGAGCGGGCGGTAGCGCAGTAACAGATGAACGATGGCTTTCATGCGTCCGTCAGGACGACGTCGCCGCCACGCGCAGCAGCTCGGCTCCCTCCACCACGATCGTGTCGCCGGGCGCCAGCCCGGAGGTCACTTCCACCTGATTGTGCTCCGTGTCGCGCCCCAATGTCACGGGCCGCCGCGCAAAGTGGCCCGGGGAGCGCTGCACGAAGAGGTAGGCGGCCGTCCCCTCGCGTACCACGGCGGCTTGCGGGACGACCACCGCGGTGCGCACGGCGCGCACGACGCGGATGGTGGCGAACATGTCGGGCTTCAAGCGCCGCCGCGGATTCGGCAGGACCACCCGGACCTTGAGCGTCCGCGTGGTGGTATCGACGTTGCTCCCAATCGCGGTAATGCGGCCGCGCCGCGGCTCGTCGGGATAAGCGTTCACGGTGACATCGACCAGGTCGCCGACCTTGACGCTCGCGAGGTCCTTCTCATACACGTCGCCCACCGCCCACACGCTCGTCAAGTCGGCGATGGTACAGAGGGGGTTCGAGTTGTCGAGCGACTTCGAGTACTCCCCGGCCGCCGCGCCCAGATCGGTCACGATCCCGGCGCGGGGCGCCCGCACCGCGATGCGATCGGACGACCCCGCAGAGTCCACGCTGAGGAGCTCCAATCGCTCGCGCGCGCTTTCGAGGGTCGCCGCGGCCGCCTCCCGGTCCGCCTCAGCCTGCTGATACTCCCGCAACGCGATGACGTGGTTGTCATACAGCACCCGGGACCGCTCGAGCGCCTGCGTCTTGACCCGCGCGTCGGCCGCGGCCTGGCGGTAGGCCGCACGGGCGGCCGCCACGTCGCTTGAGGCGAGGACGGCGAGCACCTGCCCCCGCTCGACGTAGTCGGCCGGACGGACCTGGACTTCGATCAACCGTCCGCTCACCGGGGGATAGACGCGCACCACGAGCGTGGGATCCGCTTGGATGCGCCCCGCGATGTCGAGATAGTCGGGCAGCGACTGGGCCGCGACCGCCGCCATCGCGATCCCACGGGCATCCTCGCGCACGACAAAATCGTTCCCCGAGGGGGCGGCGTCGGCGCCGGCCCCCGTCGCGGCGTCGCTCTGCGGGCGCGCCGCCCCGCCCCGGGAGCAGGCCGCGGCAAGGAGCGCGCTCGCGGCGCAGACGAGCGCACCGGCGCGAGCGAGCCGCTCAAGCGATAGGCGCACGGGTGCCGACCTTTCCCTGGGGAGTGCCCGACGGTGGCCGCGCGGCGCGGCCGTCAAGACGTGCTCGGGGCGCCGGGCAATGTAGGTAGGCCGTGCCTCAAGAAGCAACGAAAACGGCGGTCCAGCGGCCTTAAATTTTCACAAAGACTCGCGTGTCCCCGCCCTGCCGCTCGATCCCCGCATTAGCTTCCCCCCGCTTCGCCCCGAGAACCGCGCCACCTGTCGGGTCGGTACGCGCTCGGCAGCGCGCCACGGGACGGTGGCGCGCCGCTGCCACAACGGGAGTGCCCCCTATGATGCGATGGCTTGGGAAGGAACACCGCCGCGCTGTCCGGCTCGGACTGCCGGTGCTGCTCGGCCTGACGGGCGCGCCGACCGTGCGCGCGACGGCGCAAACGGCGCCGCCGCTCCGCCGGGTGGTCGAGATCGCCCTGGAACACAATCCTGACATCCGGCAGGCGCGGCTGCGCGTCGACTCCGCGCACGGCGAGCGGCGCATCGCCCGCGCGTTGCCGAATCCCATCTACACCGGCATCCCTGGGACGCCGTACCAGTACAGCATGGCGCTGCCGATCGACCTCACCCCGGAACGGCTGTTTCGCACGCGGGCGGCGCGCCACGGCGAGGACGCGACGGCGTTTGGGCGGAGTGACGTGATCCGCCAGGTCGTATTCACCGTGCGACAGGGGTTCTACGACCTGCTGCTCGCCGACGCCCAGCGCGCTATCGCCCTCGAACAGCGGGACATCTTTCAGCAGCTGCTGCGCGCCGACTCGACCCGCCTGCGCGCCGGCGACATTCCGGAACGCGATCTCGTGAAGAGCGAGCTCGAGCTGGCCCGCGCCGAGGCCACGCTCACCCGCGCCGACGCCTCGGTGCGCGCGGCCCGCCTCGCCCTGCAGGCGCTGATGGGTGTCGTGGTCCCCGATACGGCCTTTACGGTGTCCGGGACGCTAGCAGGGGCACCCCAACTCACCGTGCCGCTCGACTCGCTGCTCCCGCTCGCCCTGGCCCGTCGCCCCGACCTCGCCGCCGCTCGGGAAGGCGTGGACCAGAGCCGTTCGCTCAAGGCACTCGCGACCGCGAGCTTGTTTCCCGTCCCGACGGTGAGCGTCGTGTACCAGCGGGACCCGTTCCAGGCGAGCGCGCGGCCGTTCCAGACGTCGGGTCTGCAATACGCCTTCGGGGTCGCCGTGCCGATTCCGCTGTTGTACTGGAATGGGGGCGAACGCCAGCGCGCCACCGCCAGCCTCGCGGCCGCGGAAGTCGCGGTCGAGCGCACCCGGGTGCAGATCGAATCCGATGTGGCAGTGGCGGTCGGTGGCTTTCGATCGGCCCGCGTGCTGGCGGAACGCTACCAGGCGGGCCTGCTGCAGAAGTCGGCCGCCGCGCTCGAGACGTCACGCTTCGCCTACCAGCAAGGCGCCATTTCGCTGCTCGAGCTGCTCGACGCGATCCGGACGTGGGGTGACACGCGGTCCGAGTACTCCAGCGCGGTGCACGATTACTGGCTCGCCGCGTACGCCCTCACCCGGGGTACGGGCGTGGAGGTGGTCCGCGAGTGACGCGCTCCGCGCCGCGGTGACCTGCGTGCCGCGGGCTAGCGCGGCCAGGGGCGGACGCGATAACACACCGCCGTGTCCGCAGGAGCGCCACGCTGCGCATTCAGCTTCTTGCAAGCCGCGATGTTGGACGTCGTGAGGAGCCACCGGATCCCGAGGCCCAGGACCAGCGCGAGCAGGAACAGCAGCGTACGACCGACGCGTTGCTTCACGCCGGATTCCCGCCGCGTCGACTCACCCTGCGGGGCGCGTTCTACTTGAGGTAACTCCGCACCAGATCCAGCAGCTGCTCGGCGGCCTGGCCCTGTTCCGAGGTGGGATCGGTATCGGGATCGAGGACGTGGAACCGCACGTGGTCTTCCAGCACTTCCGCCATCAGGCCGTTGATCGCGCC
>DATBBW010000244.1:0-13262 GCA_036270795.1 Gemmatimonadales bacterium | reverse complement strand
CGAGGGTCGTGCCATCGAACTCGTCATGCCACACGAGACGCCAGGGGCCCGGTGGCGGCGGGGGATAGATGGGATTGCCGGCGGGGGCCTGCTGGTCGGCGTGGCATCCGAGGATGGGGCTCATCGCGACCAGGGCGATGGCGAGCGCCGTGCGCGCGGTCGCGAGCCGGAGGGAACCACGAGAGGTCACCACTGCGCCGTTCGATGGGATCACCACATCACCCTCGGCGTTCAAGAGTCGAACACCCCGGTCGCCGCACCTGCCCCGCTTGGCCAGTGCGGTTCGAGCATCCAGCTCCGGCGCGCTCGATCGCGCAGCCGCTTACCCGCTCCCCTAACTTAGCAGCGCACCGCTCGGGCGGTACTCCGCTACCGCCGTCCGATCTCGCATAAGCACATAGGGTTACACCCCACGTGCCGTGGAGCCATCGCGGATGCCGCTCGTCGATCACCCGTCGCGACGCGTCGCACCCTAGCCAGCTCGCAGTGGGGCGGACCAGAACAATGCTTGACGGCATATATATGCTGCCATATATATGCACACATATGCATATCACAGCGTTTCTCGCTCTGGCCGATCCCGTCCGCTTCCGCATCGTCGAAGCGCTGCGAGGCGGTGAGCACGCGGTCAACGCCATCGTCGAGAAGGTGGGGATCCACCAGTCGGGCGTGTCCCGGCACCTGCGGATCCTCCACGAGGCGGGGTTCGTCCGCGTCCGGGCGGATGGACCCAAGCGGCTCTACTCGCTGCGCTCGCAACCGTTCCGCGAGCTCGATGCCTGGGTCACGCGGTTTCGCAGCTCCTGGGAGGCCCGACTCGACCGGTTCGCCGCGGAGCTCGATCGCCGCGCGCGGGGTCGAGCCACCCCACGGAGGCAGTAACCATCCCGACGATGGGCGAGAGTGCGCCCCGGCGACGCACCGTCCCGCTCCTGCGCATTGTCCCCGCCCCGCGGTGAGCTCCCTAGCGGGTGCTGAAGCGGAACACGGTCCGCGACCGGTATGCCTCGCCGGGTCGCAGGATCGTCGAGGGGAAGGTGGGATGGTTCGGCGAGTCCGGAAAATGCTGGGTCTCGAGACAGAGGCCGTAGCGATGGCGGTACACCCGACCCGCCTTCCCGGTGATGCTCCCGTCTAGGAAGTTGCCCGAATAGAACTGCAGGCCGGGCTCGGTCGTGAAGACGTCCAGCACGCGTCCCGACGTGGGCTCGAAGACACTGGCGGCGTGCACCAGCCCAGGTCCACTGCGATTCAGGACAAAGTTGTGGTCGTAGCCCTGCCCCCGTCGCAGCTGCTCGTCTGGCCGCTCGATCCGTGCCCCAATCGCGACCGGCGCCCGGAAGTCGAACGGCGTCCCCGCGACGGGCGCGATCGCGCCCGTCGGAATCAGGGTGGAGTCCACGGGTGTGAAGGAATCCGCGGCGATCGTCAGCTCGTGCCCGAGGATATCCCGTCGGGCGTCGCCCGCGAGATTGAAGTAGCTGTGCTGGGTGAGGTTCACGGGCGTGGGCTTGTCGGTCCGGGCGCCGTAGTCCACGATCAGCTCGCCCTCGCCCTGGTCCGTGAGCGTGTAGGTGACCGTGGCGGTCAGCGTGCCCGGATAGCCCTCGTCCCCATCCGGACTCGTGTGCCGGAAGAGGACACCCACGCTGTCGCCGTGCTGGAACGGCTCCGCCCCCCAGACCACCTTGTCGAACCCCCGCACGCCGCCGTGCAGATGATTGGGCCCGTTGTTGGTCGCGAGGCGGTACCCGGTGCCGTCGAGTCGGAACTGCCCGCGCGCGATGCGGTTGCCATAGCGACCGACGACGGCGCCGAAGTAGGGTGAGCTCTGGACGTACGCGTCCAGCCGGTCGTAGCCGAGCACGACATCATCGACATGACCCGCGCGGTCGGGAGCGCGGAGGGAGACGATGATCCCACCGTACGACATGGCGCGCACTTCCACGCCCCGCCCGTTGGTCAGCGTAAACAGCTCGACCCGGGTCCCGTCGGGCGTGTGACCGAATGGCGCGCGCGTCACGCTGGCTCGGGTCATGGTGGTATCGCGCGGGCCGGTGGCCGGTTGTTGTCCCAGGAGATACAGGGCGACGAGGCTGACGGCCGGGGTCACGGTCGCGTGTCCCGGATCATCGGTTCGGTCACCCCCGAGGGCCTCGCGGCGCGGCGTCCCTAGCGCCGATAGCGCCAGGCGACGATCCCCGCCCCGTCCACCTTCACCGTGACCGTCTGGTTGGCATTCGGGGCAAGGGTCGCGACCTCCTGCGATTGCGTCGCGACGACGGCCCCTTTGGCGTCCAAGAACTCAAACTTGAGCGTGACCGGGGCGCTCGGCTTGGGGTGGCCGTTCGTCAGCAGCGCGCTAAGGGACGCGCCCTTGTCGGTCGGACTGAACCCGGAGATCGCGACCTCCACGGACAGCGTGTCGGCGACCTGGAGGTAATAGAGCACCGAGTCTTTCTTCCCGTTGACCCCCCACGCCCGGACCAGGGCGGCGATGGTCGTCTTGTTCAGCGGGTCGATGGCGTACAGCCGCTGCGCGAGCGGGAGCTGCGGGCTCGAGTCGCCGGTGAGGAAGGAGATCCCGGCCAGGTTGAAGAGGGCCTCGCGGGCATAGGGGTTCTTCGCGAGCCCCGCCCCATAGGCCTTGGCCGCCAGGTGGTACTGGGGGTCCGCGATGGCGTGGAACTGCCGCATCGTATCGGCCGCCACGGGCTCGCACCGGGCCGTGAGTTGACGGGGCGTCAGGGCCGGGGTTCGCTTCTTGCGCGCCGCGGTGCAGCGGCTGATCACGGCGCCGCTGTCCGGCCCCTCAGGCACCGCGTTCACCAGCACCTGCGCCGCCGTGAACAACTGCTCGGGCGTCGCCGAGTCGGCGTGATCGGCGATCTGGGTATAGAGCGTCATCGCGGAATCGCGCTTACCCGCCTTCAGGTACAGCGACCCGAGATTGGCCAGGGCCTGGACGTCCCCGGGGTAGGCGGAGGGGGCGAGGTACTCCTTGTAGGCGGCTTCCGCCTCGGCGTACCGCTGCGCCCCGTGGTAGGACAGGGCCACGTTGAGGAGCGCGTCGCGCCGCTCCTTGGCGTACTTGGGATCCGACGCGGCCGGCACAGCGAGCCGGAAGTACTTCACGGCGGAATCGGTCTGGTTGGTCGTGGAGAACAGAGTGGCGATGTAAATGAATCCCAGGGGCTCCGCCTGATACACCGCATTCGCCCGGCGGAAGCTCGCGATCGCCGAATCGATGTTGTTGGCCTGCCACGCCTGCACGCCGGTGTTGAACAGCGGCACCCACACCTCGCGGCGCCGCAGCGCCATGTCGTCGTCGCATTTGGGCACGAGCGCGCGCGCTTTGGTGAGGGCCGTATCCGCGCCGGCAAGGTCGTGCGCCATCAGGTAGTACCGGCCGAGCCAATACCACGCCGCGCCGTTCTTGTCCTGTCCGCTCGTGACCGCCTGGTTCAAGACGCGCGCCGCGTCCTTCAGCGCCTTCGCGCGCTGGTCCTCGAATTTCGTGGTCGCGGCCGTCTGGAGGTAGAGGACGCCGCTGTTGACCAGGTAGTGCCCGGGCTTGATGTCGCACGCGGCGGGGAACGGGAGCTGCGCCGGCACGGCGGCCGGCGTCGCCGCGGCGAGACCCGCGAGGAGTCCAATGGCCTGCTTGGCGGTCATGCTCGCTCCTTAGATTTGGTCACCAGCGCCTCGGCGTCGCGCTGCGCGAGCCGGGCGACTTCGAGCGGCGGCCGCCCCAGGGCGCGCGCCGCCGCGAGAACATCGTCGTATTCCGGTTTGACGCGCACCCCGTCGGGATCGGGGTGTTCCAGCACCTTCACCCGCACCGAGACCGTCGGCGCGAGCTCCACGATCACCTGCCGGCGCGCGAGGGTCGCGCGCTCGGCCACCCAGCGGCGCACGCCCGCGGTCGTGCTGTGGCGAAACAGCGCCGCCGTCACCTGCTCCACCAACGGCTCGGGCACCACGACCTCTACCCGGAAGCCGGGGCGCCCCTTCTTCATCTGCACCGGCCACGTCTCCACATCGAGCGCCCCGGCGGCGGCGAGCGCCTGGCGTAGAGGCTCCAGGTACTCCGGCGTCATGTCGTCCACATCGGTCGCGAGCAGTGCCACGCGGCCCGCCTCCGCCGCCTGCTCGGCCAGGAGGATGCGGAGCGCGTTGGGGTAGTGCTTGGGATTGCGCTGGCCGGCTCCCCAGCCACCCCGTACCAAGCGCCACTGTGCCGGCGGCGGCCCTGCGGAGAGGACGCGCACCAACACGGCGCCCGTCGGGGTCGTCGCCTCCCCCTCGACCGGGCCGCCGACGGCGAGGTCCAGCCCTTCGAGCAGGAGCGCGGTCGCCGGGGCCGGCACCGGGAGCTGACCGTGCGCCGCGTCCACCCAGCCCGTCCCCACCGCCACGGGCCAGTTGTAGATCGCGTCAACCGCCAGCTGTTCGAACCCCTCGATCGCGCCGACGATGTCGAGCACGGCGTCGACCGCGCCGACCTCGTGCAGGTGCACCTGGTCGGGCGCCACGCCGTGCACCCGGCCCTCGGCCTCGCCCAGCGCCTGGAAGGCGCGCACGGCGCGCTCGCGCACCCAGTCCGAGACCGCGCCCCGCTCGACCAGGCGCACCAGCTCCCCTACGTGGCGTCCGTGAGGCTGGTCGGGGATGGCGAACTCGACCTGCTGGCATGCGACGCCAGACCGCGCGACCGCGCGGATCGTCACACCCACCCCCGCGAGCCCGAGTCGCCCCGGCAGCCCTTCGAGCCACGCCGCGGGCACGCCGAGGGAGAGGAGCGCTCCCAGCGTCATGTCGCCTGAGATGCCGGCGGCGGGGTCCAGGATCGCGATGCGCATGGTGGTCGAAGCGCCGCAATATTAACGGCTTAGCTTCGGTAGAGCCACCCGGCGCCGGTGTTGAAGAGCACCACCTGCTCCTCCGGCCGGATGGCTCCGCTCGCTTTCAGGACGAGGGCGCCCGCCAGCGTGGCCCCGCCCTCGGGTGACGCGTCGATGCCTTCGAGCGCTTGCAGCTCGTCGGCCCGGGCCGCGAGGTCGGCGTCCGCAACCGCCACGGCGGTCCCACCGCTGTCACGTAGTGCCGTGAGCATCAGGCGGTCCCCAAGCGGATGGGGCACGCGGAGCCCGGCCGCGACGGTGCGAGGCTCGGGCCACGGGACGCAGCCCGCGGCGCCGCTCTCAAACGCCTGCACCACGGGGGCGCACCCCGTGGCCTGCACGCTGTACATGCGCGGCAGCTTGCCCCGCACCCAGCCCGCCGCCGCGAGCTCTGTGAACGCCTTCCACATGCCGATTAGCCCCGTGCCTCCTCCGGTGGGGTACACGACCGCATCCGGCAGGGTCCAGCCGAGCTGCTCGGCCAGCTCGAGGCCGAGCGTCTTTTTGCCCTCGATGCGGTACGGCTCCCGCAGCGTGGAGACATCGAGCGCCCCGGTCTCGGCCGCGTAGGCGCGGGCGGCCGCGCCGCAATCGCCGATATGACCTTCGAGCACGTGGAGCTCGCCCCCGAAGCGCTTGATCTGGGTCAGGATCGTGGGGGGCGTGCTCGCCGGTGCGTACACGCGAGCCCGGACCCCGGCGCGAGCGGCATAGGCCGCAAGCGCCACGCCGGCGTTCCCCGCGGTGGGCACGACGAACGCGCGCGCCCCGGCGGCGACGCCCCGCGTCACCGCGGCGGCGAGCCCGCGCGCCTTGAACGACCCGGTGGGGTTCGTGCTCTCGTCCTTCACCCGGAGGTCGCGAAAGCCGTAGCGCTCCGCCACGCGCGGCGCGGCGAGGAGCGGAGTGCCGCCCTCGCCGAGCGTCACGGGCGACTCCCCCGCCCCGATGGGCAACCATTCCCGATAGCGCCACATCGTCCAGCGGCGCTCCCGGAGCAGCGAGCGGGTTTCCGGGCTCGGCCAGCTGGTATAGTGCACCAGGTAGGGGGCGCCGCACGGGCACACCGCGGGCCGGCCGTCGGCGCTGGCGGGGGTGTGGCAGGCGGAGCAAACCAGCGACCAGCCGAGGCTCACGCGCGCGCTTTCAGCCGGTCGAGGATCCGCTCGGCGAGGGTCGTGGAGAAGCCGGGGAGGGTGGCGATCTCCGCCGGCGTCGCCGTTTTCACGCCGGCGAGCGAGCCGAACCGCTCGAGCAGCGCCCGGCGCCGCTGCGGTCCGATCCCCGGGATGAGCAGCAGCTCGGACGTTATGGTCCGCTGGGCGCGCCGTTTGCGGCTGTAACTCACCGCGAAGCGGTGGGCTTCGTCCCGGGCGCGCTGCAGCAGCTTGAGCGACGGGCTGCGGCGCGACAGGCGGAGCGGCTCGGCGCGATCCGTGAGGAACACCTCCTCGTCGCGCTTCGCCAGGCTCGCGATCGGGAGCGTCCCCTGGCCGAGCGCGCGCGCCGCCGCGAGCGCGGCCCCGAGCTGTCCCCGGCCGCCGTCGATGACCATCAAGTCAGGCAGCGGTTTCTCCTCCGCAACGCGCCGCGCGAGATAGCGCGACACGACCTCGTGCACGGCGGCGAAGTCGTCCTGCGGTGCTCCGGTGATCCGGAAGCGGCGGTACTCCGCCTTCTTGGGCCGCCCCGCCTCGAACCAGACGAGCGAGCCCACGGTGTCACGCCCCTGGTTCGTCGAGATGTCGATGCACACGAACGAGCGCGGCACGGCGGCGAGCCCGAGATCGCGCCCTAAGGCGAACACCGGGTCTGCCGACCGCTCGTCGATGTCGAAGCTCTCGATCTTCAAGCCGTCCAGCAGGTAGCGGGCGTTCTGATCGGCGAGCTCGGCGAGCTTGGCGTTGGTGCCGCGTTGCGGGACGTGCCACTCCACGTCCGGGGCGAGCTCGGCGAGCGCCTCCAGGTCCTCAGGGGGAAACGGCAACAGGACCCGCCGCGCCCGCACCTCGAGCGGGAGGTAGCAGCGCACCAGGAACGCTGCGAGCAAGGCACCCTCGGTGGCGAACTCCGCCTGCTCGAGGAACCAGTGGTCGCGCGCGATCAGCTTGCCGTCCCGCACGCGCAGCACCACGCCGCAGGCGTCGTCCCCGTCCCGCGCGCAGCCCACGGCATCCGCGTCCCCCCCGCCCACGACCTCGACCGTCGGCGGCTGCTCCACCTGGTCCAGCCAGCGCAACGCGTCGCGGAGTTGGGCCGCGCGCTCGAAGTCCGTGGTCCGGCTCGCCTCGAGCATCCGCTCGCGCAGCCGCTGGCGCACATCGACCGTCTTGCCCTCGAGGAACACGAGCACGTCCTCGATCATGCGGCGGTAGTCCGCCTCTCCCTGGTAGCCGACGCACGGTGCCTTGCAGCGCTCGATGTGGTAGTCGAGGCACGGCCGCCCCGGCGTCTCGCGCGGCAGATCCCAGTGACAGGAGCGCACGGTAAAAATGCGGCGGATGATCTTCAGCGTCTGGCGCAGCGTGGCGACATCGGTATACGGCCCGAAGTAGCGGGCGCCCGGGATGGTCACGCGGCGCACCACGAGGACGCGGGGGAACGGCTCCGCGAGGGTCACCGCGATGCGCGGATAGCTCTTGTCGTCGGTGAGCCGGATGTTGAAGCGGGGTTTGTGCTCCTTGATGAGGTTGTTCTCGAGCAATAAGGCTTGGGCTTCGCTCGGCACGATGATCGTTTCCAGGTCGGCGATGTAGCCGGCGAGGGCCGCCCGCTCGGGCGTGTCCTGGGCATCGGGGGCGAAGTAGCTCGGCACCCGGGCGCGCAGGCTCTTCGCCTTGCCCACGTACAGGATCTCGCCCGCGGCGTTTTTCCAGAGATAGACGCCCGGTTTGTCGGGCAGGGCTTCTAGTTGTCGCGCCAGGCGGTCAGGAATTGCCATGTTCGGGTGGCGTCGGGGTGCTTCAGGACCAGCGTTACGAGGCCGTACACCACCCCAAAAATAGCCAGGACGAGACCCCCCCGGGGCACGGGCCCGAGGGGCGCTGCGAGGCGCGCCGCGCCCAAGCCGGCGGCGGCCGCGGCGCCGCTCGCGACCACGGTTACGGCGAAGGCCCGCCACTCGAGCACGCCGAGCACCCGCCCAATGCGGCGGTTCAGGTCGCGCACGTGCAGCACGACGCTCACCCAGATGCCGAGCGAGGAGCCGAGCGCGATCCCGGCCGGCCCATAGCGCCGCATCAGCAGATAGGCGAGGCCGCTCGACAGGGCGAGGGAGAGGGACGCGATCGTCACGGGCGTCCGCGTGTCGCGCAGGGCGTAGAACCCCGAAGCAAAGAGCTTCACGGTGGCCTGCGCCAGAAGCCCCACGCCGTACGCCGCGAGCACGCCTCCGACGACGACCGTGTCCGTCTCCGCGAACCGGCCGGTCTGGAACAGCGCCGCAACTAGCAGCGGGCCGAGCGCGACGAACGCGAACGACGAGGGCATGACGAAGAACACGATGCGGCGAAATCCCACGGCAATGCGCGCCCGCAGCTGATCGTTCGGCGTCGCGCCAACGGCCTCGCGCGCCAGCTCGGGGAGCGAGACGGCCGCCACCGACGTGCCGAATAGGCTGATGGGGAGCACCTGGATGAGCTGGGCATACACGAGGCTCGACACCCCGCCCTCCCCCGCGAGCGAGCCCAGGAACGTGTCCACGAGGGAGGAGAGCTGGGCCACCCCCGCCCCGAGCACGAGCGGCGCCCACGCGACGAGCACGTCGCGCACCCCGGCCGGCGTGACACTGACGCGGAGCGCGATCCCATGCAAAAGCCGCCAGCAGACGGGGAGCTGCACCGCAACCTGCAGCACGCCTCCCGCCACGCTGCCCCAGGCGAGGGCGAGCGCCAGGCGTGCGAGCTGCGCCTCGGGAGGCAGGGCCGGGCCGACGAACCACGTGGCGGCGGCCGCCAAGGCGACGATCGCGGCGACGTTCCACAGGGCCGGGGCCGCGTAGGGCAGGAAGAACCGGCGATGGGTGTTGAGAATCCCGAGGCACCAGGCCGAAAACACCATCAGGCCGGACATCGGAAAGAGCAGGCGCATCAGCACGACGGCGAGGGCCCGGGTCTCCGGAGCGAGGCCCGGCGCGAGCACCGTGGTGAGGGCGGGCGCGAACGCGATCCCGAGGACGGCGAGCACCCCGGCGGCGACGAGCAGCAGACCGGCGACGGCGCCGGCGAGGGCGCGCGCCGCCGTCTTGTCGGCGCGCTCGTTCAAGGCGGCATAAACGGGAATGAAGGACGCCGACAGCGTCCCTTCCCCGAGCAGATTGCGGATGGCGTTGGGGATGCGCAGCGCGACGCGCAGCGCGTCGGCCGCGGCGCCGTTGCCGAGGTAGTGGGCGGTGACGCGCTCGCGCACGTAGCCCAGCACCTTGGTGAGGAGGTTCCCAGCGGCGACCTGGAGCGCCTGGCGGCCTCCTCCCCCTACGGCCGGCCCCGGCACGTTCAGGCGCGCGGGTGCTGCTTCTTCGGGTCTTCGAGCAGGCGCTGCACGAACTGGAGCTCGTCCTTCATGCTGGCGAGCGAGCGGCTCACGTCCTCGAGGTCGGTCTCCAGCACCTCCACCCGGCGCTGCAGCTCGCGCACGTCGGACACGGCGCCCTCGCCCTGCCCTTCGAGTCGCCGCGCGATCGAGCGGCCAAGCGGCGAATCGAGCAGGATCGCGCTGATAGGAATCATCAAAGCGACGATCAGGACCACGACAAACAACCACATGGCAGGGATATTTAGGGGGCCTCCGCCCAGCGCGCCACCTCGGCGGCGAGCGCGTCCACGAGATCGAAGCCGTAGCGGATGAAGAAGGAGGCCGGCGTGAGCACGCGCTCCTGCGGCTCGCCCTGCGGGTAGACGGCGGCGCGCGCCCGGCCGATCTGGCGCACCAGCGTCTCGTGCTCGCGCTTCAGGCTCGCCACCAGTTTCTTCTCGATCTCCTGGGTACCGGCGAGCGCCCCGTTGCGGGCCGACTGTACGGTGCGCTCGAGCGTGGGATCGATCGCCGCCACGTCCGCCGCCAGCCGGTCGTAGCGCGCCGCGAGCTCGCGCCGCAGCGCGGCGAGCGCTTCAGCCGTCCCGGCCGGCATCGTGTCGCGCACCAGGCGGGCCTCGAGCTCGCCGGGCTTGCCGTCGAGCGCCTCGAGACTGAGGCCGTGGCGCTCCATGAGCTTTTCGACCCGCCCCTCGAGGATGACGCCCGACCATCGGGGCACGGGGATCTGGCGCGCGACGCCACCGATCGCGTCGTACAACGGGGCCGCGTCCGTCAAGTATTTGAGTTCCGATGGGCCCGCCGCATAGAGCGTCGTCGGCAGTAGCGCCGCCTCGATCGCCGGCCGCAGCAGCACGTTCGGCGACAGCCGCTCGGGCGCCTCGCGCGCGACGCGTTCCAGCTCGGCGCGCGTGAACCGCTCCCCACTGCGCCGCGTGACGAAGGCGTCCCCGGCGCGTTCCAGGCGGTCGCGGCCCAGGCTCGCCTCGACGAAGACGGGTGTGTAGCCGTCGGCGAGGGTCACGTCGAGGCCCTTCAGGATCCAGGGCGCCGCCGCGCGCTTGGCGCTCGGCTCGTAGGCCCGCAGCATCACGAGGCCGCGGCCGCCGAGCAGCCGGTCGAACGCCACGGCGAAGGCGTCGGCGAGCGTGACTTCGGGGTCGTAGGCGCGCTCGAGCCACTCGAGCACCGCGGCCTTGAACTCCGTGTCGGGGGTGCCGGCGCGCAGCCGGTCCAAGGCACCCTGGATCTCCGGCCCGCACGGCTCGCGCGCCAGCGGCACGAGCGGCGCTTCGGGTGGGCGCTCGCGCAGCACGATCGTCGCCAAGTCCCCCGCCGTATCGAGGAACGCCGCGTGGTTCGCTTCGGCGAAGTCGTGGTCGTCGCCCGCGACCCAGAACACGGGGACGACGGGCGTCCGGGCGTCGCGCTCGAGCCGGCGGGCGAGGGCGAGCGCCGAGAGCGCCTTATAGAGGGTGAGGAGCGGCCCCGTAAACAGGCCCGGCTGCTGGCCCGTGGTCACGGCGAGCACTGCGCCGTGGGCGAGGCGGTCGCGGCCCGGCCCGGGGAGCGCCGCGGCGATCACGTCGGCCGCGACGGGGCGCGGGGCGAGCCGCAGCGCGGGGAGGCGAAGCGGGGCGATCGGTGTCGGGACGATCCGCGGGATCACCCGTCCCCCCGCTCGCTGGCCGCGGCCCGCGCCTCACCGAACACGTCCGCCTGAAACGTGAACACCTCGGTCTCCGCTTCTCGCCATCCGTCGGGCCCGAGGCCGGCTTTGCGGCACGTGGCCGCGAGGAACGCTTCGGGTCCCCAATGATACTCGGTCGCCACCTGCGGGAGCAGCAGCCCGATCTGGCGCCCGCGGCGCACCACGAGGCCGTCCTGTCCGACCGTAATCGCGGTCGCCGCGACGGGCGGGGCGAGCGGCGAGGGGGTGGACAAGACGGAGATCTCGAGCGCGAGCCCCGGCAGCTCATCCGGGGCCACGGGCGGAAAGCGGGGATCGTCCTGGGCGGCCGCCACGGTCATGTCGCGCACCACGGACCCGAGCGCGCGGTCGGCCGCCATGTGGCCGATACACCCCCGCAGCGCGCCGCGCTCGGTGAGCGTCACGAAGGCGCCGCGCTTCAGGGCCGCCCCGGGGACCGCGGGCACGCTCGGCAGCGGCCGGCCCGCCAGGTGCGCCGCGAGCGTCGCGCGGGCGAGGTCGAGCAGCGCCGCGCGATCCGCCGGCGTGAGCTCAGGGTCCGCGATGGTAAGGCTCTCCCCGGCGGATCGTGTAGGCGCGGTACAGCTGCTCGTACAGGATCACGCGCGCCAGCTCGTGCGGCAGCGTGAGGCGAGACAGGCTCCACACCCATTCGGCGCGCGCCAGCACGGCTGGGGGCAGCGCGTCCGCCCCGCCGACGGCGAAGGTCACGTCGCGGCCGTCCATCTCCCAACGAGCCGTGCCGCGCGCCACTTCGCCCGAGGTCCACTGCTCCCCGGCCCGAGAGAGCGCAACGAGGCGTGAGTCCTCGGGGACCGCTGCGAGGAGTCGCGCCTCGTCTTTCACTTCCCGTTCCTCGACGCGCGCGTAGTGACGCAGCCGCGCGAGGTACTCGTCACAGGCCGCGCGGAGTGCCGCGTCCTTCACGCGGCCCACCGCGACGACACGATAGTGCATCAAGCATACATCCCACGCAGCCGGTGCATCGCCGCCACGCGGCCCACCGCGAGCATGTAGCAGGCGATGCGGGTGCTGACCTTGTGCTTCTCGACCAGCGCCATGACCTCGTGGAACGAGCGCGTCATGATCGACTCCAGTCGCCGGTTCACGGTGTCTTCGTCCCAGAAGTACCCGCCCCGGTCCTGCACCCACTCGAAGTAGCTGACCGTGACCCCGCCCGCGTTGGCGAGGATGTCGGGGATCACAAAGATGCCCTTCTTCTCAAGGACCTCGTCGGCCGCGGCCGTGGTGGGGCCGTTGGCCCCTTCGCAGATGATCTTCGCCTTGATCTGGGGGGCGTTCTTCCGCGTGATGACGTTCTCCGTCGCGGCGGGCACCAGCACGTCACAGTCGACCGTGAGCAGCTGGTCTTTCGGGATGGCGCCGGCCTTGGGGTAGTCCGCGATCTGGTGCCGGTCCCGCACCCACTGGAGCAGGTCGGGGATGTCGAGCCCTGTGGGGGCGTGGACCGCGCCGTACTTGTCGGAGACCGCGACGACGACCGCACCCTCTTTGGCCATTAAGTCCGCGGCCACCGACCCGACATTGCCGAATCCCTGCACCGCCACGCGCGCTCCCCGGAGCGCCATCCCGAGCTTCTGGAGCGCCTCGCGTGTCACGATCATGCAACCCCGGCCGGTCGCCTCGCGCCGACCGAGCGAGCCGCCCATCTCGACCGGTTTACCGGTGACGACGGAGGTCACGGTGTGGCGATGGTGCATGGAGTAGGTATCCATGATCCACGCCATGACGCGCTCGTTCGTGTTCACGTCGGGCGCCGGCACATCCGAGTCGGGCCCCAGGGTCTCGATGATGCTCGACGTGTAGCGGCGCGTGAGCCGCTCGAGCTCGCCCAGCGACATCGTCGCCGGATCGCACACCACGCCGCCCTTCGAGCCCCCGAACGGGATGTTCACGAGCGCGCATTTCCACGTCATCCAGGCCGCGAGCGCCTTCACCTCTTCCAGGGTCACGCTCAGGTCGAAGCGGATTCCCCCCTTGGCGGGTCCGCGCGAGGTGTTGTAGAGCACGCGGTAGCCCGTATAGACCTCCACTTCGCCCGAGTCGCGCAGCACGGGAACCGAGACGATGATCTGCTTTTCGGGATTGCGGAG
>DATBBW010000243.1:0-11308 GCA_036270795.1 Gemmatimonadales bacterium | reverse complement strand
AGGTCCCCGACGCCCGCTGGCTCGCGGCGGGGGAGCCGAAGGCCGTGGCGGCGCGCGCCATTTGGCACGTGCGCGTCGCGCTGGCGCAGGCCGTGCCGGCCGCCCACCCGGCCTTGAGCACGGCCGAGTGTCTCGCGGCGCTCGAGCAGGCACGCCCCACCACGCCGCCGCTCGCTGAGCTGCGCGAGTTGCTGGAGCAGCTCGACCGCGTCGCGTTCGCGTCCGCCCCCGGCACCGATGTCGCCGCCCTCGCTGCCCTCGCCACGCTGGCCCGCCGCGTGGCTCGCGAGCTCGCCCGGTGAGCTTCGCGCGCCCGCTCCTGCTCGTGGCCCTCGCCCTCCTGCCGCTGTGGTGGTGGCTGCGCGCCCGGCGGCTCGGGGGGCTGCGGGGGACGCGCATGAGCGATGTGCGACCCGCGGCCGGGGTCACCGAGCGCCTCTGGGTCGCCCGGCTGCCCGTCACGCTGCGCAGCCTGTGCCTCGCCGCCTGGATCATCGCGGCGGCGGGGCCTGAAGTGGGCGCGGCGCGCACCGAGCAGCGCAGCGAAGGCATCTCGATCATCCTGTGCGTGGACCTGTCGAGCAGCATGCTGTCCGAGGACTTCGCGCCCGCGAACCGGGTCGACGTCGCCAAGCAGACGGCGATCGAGTTCGTGCGGGCGCGCACCTCGGACCGGATCGGGCTCGTGGCGTTCGCCGCCGAGGCGCTCACCCAGGTGCCCCTCACGACCGACTACCCGGTGCTCGAGCAGGCGTTGCGCGACCTCAAGGTCGGGATCCTCGAAGACGGGACCGCGATCGGCACGGCGATCGGGACCGCGGCGAACCGGCTGCGGCGGGCCCCCAGAAAGACGAAAGTGATCGTGCTGCTCACCGACGGCGTGAATAACCGCGGGATGGTGGATCCGCGCACCGCCGCCCAGGCGGCGGCCGCGTTCGGCATCCGCATCTACACGATCGGCGTGGGCACCCGGGGCGAGGCGCCCGTACCGATCGGGCAGGGGCTCGACGGTCTGCGCTAC
Organism: Gemmatimonadales bacterium; assembly: GCA_036270795.1. GTDB lineage: Bacteria > Gemmatimonadota > Gemmatimonadetes > Gemmatimonadales > GWC2-71-9 > AG41. The sequence continues at coordinate 10,287 of DATBBW010000243.1, read as the reverse complement.
CAGATGATGCCCGTCGAGATCGACGAGCCGCTCTTGACCGAGATCGCATCGATGAGCGGCGGGCGCTACTTCCGCGCCACCGACTCGGAGTCGCTGCGGCACATCTTCGCCGAAATCAACCGGCTGGAGAAATCGACCGTCGAAGTGCTGCACCGGCGCGTCGACGAAGCGTATCGCGTGCCCTTGGCCCTCGGGCTCGTCGCCCTCGCGCTCGAGATCGTCCTGTCGGCGACGCTCGCGATCCGGGTGCCGTAGTGAGCTTCGACGCCCCCATCGTGCTCGCGCTCGCTCCCCTCGTGGGGGGGGCCGTGTGGTTCGCGGCGGCGTGGGCGCGGCGCGCGCGGATCCGCCGCGCCGCTCTGTGGTCGGAAGAGACCGTGCGCCGTGCCATCGGCGCGGGCCGCCTCGGCCCGACCGCCCTCTCCGTCTCCGCCTTCCTGAGCGTCGTCGCGCTCGCGGGCCCGCGCTGGGGCGAGGACCGGATTGTGACGGCGACGCGCGGTCTGTCGCTCGTGATCGCCATCGACATCTCGCGCTCGATGCTGGCGGAGGACACGCGCCCCAGCCGCCTGGGGCGCGCCCTGCGCGAGGCCCGGCGGCTGGTCCAGGACCTGCCGGGCGACAAGATGGGGCTCGTGGCCTTCGCCGGGTCGAGCCACATCCTCTCGCCCCTGTCGGTCGACGGCTCGGCGCTCACCTTGTACTTGGACGCGCTCGATCCCGACGTCGCCTCCGCGGGCGGCACGGCGCTCGCGCCGGCGCTCCGGCAGGGCGGGGAGTTGCTGCGCGCGGCCTCGGACCTTGCCGACCGCGTCCTCGTCGTCTTCACTGACGGCGAAGCGCACGACACGCTGCCGGCCATCGTCGCCGAGGCGCAGCGCCTCCACGCCGGCGGGGTGCACCTCATCCTCGTGGCCGAGGGCGGCCGCACGCCGACGCGCATCCCGGTGCGGGACGACCACGGCACCCTCCTCGGATGGCAGAAGGACGCCGACGGGGGCGGGATCGCGACGCAGCGGCGCGACGACATCCTGGGCGCTACGGCCGACGCGGCGCAGGGGACCCTCGTCGCCGCCGACCTGCCCGATCAGGCGGGCGCGGCGCGCGACCTCGTCGCCGCGTACAAACGCGCCCGCGCGAGCGAGGCGCGCACCGAGCGCGGCTTGCCGCGCGCGTGGATGCCGCTCTTGCTCGCCGTCCTGCTGCTCACCGCCCAGGCCGCCTCGCGCCGGACGGCGGCGCTGATCGGGCTCGTGCTCGGCGCGCTCCTGTCGCCCCGCGCGGCCGCGGCACAACAGACGCGCTACCGCCGCCCGCCCGCGGAACAGGCCTGGGATAACCGGGACGTGGCCCGCGCGCGCGACGCCTACGCCGCGGAGCTGGCGCAGCACAACACGAACGACACGGCGTGGTACAACGCCGGCAGCGCGGCCCTCGCCGCCGCGGATGCCGCGACCGCGCAGGCGACGCTCGCGCACGCCGCTGCCTCGCTCGACCCCGAGCTCCGATTCCGCGCGCTCTACAACCTCGGGCTCCTGGGGCTGCGGCTGGCGGCGACCGACACCGCGGGCCGCGAGGCCCATCTGTCCGACGCCGAGCGGGCCTATCGCGAGGCGCTGCTCCTCAAGCCGCAGGACCCCGCCGCGAAGTGGAACCTGGAGCTCACCGTCCGCCGCCGCCGCGGCGGGTCGAGCAGCCAGCCCAAGGAGCCGCCCAAGGGGGGCGGGGGGCCGTCGGGCGGCGGGGGCGAGAGCGGCGCCACGCCCTCGGAGCGCGCGCCGGCGCCCGGGGTGCTGAGCCAGAGCCAGGCGGACCAGATCCTGGGCTCCATCGGGCAGGAGGAGCTACGCGCGCGCCGCGACCGCCGGGGGCGGGTGCGTCGCCCGGCCGAGCCGGGAGTGAAGGACTGGTGAGGGCGGCTGTGTGGCTCGTCGCCGCGCTGCAGGCCTCGCGTCCCGCGGCCCCCGCAGCCTCGGCGGCCCCAGCGGCCCCGGCGGTCACGGCGCGGGTGAGCTCCACGCGGCTCACGGCCGGAGAGGAGCTGCGCCTCACGGTGCGTGCCCGCACGCGCTCCGCCGAGCCCCTGACGGTCGTGCTGCCGGCGCTCTCGGGATTCGCCATCACCGGGTCGCGCGAACTGACCGAGGTGACGCTGGAAGGGTTGGGCCGCCCGATCCGCACGACCACGCGGGAGCTCGCGCTCCGGGCCCAGCGCCCCGGCACACTCGTCATCGGCCCGGTGCGGGTGCGACAGGCGGGTCGCGAGGTCGCGACCGCGCCGCTCACGGTGACGGTGGACAGCGCTGCCACCGGACTCGCCGCCCTCTTGTCCCCGGTGGCGCGCCGCCTGCTCGACACGGCTCCGCCCCCCACGCGCAACGACCGCGTGGCGCTCCGGGTACTCGTCCCGAGAGACTCGGTGCTCATCGGGCAACAGCTCGATGTCGTCGCGGCGGCGTGGTTCCCCCGCGAGCTGCGCGCTCGCCTGCGCCGGGCCCCCATTCTCTCGCTCCAGACGCCGGAGGGCGTGTGGTCGTATCCGGGCGCGGCGCCGAGCGACGTCGCGGCCTCGCGGCTCGTCGGCGGCCGCTCCATGGACCTGTTCGTGGCGCACGAGGCGTTGTTTCCGCTCACCGCGGGCCGCATCGTGATCCCGCCGGCGACGCTCGACTATGCCGTCCCGACCACGTTCTCGTTCTTCAGCCGGGAGGACCGCTACGCCCTCCGCAGCGACTCGGTGGCGGTCACCGTGGCTGCCCTTCCCCTCGTGCCCCGACCGGCCGACGACCAGCGCGTCGTCGCCCACGATCTCTCGCTCGAGCTGGCGATCGACCCTGCAACCGGTCGCGTCGGCGAGCCGATCGACGTGACGGTGCGGGTGGCGGGCGTGGGGAACGTGGCGCTCTGGCCCGCACCCACGATCCGGTGGCCGGCAGCGTTCCGGGCGTACCCGGGCGAGATCGAGAGCCGCATCGAGCCGCAAGCCGGCCGCGTGGCGGGCACCAAGACGTTTCACTATCTCGTGGTGCCGGACTCGGCCGGGGCGATGTTGCTCCCCGACGTGCGCTACCCGTACTACGACATCGTGGCGCGCGGCTACCGGGTCGCGACGGCGGCGCCCCGCGCGCTCGCCGTGGCGCAAGGCAGCGAGCCGCGACCGGCGCGCGCGCTGCCGCCCCTCGCCCACGACGCGGGGCGCGTGTGGACCGACGCGCTGGCGCACAGCCTCGCCCCCTGGGGCTGGCTCGCGCTGCTCGTGGGGCCACCGCTCCTGGCATGGCGGCGACGCCGGCGCGGCCCCCCGGCCGAAGCCCCGGCACTAGCTCCGCCCGCCGGCGCACCGCGCACGCGGCTGGGGCGGCTGGAGCAGGAGTTCCAGGGCATGCTCGCGAACCACGTGCCTGATGCCGCCGCGCGCGACGGGGACGGCTTGGCGCGAGCGCTGCGCGCGTCCGGCGTGGAGAGCGCCGTGGCCGATCACGTGATGCGGCTGCGCGATCGCCTGCGGGCGGCGCGCTACGGGCCCCGCGGGTTGGGCGACGCCGCGGAGCTGGCGGCGGAACTGGAGCAGGTGCTGCGCGTGCTCGGCGCGGAGCCCGCGGGCAAGGCCCGGCGCGTGGGCCTCAGCGTGGGGCTCGTCGCGCTCGCCGCGCTGTTGCCGCCCGGCGCGGCGCAGGGGCCGAGCGCCGAGGCGCTGTACGCCGCGGGGGCGCTCCGGGCCGCCGCCGATTCGTTCGCGGCGCGGGCGGCGGCGGAACCGCGCGTGCCGGCGCACTGGTACAACCTCGGCGCCACCCTGTACCGCGCCGGCGCCGACGGCAAGGCGAGCGCGGCCTGGACTCGGGCGGCGCGGCTGGCGCCGCGCGACCCGCTCGTACAGCAGGCGCGCGAGCTGCTCCCCGCCCCCGACGCGGCGAGTGACCCCCTCCTCGCCACCGGCGTCGCGACGCCCGAGGAATGGGCCCTCGCGGCGGGGGTGTTGTGGCTGGCGCTGTGGGGCGCCGTGCTCACCAGGCGGCGGCGCGGCCTGGTCGCGACTCTCGCCCTCTTGACCGTCGCCACGGGCGCCTGGGCCGGGCGCGAAGCGGCGCGCCGCGCGCGCCCCCTCGCCATCGTCCTCGGCCCCCACACCGCGGTGCGCGTCGCGCCCTACGGCGGAGCGAATGCCGCCGCGACCGTGGAGGCGGGCGCCGCGCTGCTCGTGGAGCGGCGCTACGGACCTTGGCTCGAGGTGCGCCGCGCGGACGGCGTGGCGGGTTGGGTGCTGGGCGCCGACGTGGCGCGGTTGTGACGGGCCGCATCGCGGTCCTTCCGCCCCAGGTCGCTGATCAGATTGCCGCGGGTGAGGTGGTGGAACGCCCCGCCTCCGTGGTGAAAGAGCTGGTCGAAAACGCCCTCGACGCGGGGGCGCGCGCCATCCGTGTGGCGCTCGAGGACGGTGGCAAGGGCCTCATCCGCGTGAGCGACGACGGCGCGGGCATGCCCCGCGCCGACGCCGAGCTCGCCCTGTCGCGCCACGCGACCAGCAAGATCCGCGACGTGAGCGATCTCATTGGGGTGGCCACCTTCGGGTTCCGCGGCGAAGCGTTACCCGCGATCGCCTCGGTGTCGCGCTTCGAGCTCGCGACCTCGCCCGACGGAACGAGCGGCACGCAGATTCGAGCCGCGGGCGGCCGACGCGAGGCGGTGGAGGACGTGGCGCGCCAGCGCGGCACGACCGTGACCGTACGGGCGTTGTTCTTCAACACACCCGCGCGCCGCAAATTCCTGCGGGCCGCGGCGACCGAGACCCGCGCCGCCGTCGAGGCAGTCACGGCGTTGGCGCTCGCGCGTCCCACCGTGGCCTTTACCCTGACGAGCGACGAGCGCGTCCTGATCGACGCCCCACCGGCAGCGCGGCCGATCGAGCGGGTGCACGCCCTGTGGGGTCGCGCGCTCGCCGACACGCTCCTCCCCATCGGCCATCGCGAAGGGCCTCTCGAGGTGCAGGGCTTCGCCCAGCGGCCCGCCCAGGCGAAGCCCGCGGGACGCAAAGGCTACGTGTTCGTGCGCGGGCGGCCCATCAAAGATCCCTTCCTGCTGCGCGCCGCCGAAGCGGGGTACCGCTCCACGATCGCCCCCGGGGATCGGCCCTCGCTGCTCCTGTTCCTCGAGCTCCCGGGCGACGCGGTCGACGTGAACGTCCACCCCGCGAAGCTCGAAGTCCGTTTCCGCGACAAGTTCTTCGTCGAGCAGGGCGTCGAGCGGGCGGTGCGGGCGGCCCTCGGACCGCTGGCCGCCGCGCAGCCCCTCACGGCCGGCGCTCCGCTCGCCGGGCCGGCGCCCTGGGACGAGGGCGCTGGCGCGCGGCCCGACGGCACGCCGATCGAGCTCTTCCCGGCCGCCTCGGGGACCGCCCCCGCCCCCGGAGGGCCCGCCGGGCTGCTCCAGGTGTTCGACAGCTATCTCGTGTTTCAGAGCGAATCGGGTGTCGCCATCGTCGATCAGCACTCGGCGCACGAGCGGGTGCTGTATGAAGCGGTGATGCGCCAGCTGTCGGGCGACGGCGCCTCCGCGCAACGGCTGCTCCTGCCGCTCACGCTCGAGTTTGCGGCGGGCGAGCTCGAGGCGATCGAGACGCACCGCGCCCTGTTGCGCCAGGTCGGCTACGAGGTCGAGCCGTTCGCCGGCCGCAGCGTCGTGGTGCACACCGTCCCCAACCCGCACCCGCGGTTCGACGCGGCGCGCTGCCTCCAGGAGCTGGTCGCGGACTTGGCGGGCGGCCGCTTCGGCGGCTGGGCCAACCGGCTGGAGCGCTTCGCCGCGACCTACGCCTGCCGCGCCGCCATCAAAGCGGGCCAGCGGCTCGAGCCGGACGAGGGCCGCGCCCTCCTCGCCCAGCTCCTCGGCGTCACCCTCCCCGCGCACGACGTGCACGGACGACCCACGATCGTGCAGTTGGCGCGCGATGAGCTGGAGCGCCGCTTTGGACGGACCTGACCCGCGCCCCCTCACCCCGGTCGTCGTCGGGCCTACGGCCGTCGGCAAGAGCGCCGTGGCGCTGGCGTGGGCGGCGCTCGAGCCGCTCACGGTCCTCTCCGCGGATGCGCGCCAGGTCTATCGGGGCCTCGACCTCGGGACCGCGAAGCCCGATCGTGCGGAGCGGGCCCGGGTGCCCCACGTCGGACTCGACCTGCTCGAGCCCACCGAGCGCTACAGCGCCGGCCGGTTCGCGCGCGACGCGGCCGGGTGGCTCGCCGAGATCCGCGCCGCCGCGCGCCAGCCCGTGATCGTGGGCGGCACGGGCTTGTACGTGCGCGCCTTGGCCGAGGGCCTGTTCCGCGAGCCGCCGCTCGACGCGGCGCGTCGCGAACGCCTGCGGGCCTGGGCGGCCCGGCTGCCCCCCGCGCGGCTGGCGCACTGGGCGGCGCGGCTCGACCGGCGGTTCTCAGGCGGCGGACGCCAACGCGCCGCGCGCGCGATCGAGGTCGCCCTGCTCACGGGGCGCGCCCTCGCCTGGTGGCAGGAGCACGCCCGCGCCAGCGGCCTGATGCGCCCGTGGTACATTCATCTGACCCTGCCCCGGGACGCGCTCCATCGCCGCATCGCCGAGCGCGTGGACCGGATGCTCGCCGCGGGGTGGGTGGAGGAGGTCCGAGGCCTCCTGGCGCGTGGCCTCGCGCCCCAGGCGCCGGGGCTGGACGCCCTGGGCTACCGCGAGATCGTGGCGATGCTCCAGGGCCGGCTTCCCGCGGGGGACCTGCGGGACGCGATCGCCGCCGCGACGCGGCGCTACGCGAAGCGTCAGGAAACGTGGTTCCGACATCAACTGCGTGCGCCGGCCGCTGCGCGCGGCGCACCGGAGGTATGGATGGTGGACGCGGTGGACGCCCCCGACCAGCTGGCCCGTCAGATCGCCGCCCGGTGGCAGGCGGCGAGCGCCCGCGGCGCCGCGCACGCGACCTCCGGCTGATGCGCATCGGCATCACCTGCTACCCGACCTACGGCGGCTCGGGGGCGGTCGCGACCGAGCTGGGTCTCGAGCTCGCGCGCCGCGGCCACGAGGTGCACATCATTTCCTACGCGAGCCCGTTCCGGCTGCGCGGCGAGTTCGCCGAACGGGTCACGTTCCACGAAGTGGTGTCGGCCGACTATCCCCTGTTCGAGCACTCGCCGTATGCCCTCGCCCTCGCCGTGAAGCAACACGACGTGGCGCAACGCGAAGCGCTCGAGCTGATGCACGCGCACTACGCGATCCCGCACGCCGCGACGGCGTGGCTCGCGAAGCAGATGCTCAAGGCCGAGCGGGACCTGCAGGTCGTCACCACGCTCCACGGCACCGATATCACGCTCGTCGGCCAGGACCCGTCCTACTTCACCATCACCAAGTTCTCGATCGAGCAGTCGGACGCCGTGACGGCGGTGTCGGACTTCCTCAAGAACGAGACGTACCGCGCGTTCGGCTGCACGGGCTGCGACGTCCAGGTGATCCCGAACTTCATCTCCCCGGCCGACTTCTTCCCCGCGACGGACGAGCGCTGCCGCCGCGCGCTCGCGCCGGCCGGCCACAAGATCCTGATGCACGTGTCGAACTTCCGGGCCGTGAAACGCTTGGTCGACGTCGTGCGCATTTTCGCGGGCGTCCGCCGCGCCCTCCCGGCGACCCTGGTGCTGGCGGGCGACGGGCCCGACCGCGACAAGGCGGAGCAGGAGGTCGACCGGCTGGGCCTGCGCCGCGACGTGCGCTTCCCCGGTAAGGTGGACCGCGTGGCGGAGTTGTTGCGCGGGAGCGATCTGTTCCTATTGCCGTCGGAGACCGAGTCCTTCGGGCTGTCGGCGCTCGAGGCGATGGGCTGCGGCGTCCCGGTGCTCGCGACCCGGGTCGGTGGCATCCCGGAGGTCGTGGTCGACGGGGAGACGGGATACTTGGCCCCGGTGGGCGCGGTGGACGAGCTGACCGAGCGAGCCGTTCAGGTGCTCACCGATCCCGCCCTCCACGCGCGGCTGCGCGCGGCCGCGGCGAGACGCGCCCTCGAGTTTTCGGCCGAGCGGATCGTGCCGCGCTACGAAGCACTGTACCGGAGCGTGCTCGGTGGGTGATCTGCTGCGGTTGGTGCGCGCCCCCAACCTGGCGATCGCGGCGGCCGGAGTGCTCGCGGGCGGCTGGATCGCCAGCGGCACGGTGGCCGTGCCCAAGCTGCTCGTTTTCGCGGCCCTCGCGGCGGTGGGGTTCGGCGCGGCGGGCAACGCCCTGAACGACATCTGGGACCAGGCGGGGGACCGGGTGAACCGGAGCGCCGCCGAGCGCCCGCTCGCGGGCGGCCGGATCGCGCGCGGCACCGCGGACCTGTGCGTCGTGGCGGGCGCGCTGGGCGGCGCCGCGGCGGCGGCGCTCGTGAGCGGGGCGGCGTTCGCCGTGGGCCTCGCCGCCCTCGGCGTGATGATCCTCTACTCGCCCGTCCTCAAGCGTCGCGGCGTCCCCGGCAATCTGGCCGTGGCGCTTGTCGCGGGACTGCCGCTCCTGTACGGGGCCATCGCCGTCGGCCGCCCCGCGGCCGGCGTGGTGCCGTGGACGCTCGCGGCGTGGATCCATCTGGTGCGCGAGCTCGTCAAGGACCTCGCGGACGAGCGGGGCGACCGCGCGCTCGGGCGGCGCACGCTGCCCATCGTCCTCGGACCGCGGCGCGCGGGCCGCGTCGCGGCAGTGCTCGCCATCCTGTTCGTCCCGGTGTCGCTCGCGCTGCCCGCCGGGGCCCACTACGGGATGGCCTATTTTCTGATCGCCATCTTCGCCCAGCTCGCCGTCCTCGTCGTCGCCAGCCGTCTGCTGCTCGAGCGGGGCGACCACACCGCTGGACTTCTCAAGGGCGCGATGCTCGTGGGGATCGTCGCGCTCGTGGCCGGGAGGGTCACATGACGCTGTGGCAAGCGGTGCTCCTGGGGTTGGTGCAGGGGCTGACGGAGTTCCTCCCGGTGTCGAGCTCGGGCCATCTGCGCGTGCTCGAGGTCGTGACCGGCACGCGCGCCCCGGCGGTCTTCGTGGAGGTGGCGCTCCACGTGGCGACGCTCGGCTCGGTGCTCGTCGTGTACGGGGCGCGCCTGTGGGCCATCGTGCGCGGAGTCCTGGCGCGCCGCCCGGAGGACCTGCGCACGGCCGGGCTCCTCACGCTCGCGACCATCCCTGCCGGGGTGATCGGGGTGCTGTTCCACCATCGGGTGGAGGAGGCGGCGACGTCGCTCGTGCTCGTGGGGACGGGATTCGTGATCACCGGGTTCTTCAACTGGTCCACTCGGCGGCTCACGGGCACGCGCACCGAGCCCACCGTCCGGACGGCCGTGGGGATCGGGTTCGCCCAGGCCCTGGCGGCCGTGTTTCGCGGCATTTCCCGCTCCGGGTCGACCGTGTGCGTCGCCCTGTGGGGCGGACTCGGGCCCGGCGCGGCGGCGGAGTTCAGCTTCTTGCTCGCGGTCCCGGTCATCGCCGGGGCGGCGCTCGTCGAGGGACGGCACATGGTGGTCGACGTCGCGGCCGCCGGCGCGGTGCCGCTCGCCGTCGGCTGCGCCGTCGCGTTCGGGGCCGGGATCTGGTCGATTCGCTTCCTCGTGGCGCTGTTGCGCCGTGGCCGCTTCTACGCCTTCGCGCCCTACTGCTGGGCCGTCGGCGCGCTCACGATCGCGTACGGTCTGTGGCGCGGCTGACGCTCGACGGTGTGCCCGCGGAGGCGCTGGCCCGGCGCTGGGGCGTGCCGCAGTGCGAGCTCGTCGCGCAGCTGGGCTCGACCCTCGACGTGATTCACGCCCGCGGCGCCCGGGGTGCGCCCCCCGGGGCCACCGTGATCGCGGAGGAGCAGACGGCAGGACGCGGGCGCGACGGGCGCACCTGGCATTCGCCGCCCGGGGGCGCCTGGGTCGGGATGCTGTTGCGGCCGGCCCGCGCCGAACTCGCCGCCGTGACGATCCGCGCCGGGCTGGCCGTGGCCGACGCGGTGGACGCGCTGCTCGCCCGGCCCGAGACGCGGCTCAAATGGCCCAACGATGTCTTGCTCGGGGACCGCAAGCTCGCCGGGATCCTGGGCGAAGCGCGGTGGCAGGGCGGCCGGCTCGAATGGCTCGCGTTGGGCGTCGGCGTGAACGTGGGGAACCCGATCCCCCCGGACGTGCGGCGCCGCGCCGTGGCGCTCGCGGAATGGCTGCCCGCCGTGCGCCGCCTCGATCTGCTCGACCGCCTGGTGCCGGCGCTCGCGGGCATCGCCCCCGGTGCGGCCACGCTCTCGCCCGCCGAGTGCAAGGCGTTCGCGGCGCGCGACT
>DATBBW010000242.1:0-1793 GCA_036270795.1 Gemmatimonadales bacterium | reverse complement strand
AGCGCGATGCGCACGTTCTCGAGCGCCGTCAGGTGCGGGAATACCGCCGACAGCTGGAACGAGCGCACGATGCCGCGGCGCGCCACCTGGCCCGGCTTCTCGAGCGTGATGTCCTCGCCGCGGTAGATGATCTGACCTCGGGTGGGGATCATGAATTTGGTGAGCAGATTAAAGAAGGTGGTCTTGCCGGCGCCGTTCGGGCCTATGAGTGCGTGGATCTGACCGCGGCGCACCCCGAGGTCGACGTTGCTCACCGCGACGAAACCGCTGAACTCCTTGGTGAGTCCGCGGGTCTCGAGGAGCAGATCGTCGGCGGCGGGAGCAACTACCATGGTGGTCTTTTCTTGTAGTATGCCCCGGGTGAGGCGTCAGGGGAAAACACTCGGCGCATTGCTGCAGCCCCTGAGCCGGGGCGGCCCGGCCCAACGCCGGCCGGGTTCCGCGGGCGAGAATGCCGCTCTCGAGGCGATCCGGCATGCAGTCTGCACCATCCCGCGCGGACGGGTGTCGACCTACGGCGGCGTGGCGCGGGCCGCCGGCCTGCCGGGACGCGCGCGCCAGGCGGGATTCGCGTTGCGGACGGCGGACGAGGGGCTCAATCTGCCATGGCACCGCGTGGTCGGCGCGGGCGGTCGCATCGTCTTTCCCCGCAGCTCGCGCGCGCACCGCGAGCAGGCGCGTCGTCTGCGCGCCGAGGGGGTCTCGGTCGTGGACGGGCGCGTGGCGGCGTCCGCTCTGATCGATCTCGGGGAGCCCTGACGGCCCTGGTGTCTACCGGCCCTGGAACTCGAGGCTGATGACATCGACCAGGCGCGTGACACCCGGCGTCGCGCGCGCGATGTCCTCGGCATCGAGGCGCTGCGTGTCGGTGACCACCTCCCCGCTCAAGTACACGACGCCATCGAGGGTCGATACGTAGACTCGGTTCGGCGCCAGCAACTCGGTGTGCTGATACAGGCGGGCGCGCACGGCATCCGAGATCCCCGCATCGCCGGGGCATCCCGCGCCGCACTTGCGCCAGGTGTCGAGCGTCGCACAGCCGCCGGCGGCCCCCGCAATGACGACCGCGAGAGCGAGGAGTCGTGCAGGCCCGGCTGCGCTCATTGGCGTCCTGCTCATGAGGGGTGGTGCGTCATTGTAGACATCCGCAGGAATGGCGTGTTCCAGGGACCCGCGTGTGCGCACGGGCTTGCTGCTGCGGGGTAGCGGCGACTAGGATGCCGCGAAGTAATGGACGCCACGCCGCTCGCTGGCTGGGACAATTTCTACGTCATCATCGGCTCTTCGGCCGGCGGGCTGACGGGGCTTACGTTCGTGGTCATCGCCCTGATTCGCGAGTCGGGCCAGGGGGTGCAGCCGAGGGGTCTCGGCGTCTTCGTGACGCCAACCATCGTGCACTTCTGCGGCGTGCTGGCACTCGCGGCGTTCATGAGCATGCCGCATCAGAACGGGGGGACCCTGAGCGTCGGGCTGGCGATCGGGGGGCTGGCGGGGGTCATCTACGGATGCGTAATCGGCGTCACCATGTACCGGATCGGCATCGGCGCTACCCGCTACGTTCCGGTTCGCGAGGACTGGGTCTGGAACGTGATCGTGCCCACGCTGGTGTACGCCGCCCTCGTCGTCATGGCCGTGCTGATCTGGGACCGGCTGACCCGGCAGGCCCTCTACGGGGTTGCGGTCCTCGCGCTCGCTCTCCTCTTCATCGCCATCCGCAACGCCTGGGACCTCGCCGTGTGGATGTCGGTGAGCCGCCCGCAGAATAAGGAGTCGGCGGCCGAAGCGTCCGTCCG
>DATBBW010000241.1:0-2579 GCA_036270795.1 Gemmatimonadales bacterium | reverse complement strand
CGATGACGGAATGCAGGGTCTGGGTGTTGTTCTGCCAGCACACCGTCTGCCCGTGGGTGATGGTGGTGTTGGCCGGAGAGAAATTGTTCGAGCTGGTCGTACCGACGTTGGCATCCGCCTTGACGCTACCGCACGAGTTGGCGGGGCTGGTGGAACTGCCGCAGCCGGCGGCGACCAGGGCGACGAAACACGCGAGGACAATGAACCGCATATTCCCTCCACGATAACGGAGACCCACAAGGTCGTCTACTCGGGCGCCGAGCCCCGACCTACGAGAAACCTACCTACCCTGCCACATGACACTGCCGTGCCGACCCCGTGAGGCGGCCGGTGGAAACTGAAGAGCGGTGGCGGGCGCGCGATCCTGCGGTCCGCCACCGCTCGACCAACACTGTTGCCGGCTGGGGTTACGGCTTATGACCCCCGCTCTTCGGTGAGGGCACCGCCGGCGTGGCGGGCTTGGCGCGCGTCGCCGGGCCCTCGCCGTGCGCCGGAACGGCCGGCGTCGCGGGTTTGGCAGGCGTGGCCGCGTTCGGATTGCGGCCGCGATCATCCCGATCTTGATCCTTGTCCTCTGTCTTCGCGCGATCGTCGCGATCGCGGTCCGTGTCTTCCTTGGGTTCAGCCGTCCGTACCACGTCGCCCAGGCGGCGCGTGGCCTTGCCATGCGTCACGGCCGACTTGCCGGCCGACGTCTCGGGCGCTTGCGCGCTGAGGATCGCCGGCAGCCCGAGCGTCAGGGCGACTCCCAAAAGCTTGCGAACCATCTGTCCCTCCAATGGATAGGGCGCACTCCTGCCCTGAAAGATGCCAGCCGCGGGGGCCAGGTAACGCCCGGGTTCAAGGCCTCGTCGCGGGGGGCTGCCCGGGGAGCGTGGCCCCGCGGCGTGGCGCGGGCCCTACGGTGGCGCGGCCCACGCGCCTGGCGATTACTATTGAGGCGAGTGGCGGGCGGGGCGCAGGCAGCGGGGCGCCGCCCGTGACGCGCCCTGGGGCGGTGTGGCGGAGCGCCCGGCTTCGGTTTATATTCGGGTCTCCTACGGGGAGGCTCCCAACCCATGTCGAGGATACTCATGGCAGGCGAGAAGGAAGTCCCGCAGCTGAGCGACGAGCGCAAGAAGGCCCTGAGCCTCGCCATCACCCAAATCGAGAAGACCTGTGGCAAAGGGTCCATCATGCGGATGGGCGCCGACTCGCCTCAGGTGCGGGTGGAGGCGATCCCGACCGGCGCCATCAATTTGGACGCCGCGATCGGCATCGGCGGCATTCCGCGGGGCCGCGTGACCGAGATCTTTGGCCCGGAATCGAGCGGGAAAACCACGCTGGCGCTCCACGTCGTGGGGAACGCGCAGCGGTTGGGCGGCGCGGCCGCCTACATCGACGCCGAGCACGCGCTCGACGTCGAGTACGCCAAGAAGCTCGGCGTGGACATCGACGACCTGCTCGTGTCGCAGCCCGACACCGGGGAGCAGGCGCTCGAGATTACGGAGATCCTGGTGCGCTCGGGCGCGGTGGACGTGGTGGTCGTGGACTCGGTGGCGGCGCTCGTGCCCAAGGCGGAACTCGAAGGCGAGATGGGCGACTCGCTGCCGGGGCTCCAGGCGCGGCTCATGAGTCAGGCGCTGCGCAAGCTCGCGGGCGCGATCAATCGCTCGCGCACCGCCGTGGTGTTCATCAACCAGCTGCGCGAGAAGATCGGGATCATGTTCGGCAATCCCGAGACCACCTCGGGGGGCCGGGCGCTCAAGTTCTACGCCTCGGTGCGGCTCGACATGCGACGCCTCGGGCCGGTGAAGGAGCGCGAGGTCGTGCTCGGCAATCACGTGCGCGTGAAGGTGGTGAAGAACAAGGTGGCGCCGCCGTTCCGCCAGGCGGAGTTCGACATCATGTTCGACGAGGGGATCAGCCGCGAATCGTTGCTCGTGGACATCGCGGCCGAAGCGGGGATCATCGATAGGTCCGGCGCGTGGTACAGCTACGGCAAGGAGCGCATCGGCCAAGGCCGCGAAAACGCCAAGCTGTACTTGAAGGACCACGCCGACCTCGCGGCCGAAGTCGAGGTGAAGGTGAAGGATCACCTTGGCATGAAGCCCGCGGCGGTCGCGGCCGACGAGGAGGCCTCCGCCCCCGAGGAGTAAGTGACTGCCCCCGCACGGCTTACGGGCCTCGCCCCCGATCCGCGCCAGCCGGGCCACCGGCTGGTCGAGGTGGATCGGGGGCGGTTTGCATCGCTTCCCGCAGATCTCGTCGCGCCGCTCGGCCTCCGGGTGGGTGACGCGCTCGGGCCTCGAGAGCTGGCGCGGCTCCGCGAGCTCGCCGAGCTCGCTGGGGCCGAACGCGCGGCGCTCCGCGCGCTCGGCCGGCGCGGATATGCCCGCCTCGACCTATGGCGGCGCCTCGTGCGGCGCGAGCACTCCCCCCAAGCGGTGGACGCGGCCCTGACGCGGCTCGCGGCGCGCGGCTTGATCGATGACGCGGGCTTCGCAGCGCACTACGCCGCGCTGCGCGCCGCCCGCGGCAAGGGGCCGGCTCGGCTCGTGACAGAGCTGCTGCGCCACGGCGTGGACCGCGCGGTCGCC
>DATBBW010000240.1:0-6502 GCA_036270795.1 Gemmatimonadales bacterium | reverse complement strand
CTACGTCGGCCGCGCCCCGCGCCAGGTGGACGAATTCCTCGATCAGGTCGTCCCCGCCGTGCTGCGGCGCATCGAGGCCGTCGCCCCGGCGGCGGCCCCGGCGGAGGTGCAGGTATGACGGCCCCGCACGCGCCCCGCGCGGCGCCGGCGTCGCCCGCGTCCCCCCCCACGCACGCCGCGGCGCCGCTGGTCGCGAGCGCGCTGCCCCTGCCCTTAGTGCGGCGCGGGAAGGTGCGCGAGGTGTACGCCGTGGACGAGCGGACGCTGCTCCTCGTCGCGAGCGATCGTGTGAGCGCGTTCGACGTCGTGCTCGCCGAAGCGGTCCCGCACAAGGGCGCGGTGCTCACGCAACTCAGCGCCTTCTGGTTCGAGCGCCTGGCCGACGTGATCTCGAGCCATTTTCTCTCCGCCGAGGCGGATGAGATCATCGCCCGGATCCCGGTGCTCGCCCCCCACCGTGCCACCCTCGCGGGGCGCGCGATGCTCGTGCGACGCACCACACCCGTGCCGTTCGAGTGCGTCGTCCGCGGGTATCTCACCGGCTCCGCCTGGGCCGAGTACCAGCGGACCGGGACACTCGCGGGCGAGCCGCTCGCGGCGGGGCTCGTGGAGAGCGCGCGACTCGAGCCGCCGATCTTCTCTCCGGCCACCAAGGCCGAAACCGGCCACGACGAGAACGTCGCGGTGGGGCATCTCGTCCAAGCCCTGGGCCGTTCGCTCGCCGAGCGGTTGCACCAGGCGAGCCTGGCCCTGTACGAGGCGGGGCGCGCCCACGCCGCCCCGCGCGGCATTCTCATCGCCGACACCAAGTTCGAGTTCGGCACCACGCCCGAGGGGCGGCTGCTCGTGATCGACGAACTGTTGACCCCCGACTCCTCGCGTTTCTGGCCGGCCGACCGCTACGCGCCAGGCCGCCAGCAGCCCAGCTTCGACAAGCAGCCGCTGCGCGACTACCTCGCGGGCTTGCGGCAACAGGGCCAGTGGGACGGGGAGGCTCCGCCCCCGCCGCTCCCGCCCGCCGTGGTCACGCAGACGAGCGAGCGCTACCTCGAAGCCTACCGCCGCCTCACGGGCAAGCCGCTGGCGACCGAGTGATGGGCATCGCGCCGGAAGGCTGGCCCTTCATCCTCCCCGGCTGGGGACTCGTGGCGCTCGGCGCCTGGGCGGCGCGGGGCGCGCCCTGGCTGTGGGTGCCGGACGCGCTACTGGGCGCCGTCGCGGTGTGGCTGATCGTGTTCTTTCGCGACCCCGGACGCACCGGCCCGCGCGGCTCCCAGTACGTGCTCGCCCCCGCGGACGGGAAGATCGTGGAGGTGACCGTGGTCGATGAGCCCCTCTACCTGCAGGGCCGCGCCACCCGGATTTCGATCTTCATGAGCGTGTTCGACGTGCACGTGAATCGCTATCCCGCCTCGGGCACGGTCGAGCTGGTGCGCTACACCGCCGGGAAGTTCCTGCATGCGGCCTCCGACAAGGCGAGCCTCGACAACGAGCAGGCCACGGTCGGCCTGCGGACCGAGCGGGGGCCGCTGCTCGTCCGCCAGATCGCCGGGCTGATCGCGCGGCGCATCGTGACCGACGCGACGCCGGGCAGCCGGGTGGAACAGGGCACCCGCATGGGGATGATCCGCTTCGGCTCGCGCGTCGATGTGTTCCTCCCGGCGATGCGCGGGCCCGCGCTGCGGGTGGCCGTGGGCGGCCGGGTGCGCGCGGGCGCGAGCGTGCTCGCGGAGTACGCGGCATGAGACGCTTCCCCCGCCCCAGCATGCGCCGCGTGGTGATCGTGGTGCCGAGCCTGTTCACGCTGTTCAATCTGTTCTTCGGCATGTGGTCGATGGTGCTCGCGTCGCGCGGCGAGTTCTACCGCGCCAGCTGGTTCATCTTCTTCGCCGGCGTGCTCGACACGCTGGACGGGCGCGTGGCCCGGCTCTCCAAGACGGGCACACGCTTCGGCGCCGAGCTCGACAGCCTCGTGGACATCGTGAGCTTCGGGGTCGCCCCCGCGTTCCTGATCTACCAGCTCGAGTTCGCCAGCGCGGGCCAGGCGGAGTGGATCTTCTGCTATTTCTACGCGATGGCCGCGGCGATCCGGCTGGCGCGGTTCAACATCACCCAGGCGGGGCGCGCCAAGTCGAGCTTCATCGGCTTGCCGTCCCCGGCCGCCGGGATGACGCTGGCCATGTTCTACCCGTTCACCACGACCGAACTGTACCAGCAGGTGTTCCGACTGATGCCGCGCCACCTCTTGATGCAGCTCCTGATGATCCTGCTCACCATCCTGATGGTGAGCAACGTGCGCTATGCCACCCTGCCGCGCGCGGGGCTCCGCACGCTGCGCGGCCTCCTGGGACTCGCGACCATCCTGGTGGTCGTGGCGTTCGGCGTGTTCGCGCACGACGCGTTTTTCTTCCCGCTCGGGGTCGGCTACGTCGTGTACGGGATGCTGCGCGCCGTCGTGCTGGGCTTCTTCGCCGACGCGAGCGAAGACGAAGAGTCGGAAATCGCGGGCCCCATCGTGCTCACGAACGGCGGGCGGGCAGACGAGGCCTACGGCCCCTCCCCGCGTGGGATCGCGCCCCACGGGGGTCCGGGATGAACGCGTTCACGGTGGAGGTGCGGGTGATGCCGCGCGCCGCCCTGCTCGACCCCCAGGGACAGGCGGTCGAGCATGCGCTGCACGCGCTGGGATTCGCCGAGGTCAGCGGGGTGCGGATCGGCAAGCACGTGGTGCTCGCCGTGAACGCCCCGAGCCCGGCCGAGGCGTTGGCCCGGGCGCGCGCGATGTGCGACCGGCTGCTCGCGAACCCCGTGACCGAAGACTACGAGCTCACCCTGGCGACCGGGGCGGCCCGATGAGGCGCGTCGCGGTGATCGTGTTCCCCGGCTCCAACTGCGACGCCGACACACGCGCCGCCGCCCTGGAGGCGGGCGCGGACGCCTACTACGTGTGGCACCGCGCCACCGACTTGGAGCAGGCCGACGTCGTCATCCTGCCCGGCGGCTTCAGCTACGGCGACTACCTGCGCTCCGGCGCCATCGCCCGCTTCGCCCCCGTCATGGCGGCCGTCACCGAACACGCCCGGGCCGGCGGCCCGGTGCTCGGCATCTGCAACGGATTCCAAATCCTGTGCGAGGCGGGCCTGCTCCCGGGCGGCCTCGTGCGCAACGCCCGGCTCCGCTTCCTGTCGCGTCCGGCCTGGGTCCGGGTCGAGCGGACCGACACGCCGTTTACCGGCCGGTATCAGCCGGGCGAAGTGCTCGAGCTCCCGATCGCCCATGGCGACGGCCGCTACGTCACCGACGAGCGGACCGCCCGCGAGCTCGAGGCAAACGGCCGGGTGGTGTGGCGCTACGTACGCGACAACCCGAACGGCTCGACCAACGACATCGCCGGCGTGACGAACGCTGGCCGCAACGTGGTGGGGATCATGCCGCACCCGGAGCGCCGCACCGCTTCGGTCTTGGGCGGCCCGGATGGGGCCCGCGTCTTTCACTCGATGGAGGCTCGACATGCGACGCCGCACGCTGTTGATGTGGGCGCTGTTGGGGATCACCACCTCAGGGTGTAAGCAGGTCAACGAGGGCTTCGCGAAGGTGAGCGCGAAGGTGAGCGAGCAGTACGCGAAGCTCAAGGAGACGATCGCCGCGAAAATCGCTGCGCGCCGCGGCCGGGGTCGCCCCGCCCCAGCCACGCCCCCGACCACCCCGGCTGCCCCGCCGACGCCCGCGCCCCAGACCGGCCCCCCGGCCCGCGGTAAGGCGAAAGGCCCCGGCGGCGGGGGCGGCGGGGGGGGCGGGGCGGCCCCAGGCGCTCCGACGCCGCCCGAAGGGATGCAGGCCCCGGCGCTGGCCCGGCCGCTGCGCGACAGGCCGTACGACTCGCCCGACACCGGCACCATCGCGCCGGGGATGAACGAAAAGGACATCTACTCCCGCTGGGGCCCGCCCATCGCGGTGCGCCACCAGGGCGAGATGACCTTCCTTTATTTCCGCAACGGCTGCGAGTACAGCTGCGGCACCGAGGACGTCGTGTTCTTGGACAAAGGCCAAGTCGTGGACGCCGTGCTCCGCTGGCCGGGGCATGGCTATAGCGGGCAGTCCTCGTCCCCGGCCGCGACGCAGCCGCACGCGCGCCACGGTGGCGACACGCTGACGGTAAAGCCCCCGACGCCCTGAGGCAGCCGATGTCCGACAAGCCCAGCCAGAACGAAGAGGAATACTTCGCGCGGCGCGACACCGAGTTGCTGCGCCAGCAGCGCCAGCAGCTCGAGCGCGCCGCCGCGGCGGCCGCGCGGCGCTCGCATTACATGAAATGCCCGAAATGCGGCTACGACCTGATCACCGGCGACTGGCATGGCTTCGCGCTCGACCAGTGCACCAACTGCCACGGCATCTGGCTCGACGCGCGCGAGGCGGAGCGGTTGGTGGCCCACCCGGAGCCGGGTTTCCTCACCCGCGTGGTCCGCGCCGTGATGCGGGGTGTCTCGGGGGTCAGGGTGGGCCCGTGAGCCGCACCCGCGCCGCCCCGCCACCGCCCCCGCCCGCGGCCGCGACCCCCACGCCCTTCCCGGGCGACCCGCCGATCACGCCCCCGCTGGTACGCGAGCACCACCTCACGCCCGAGGAATACCGCCGGATCGAGGGCTTGCTCGGCCGCGCGCCCACGTTCGCCGAGCTAGGGGTGTTTTCGGCGCTGTGGAGCGAGCACTGCTCGTACAAGCACTCCAAGGCGGTGCTCGCGACCCTCCCCACGACCGGCCCGCACGTGGTCCAGGGGCCGGGCGAGAACGCCGGCGTGCTGCGCCTGCCCGCCGGGTGGGCGGTGGCGTTCAAGATCGAGTCCCACAACCATCCCTCCGCGGTCGAGCCGTACCAAGGGGCGGCCACGGGCGTGGGCGGCATTCTGCGCGACGTGTTCACGATGGGCGCACGGCCCGTCGCCCTGCTGAACAGTCTGCGGTTCGGGCCGCTCGACCAGGCGCGCAACCGCTACCTCTTCGCGGGCGTGGTCCGCGGCGTCGGCGACTACGGCAACTGCGTCGGCGTCCCGACGCTCGGCGGCGAGGTGGACTTCGGCGCGAGCTACAGCGGCAACCCGCTTGTCAACGCCATGTGCGTCGGTTTGCTCAAGGAGCAGGACCTGATCCGCGCGGCGGCGCACGGCGTCGGCAACGTGCTGCTCGTCGTGGGCTCGCGCACGGGACGGGACGGCATCCACGGCGCCTCGTTCGCGTCGGAGGAGCTCACCCCGGAGTCCGAGCGGCGGCGGCCCCAGGTCCAGGTGGGCGACCCGTTCACGGAGAAGCTGTTGCTCGAGGTCAGCCTCGAGCTCGTCCATTCCGGGCACATCGTGGCGATCCAGGACATGGGCGCGGCCGGCCTCACGTCGTCGTCGGCGGAGATGGCCGCGCGCGGCGGCGTCGGCGTGGAGCTCGATCTCGCCCTCGTCCCCACCCGCGAGCCGGGCATGACCCCCTACGAGATCCTGCTGTCGGAGTCGCAGGAACGCATGCTCGTGGTCGCGCCGCCCGACCGGGTGAGCGCGGTCCAGGCGATCGCCGCGAAATGGGAGCTCGAGGCGACGCCCATCGGGCGCGTCACCGCCGACGGGATGTACCGCGCACGTTGGGGGGACCAGCTCGTGGTGGCGATCCCCGGCGCTCGCCTCATTGGGGATTGCCCCACCTACACGCCGCGTGCCGCGCCCGACCCGCAGAGCGCCGTCCTGCGCCGCCTCGGCCCCGCGCCCGACGCGCCCCGCCCCGACGCCGCCGCGGCGCTGTTGCGGGTGCTCGACCATCCAGGCGTGGCGTCCAAGCGTTGGGTCTATGAACAGTACGATTCGACCGTGCAGGCGGGCACCGTGCTCGCGCCCGGGGGCGACGCCGGGGTGATCCGCGTCCGCGACGCGGGGTTTGGCCTTGCTCTGACGGTCGAGGGGAACAGCCGCTACGGCCGCGTCGACCCCTACGAAGGGGGCAAGGCCGCGGTGGCCGAAGCGGCCCGCAACGTTGCGTGCACCGGGGCCCGCCCCCTCGGCGTCACCGATTGCTTGAACTTCGGCAGCCCCGAGCGGCCCGAGGTGTTCTACCAGTTCCAGGAAGCGTGCCGCGGGATCGCCGAGGCGTGCCGCGCGCTCGACACGCCGGTCACGGGCGGCAACGTCTCCTTCTACAACGAGAGCCCCGCGGGGGCCGTGGACCCGACTCCCGTCATCGGCATGATCGGGCTGCTCCCGCGCGCCGAGCGCGCCGTGCCGGCGCACGCGCGGGCCACCGGCGACGCGGTAGTGCTGCTCGGGGAGACGCGCGCCGAGCTCGGCGCCTCAGCGTTGTGGGAGGCGCTGTACGACCTGACCGGCGGCGCGCCGCCCGTCGTGGACCTCGCGGCCGAGCGACGGCTCGTTGACTACTTGGTCGCGGGCGCGGAGCGCGGGCTGTTCCACTCGGCGCACGACTGCTCGCAGGGTGGCCTCGGGGTGGCGCTCGCGGAGGTGGCGATG
>DATBBW010000239.1:0-3797 GCA_036270795.1 Gemmatimonadales bacterium | reverse complement strand
TGCTCGAGCACCGGCTCGACGAGCCGCGCGGCGGCACTCGCGCGCCGCTCCAGCGCGGCCTCCACGAGATCCTGCACCGTTTCCCCGCGGCGCACCCCGACGAGGCTGGCGACGTCGTCGCGCGTGACGGTCCGGTCGGCCGCGACCGCCGCCAGCTTCTCGAGCTCGCGCGCCAGCGATGCGAGGTCGTTCCCCACGGCGCTGACGAGCAGCGCGACGGCGTCCGGGGCGAGCGTGGCGCCCAGTTGGCCCGCGCGGTGCGCCAACCAGCGCTCGAGCCGCTCCGGCGGGAGCGGCTCGATCGCCACGACGGTCGCGCGCCGCGCGAGGTCCGCATCGGGCGGCTCGCCCGCGCCCTGCACCAACACGAGCAGCGTGGTCGGATTGGGGGAGTCGAGGTAGC
Source organism: Gemmatimonadales bacterium (assembly GCA_036270795.1). Classification (GTDB taxonomy): domain Bacteria; phylum Gemmatimonadota; class Gemmatimonadetes; order Gemmatimonadales; family GWC2-71-9; genus AG41. The sequence goes on along the minus strand of DATBBW010000239.1, from coordinate 3,394 downwards.
GCCCCAACTCCTCGCGCACCTTGGCGGTCTTGCGGAGCTGCTCGAGCCCGCGGATCACCACGGCGCGACGCTCTGCGAGCAGCGGTGGCGTGTTGACGAGTGCGTGCAAGGCGGCGGGGTCCAACTCGGCGGCGCTGCGCTGGTCGACGTTGAAGTCGCGCGCCGCCGGCTCGACGGCGCGGTCGAGGAGCGCCCGAACAGCCTCGTCCTTCAGCACATCCTCGTCGCCATGGAGGTAATACACCGGATCGGGCGCGCCCCGCTTCAGGCTCCGCAGCAGCGCGTCAAAGGTGAGCGCCCCCATACGGGGCGGAAGTTACCGTGGCCTCGCGACGAGAGAAAGCCTACCGACCGGCCGACGCGGGCTCGACGAGCGCGGTCCCGTAGGGGTTCTGATTCCCCGTGAGCACACTCGCCCGCGGATCCTGGAACGACACGATCGGCACACCCGCCTGGACGACCGGCTTGGGGAACGGGACGGGCGGGAGCGCGGGTGCGCTCGCCACGGGGGCGCGGTGCACGCCCTCGCGCGCGATGAGTGCCACGGCGGCCGCGAGGAACAGCGCGGCGGCGATCCGGGCGCGCGCCGGGACCTGGCGGGCGGCCCGGCGCTCGCCCTCGAGCCGCGCGTCGAGTTGGCGTCGGAAGTCGGGGGACAGCTGGATTGTAGCGACGGCCTGCAGGGCCCGTACCCCGCGCCGCACGGCCACATCGTAGCGGCGGCAGGCGGTGCAGTGGGCGAGGTGGCGCTCACACAGCCGCACCTCGCGCGGCGCGGTGATCAGCCCGTCACGGTAGTCCGTGTAACGGTCCAGGAATTCGGCGCACGTCATGACGGCTATCTAGTACCGTGCGGGGCGGTCGGGGGTTCCCTGAGAGGCCGCGGCCGTGCTCGGGCTACTCGAGCAACGGCTCGATCAGCTGGGCGAAGCTGTTACGGGCGCGGTTGAGCCGGCTCTTCACCGTACCCAGGTTGCAGCCCGTGATCTCGGCAATCTCGGCGTAGCTCTTGCCTTCGAGTTCGCGGAGCACGAACACGGCGCGGTGGTGCGAGGGGAGCTGGCCCACGCACTGGTCCACGGCATCCTTGAGATAGCGCTTGCGGTACAAGTCATCGGGCCGCGCGGTCGTGTCCTCGAACTGCAGCGGGCGGTGGTCCGCCTCCCAGTGCTTCTTGATGGTCTGGAATAGGACCAGCGGGTTGCGGCTGCGGTTACGCAGCTCGTTCTTCGCCAGGTTTGAAGCGATGGTGTAGATCCAGGTCGAGAACTTCTTCGTCTGGTCGAAGCGGTGCAGGTGGCGGAACACCCGGATGAAGACCTCCTGCACGAGGTCCTCCGCCCGCTCCCGGTCACCGATCGTCCGGTTGATGAAGTTGAGGAGGCGGGTTTGGTACCGGTCCACCAGGGTCCCGAACGCCTGGGCGTCTCCCGCCAGGTGCTCGAGCACCAGCCGGCCGTCGTCCAACTCGTGCAGCGCCTGGCGCTCTAGCGCCCGCGCGCTCACCACGGCCTCGGTCTTCTGGTTCAGGACTGCTCGCATCGGGCGGCTCCGTTGTGTCGGGTCCAATCCGGCCAATCGCGGGGGCCACGGCGCTCCCCCTACCTATATAGAGATACGGCATGAACCGTACCGGTCGCAGGCCAGACGTTAACCCGCTGCGCCGGAAGAGCTTGCTCGGGCGACGCCAGGCCGCTTCGAATCGTCCGGCGTCCCCGCCAGATGACACCGGCACGGCACACTCGGACGGGCGCGCCCTCACCCCCCTACCCGAGCCGCCCCGCCTGATCCTGCGCTACCGCCCCAGGACGAACCCCGACATATAGAGGATAGCGACGATCGTCTTCGCGTCGCGGATCTCCCCGTCGCGAATGCGCGTCAGCACCTGCGACAGGGGCTGCGGCTCGACCGTGATGAACTCGTCGGGCTCGTGCGCGGGCGTACCGGTGGTGAGCCCGGTGGCCAGGTACAAATGAATCACCTCGTCGGTGAAGCCCGGGGTCGTCCAGATGGAGGTGAGCCGGCGCAACTCGGTCGCCGTCACGCCGGCTTCCTCGGCGAGCTCCCGGCGGGCGCAGTGCGCTGGGTCCTCGCCCGGCTCGAGCGTGCCGGCAGGTACCTCCCACAGCGTTCCTCCGGTGGCGTAGCGGTACTGCTTGATGAGCAGGATCGTCGGGTCTGCCGCCGCCGGGTCTGAGGCGCACGGAACTACGGCGGCGGCGCCGGGGTGGCGCACCACTTCCAGCTCCCCGGTGGAGCCGTCCGGGAAACGGACGGTGTCGACGTCGAGCTGCACACGGCCCGTGTAGATCCGGCGGCTGGCGAGTTGCATTGCGCCCCTTTTAGCGGTTGAACACCCAGGTGACCGGGACCTTGACGCCCTCGGCGAGGAAGTAGCCCGCGTTGCGCCGCGGGTTGGACCGGATCGGCGAGTTGGGCGCGGGCGAGGTGAACGGGACCAGGCCGAGCCGTGTGGCGAGGATCTGGAGCCGCAGCATATGGAAGCCGTCCGAGACGAGCAGCACGCGCCGGCTGTCGCGTGCCGCGAACCAGTGCGCCACACCCTGGAGCGAGGCGCGGGTGCTCGTGCCCGCCGGCAGCGCGACGACGGCGCCGTCGGGCAGGCCCTCCTTGACGAGATAGCGCCGGCCGACCTCGGACTCGCTCACCGTGTCGCCCGAGCCGACGCCCCCCGTCACCAGCACCACTGGTGCGAGGCCGCGTTGGTACAGGGCCGCGGCGTGGTCCAGCCGGGCCCGAAACACGGGGGAGGGGCGGCCGTTGTACTGCGCGGCCCCGAGCACCGCAATGGCGTCGGCCGGCGTGGCCTGGTCGCGCGCGGCCGCCAGCGCCACGGCGACCACCACGGCGGCCCAGCCGCCGGCCAGCGCGAACGCCACTACCGCCCCGGCCCACAGTTTGCGACGCCACGTCCAGAAGGGCATGGGAGGAATATACGACGCGCCGTGCGGCGATAGGCTGAGCCACTAATTCACCTTGACGAGCAGCACGTTGGTGGGGCGGTCGCCGAACACCTCGCGCCCGAGGTAGTGCACGGGGGCGAACGTCGGGTCGGACAGGTAGGCGAAGCGCGCCTGGGTCCACACCACGATCAGCGTCGACCCAGGCCGGTACTCCCAGCGGAGCACCGCGTTGCTGCGCAGGTCAGGGTTTTGTCAGCAGCTCCTCGAACAACGCCAGGGCGCGCGGGTCATTCGACTGCCCGAGCCAAAACAGCGCCTTGCGCCGCACTTCGCGATCGGGATTCGCGCGGGCGACGCGGATCAGCGCCGGGACCCCCTCCTCGCGCGGTCGCTGGGACAGCGCGAACACGGCCTGCTCCTTCACGTCGCGGTTGACGCTCGAGTCGTCCGTCAGGCCCGTGAGCCCGGCG
>DATBBW010000238.1:0-10754 GCA_036270795.1 Gemmatimonadales bacterium | reverse complement strand
AGTATATCACGGGCCTCGTGGTGCAGGGGAACCGCACGATCATCGTGCTGAACACGGCGCGGCTCCTGAACTCGAAGGAGAAGGTGGCGCTCGACACGGCGGTCCAGGAGCAGGCGGCGGTCTGATGGTCGACTCGCCGCTCCCGGCCCTGCGGGCCGAGTACGCGCAGATCGCGCACCGCCTGGACACGGTGGCGGGCGGACTCGCCGAGCGCGAGGCCCTGAAGCGCGAGATCATCGGCTACTTCAAGCGGGTGGAGGCGCTGATCGGCGAGCTGACGGCCTTGAAGGAGGACGTCCGCAAGCTGGTGGAGCGCTACAAGCAGCTTTCCGCCTCGACCGCCGAGGCCTCCGCCCCGGAGTTCACCGGCGCGCGCCCCGCGCTCCACGCCGATCACATCGGCGCCTCGACGTTCATCGAGAAGGGGTGGAGTCTCATCTCGCTCGGCGACTACGCGGGGGCGAGTTCGGCCCTGATGCGCGCGCTGCAGCTCTCGCCCGGGGAGACGCAGGCGGAGTCGCTGCTCGGATGGGCGCAGATGCTGCACGAAGACTACGACGATGCGCTCGGGACGTTCCAGAAGGTCCTCATGAAGGAGCCGGCGAACTCGCTCGCCCGCATCAACGTCGGCTACATCTGTTTGAAGAAGCGGATTTTCGGCGAGGCGATCGAACATCTCTCCAAGGCGATTCGCCTCGACAACGACAAGAAGGCCACCCTCTACGCCCACTTCTATCTCGGCCTCGTCTACCTGCAACGCGAGATGTACGAGGACGCGCAGACGTTCTTTCAGAAGACGCTCAAGCTCGGCCCGAACCTCATCGAAGCGTACTACGAGCTCGGGCGCGCCCTATGGTTCGGCGGCGACCCGGAGCAGGCGAAGCGCGTGTGGGACGAGGGCTTCAAGGCGAACAAGTTCAATCCCTGGGGCAAGAAGTGTCAGGAGACACTCGAGCTCGCGCTCCAGGGGCAGGAGCCGCCGCGCACCTAGCGCTCGCGCTCGCCTGGCTCGTCGCCCAGGCGGCGCCGCCCGTCGCGGTGACCGTCGGCCGGGTGACGGCGCTGGCGTGGCCGCCCCAGACGAGCCTCGCCGTCGCCCTCGCTGAGCACGCGGACCGGGCTCCGCCATTCCCGGGCGTCGGCCCGCTCCCCGCACGCTCGATCCGGTTGTGGCTCGCCCCGTCGCGCGCCACGTTTGACTCGCTCACCGGGAACCGGCTGCCTCGCTGGAGCGCCGGCGCCGCGTTCGCGGGGACGGGCACGGTGGTGCTGCTCGCCAGTGGCCCCCCCGACCACCTCGCCGGCGCGCTGCGCCACGAGTTGGCGCACCTCGCGCTGCGCTGGCGGGTGCGTCGCGCGCTTCCCCTCTGGTTCGAGGAAGGGTACGCCGCGGTCGCCGCCGGCGAGTGGGACCGGCTCGAGGCCCTCGAGCTCAACTGGCAAGTGGCGCGCGGCGTCCGGATGGATCTGGATGAGCTCGACCGAGCGCTGCGCGGCGATGCGACGGACGCGGCCACGGCCTACGCGCTCGCCACCACCGCGGTGCTTCTCCTCCAGCGCTGGGGCGGCGCCCAAGGGCTCGCCCCGCTCGTCGATCAGGTGGCCACCGCCCCGACGTTCGACGCCGCGCTGCGCGCCACCTACCACGTGACCGAGGGCGACTTCGAGGTGCGCTGGCAACGCGATGTGGCGGCGCGCTACGGGTGGCTCGGGTGGGCCGGCGCGACCGGCGTCTTCTGGGCGGTGGCCGGCGTGGCGCTCGGCTGGCTCGTGTGGCTGCGGCGACGCCGCGACCGGGCGCGTCGGGCGCTCCTCGATGAGGGGTGGCCCGCGCCTCCGACCGACGACTCAACTGCTTGACGATGTCGGAGGGGTCGGGTAAACTCCTGCCCTTATGCCCGACCCGAGCCTCGCGCACTCCCGCCTCCACTTCGGACCGAAGAACTGGGTGTTCTTGGCGGCGGCCGTGATCTCGCTCGTCGCCGGTTATGCGCTATTACGCCAGGGCTCGACCACGGCCGCGCCGCTGTTGCTGACCCTGGGCTACTGCATTTTCTTCCCCGTAGGCCTCGCGCTCTAAGGCCCCGCCATGGCGATACGATGGGCGAATAGCTCAGCGGTTCAGAGCGCCTGCCTTACACGCAGGAAGTCGGGGGTTCGAATCCCTCTTCGCCCACTGGGGTATCAGACGGAAACGTGAGGACTGCGCGCGTGAGGATTCTGGGATTCGCGGCCGGGTTGACGCTCGCCGGCGCTGCGGCGGCGCCGGCGCAGCTCGCCATCCAACAGCCCACGGAACGGCTGCTGCTCCTGCCCCTGGTCGTGAAGACACCGGCTGATTCGACGGTGAGTATCGCCGTCATGGACGCGGCGCGCGAGCGGCTCGGGCAGCTCGCCCGCTACAAGATCGTGGTCATCCCAAAGCCGAAACTGTGCGAGGCCTTGAAGGCCTCGGACTTCCCCTGCGACATCCTGCCCGACGAGACGCAGGCCCGCCAGCTGGCGCAGTTCCTCACGGTGAACGCCTACACGACGGGCACGTTCGAGCGCTCGGGCGCCACCCTCACCGCGCGGATCCGGGTGCGCGACATCGGCGGGTCAGGGCTCGCCGCGCTCCTCCTGGTGACAAACGGGAACCCCGGCACGCCGGCGGCGCTCGGGGAGGCGATCGCCCAGCGCCTCAACACGCTCATCCGCGCGGGCGAGGCGGCACGCGAGTGCAACGACCAGCGCCAGAAGGGTCAGTTCTCGAAGGCGCTCGACCAAGCGCGCAAGGCGCTCGCCATCGAGCCCAACCTCACCGCGGCCGAGCTGTGCATCTCGACCGTGTACGAGGCGGAGCGGCTGCCGGTGGACAGCCTGATCGCCGCCGCGCTGCGGGCGACCAAGGGCGACTCGCTGAACGCCACGGCCTGGGATCGGATTGCGAGCGGCTATCAGCAGAAGGGCGACACCCTCAAAGCGATCGACGCCTTCATCCACGAGTTGGCGGGCGAGCCGCAAAACATGCAGCTGCGCCTCGGGATCGCCGAGCTGTTGCGGCAGGAGAAGCAGTACCAACGCGCGGTGTCGATCCTCGACGCTGGGCTGGCGTGGAATCCGGGAGACCAGCGGCTGATCGACTTCAAGCAGCGCCTCTGCTCCGAGGGCGAGCTGTGGCGCTGCGAGCTCGACGGGTTCATTACCGCGGTGCACAACGACACGACGAAGCTCAACGACTCGACGCTCATCAAGGCCGCGCTCGGTGCCGGGCAACAAGTACAGGACACGCAGGCGTTGCTGTTCTTCAGCCACGCCGCCGTTAAGCGGTTTCCCAAGGCCGCCGACTTCTGGAAGGCCCTCGGCGCCGCGTTCGATTTGAAGGGGCAGAAGGACTCGTCGCTCTGGGCCTACAAGCAGGCGATCGCCCTCGACCCGAACGACGTCAAGGGTGCGCTGCTCATCGCCAAGGGCATAGTGGATGGCGCGGTCTACGACACCGCCCAGGCGAATCGGTTGAAGGCCGATACGGCCGGGCTGCATCAGTTTCGCAACGCGTATGCTGATCGAGTGGACTCCGCCAGGACCTATCTCGAGCGGGCGCTCGCGGCGAGCGACTCCGGGCTGCGGCTGACCGCGGACGTGATCAGCCTCACCGCCGGCTCGAAACTGGCGCAGGCGGGTGCCTACGACCGGGCGTACGCGTGGCTGGACCGCTTGCTGCAAGGGGTCGCGCCGCGGACGCCGGCCGACACCCTCGGGCCGCGCCAGCAGATCCGGGTGCAGGCGAGCTTTTGGTATGGCTTCGCATCGCTCCAAACGCTGGCCGGCCCCTACGGGACGATGACCCGGGCGAAGAGTTGTGAGCAGGCGAAAGCGGTGTTCGACCGGATCCAGCGCACCAGGGAGGCGATGGAGCTAGGCAAACGCGTCTCGCCCCAGTTCGTCGGACAACTGGAACAGAACCTCGCGAAGTACCAAGAACAATTGCCCAAGGTGCGCCAGGCCTTCAAGTGCCGAAACTTCTGAGCCATTGAATTGGTTTTCCGGCGGGCCTATATTGCGCCGCTCGTCGCAGGGGGCTGTAGCTCAGCTGGTTAGAGTGCCGGTCTGTCACACCGGAGGTCGCGGGTTCGATCCCCGTCAGCCCCGCCTGAACCCGCCTCGCGGGACGACGCACCCGGCCCCGCCCCTGCCACGGCAGGCGGGGCTTTCGTTTGGCCCGGGGGAGACCCACGCCCACCTACCACGTCCCGGTCCTGGCCCGCGCGGTGCGGGCGTGGGCCGAGGGGAGCCACCGCGCCGTCGACGCCACCGTGGGTGGGGGCGGCCACGCGGCGCTCTTGCGCGAGCTCGGTGCCGAGGTCCTCGCGGTGGATCGCGACCCGGAGGCCCTGGCGGCCGCGCGCGAGCGGCTCGGCGACACCGGCATCCGCTACTGCACCGGCCCCTTCGGCTCCGGCAAAGTGCTGGGCACGATCGCCACCTTCCAGCCCGACCGCATTCTGCTCGACCTCGGCGTGTCGTCCCACCAACTCGATACCGACGCCCGTGGGTTTAGCTTTCGGCCGGGGACACCGCTCGACATGCGGATGGCGGCGGGGCGGGGGGTGACGGCCGCCGACCTTCTGAATACCTGGCCCGCCGAGCGACTTGCGGCCGCCTTCGCTGAGCTGGCCGACGAGCCGCGCGCCCGTCGGCTCGCTCAGGTCGTGGAGCGACGACGGAGCCGCGCGCCCTTCGCCACGAGCGACGATCTGGTGAACGCCATCCGCGCGGCGCGGGGGCCGCGTGCCGGGCCGTCGGACTTCGCGCGGCTGTTCCAGGCGCTGCGCATCGTGGTGAACCAGGAGCTGGAGCAGCTGGAACTCGCGCTGCCGGCGCTGCGCGCCGCGCTCGCGCCGGGCGGCCGGCTGGCGGCCATCACCTATCACTCGGGCGAGGACCGCATCGTCAAACACACCTTCCGCGATTGGAGCAGGGCGTGCGTGTGCCCGCCGGGCCAGCCGGTGTGCACCTGCCGCGGCCGCCCGCTCGGCCGCCTGCTCACGAAGAAACCCCTCCGACCCGACGCCGCGGAGATCCGCGACAACCCCCGCGCGCGCTCCGCGCGGTTCCGCGCCTTCGAGGTGGAGCGTGCGGCTTAAGGGCCGCCACTGGGTCGCCGTGTGGCTCGTGGCGTTCCTGGCCACGACGTGGGTGGTGTACGCGCGCCAGACCGCCGCAATCCGCGCTGCCCGCGAGCTGGGCGACCTGCGGACCCGCCACGCGACCCTGGAAGGCCAGACGGCGGACCTGGAACGCCGGATCCGCGCCGCCCAGAGCCGCGCCGTGCTGGTGCCGCGGGCCCAGGCGCGCCTCGGGCTCCATTTGCCGAGCGACAGCGAGATCATCCTCCTGCCCGCCCCCGGCAACGGGCCGCACTAGAGATGGCGACCTCGGCCGTGCGGCTCCAGGTCGTCCAGCTCGGCGTCTTTCTTGCCTTCGGCCTCCTCGCCGGGCGCGCCGTCGAGGTCCAGCTGATCCAGGGACGCCGCTGGGCCGAGGAAGCCCAGGCGCAGCGCACCGAGCGCATCGTGCTCGCCGCGCCCCGGGGCGCGCTGTGGGACCGCCAGGGCACGCCGCTGGCGCTGACGCAGGAGACCTACCACGTCGGCATCGCCCCCAACGAGTTGCGCGACCCGGTGGCCGACGGCGCGCTCATCGGCCGCCGGCTCGGCCTGTCTACCCACGCCTGGCTCCAAGCGCTCCACCAGCGCTACGCCTACTTCGGCGGGCCCTTCAGCGCGCTCGAGGTGCAGCCGCTGCGCACCGTGCGGGGCGTGCACCTCGAGCCCGTCCCGAACCGCTTTTACCCCGCGCCGGCGTTGGCGCGCGCTGCGATCGGGCGGGTGGACGAGGACGACCGGGGGGCATCGGGGCTTGAGAAGACCCTCGACAGTCTGCTCAACGGCCGCCCCGGGGCGGCCGTCGTACTCAAAGACCGCGCGGGCCGCGAGTACGAGTCGCCGGCGCGCGTGATCGCCCAGCCGACCGCGGGGCTCGACGTCGTGCTGACGCTCGACGCGGAGCTCCAGGAGATCGCCCAACGCGCCCTGGACGAGGCGCTGCGGCGCATGGACGCCGATGGCGGCGACGTCGTGATGCTCGATCCCGGGAGCGGCGAGGTGCTCGCGCTCGCCTCGCGCCAGCGCGACGGCAGCGCGCGGCCCAGCGCCTTCACCGACACCTTCGAACCCGGCTCGATCGCCAAGATCTTCGCGGCCGCCGGCCTGCTGGCGCGCGGGCGCGTCGCGCCCACGGAGCGCGTGTCGGGCGAGGGCGGCAAGTACCGGCTGCCCTGGCGCACCCTCCACGACGACGAGCCGCTGGAGTCGCTCACGCTCGCCGACGCGATCCGCGTCTCGAGCAACATCGCGGTGGCGAAGTTCGTGACGCGGCTGACGCCGCCGGAGCAATACGCGACGCTGCGCGATTTTGGCTTCGGGGCCCCGACCGGGATCGAGTTTCCCGCCGAGGCCGCGGGACGGCTGCGGCCGCCGGCCGAGTGGACGCGCCCCTCCGCCGCGAGCCTCGCCATGGGCTACGAATTCTCCGTGACGCCGATCCAGGTGGCCGCCGCCTACGCCGCGCTCGCGAACGACGGGGTGTTGCTCGTGCCGGCGCTGGTGCGCGAGGTGCGGACCGCGTCGGGCGCCCTCGTGTACCGCCACCAGGTGGAGCCGGTCCGTCGCGTCGTGTCCCCCGCCGTGGCCGCCGCGTTGCGCGACTTGTTGCGCGGCGCCGTGGAGCACGGCACCGGGGCTGAGGCCGCCCTCACCAATTTCCCCGTGGCCGCGAAGACCGGCACGGCACGCCGCGTGGTGAACGGCCGGTATGCGGCGGGGCAATACACCGCCTCGTTCGCCGCCCTGTTCCCGGCCGACCACCCGCAGCTCGTCCTGGTCGTGAAGATCGACAACCCTCATAAAGGGAGCTACTTCGCCGCGCAGACTGCGGCCCCGGTGACCCGCTCCATGCTGGAGCAGGCGCTCGCGGCGCGCAGCGTGGCGCTCGACCGCGCCCGCCTGTCGACCGCCGCGCCGCGCCTGAGCGCCCCGCCGCTCGAGGACGACAGCGGCATCGTGCCCTACGTGGTGCCGTGGCCCTACCACCCGGACAGCGCCGCGCCGGGGCCCGCGCGCGCCGTGCCCGACGTGAGCGGACTGGGGATGCGGCTGGCGGTGCGGGCGCTGCACCGCCGCGGGTTCAAGGTCACCCTCAAGGGGTGGGGCGCCGCCGATCACACCTGGCCCGCGGCGGGCGATAGCGCGGCGTCCGGCTCCACGGTGACCCTGTTCGCCGTGGCACCCGATCCCGGCGCGTCCCCACCGGCAGCGACGCGTCGCCACCGACCCGGCCCATGAGTGGGCTGCCCGAGATCGTCGCGGCGCTCGACCAGGCGCACCTCCTGGTCGGCACACCTGACCTGCACGCTTGGCCCGACATCACCGGGCTCACGGCCGACAGCCGCAAAGTGACTCCCGGGATGCTCTACTGTGCCGTGCGCGGCTCGGTCGCGGACGGACACGAGTTCGTGCGGGCGGCCCAGGAGCGCGGTGCCTGTGCGGCGCTGGTGGAGCGCGAGCAGCCCGTCGAGCTGCCGCAGATCGTGGTGCGCGACGGCCGGCGCGCAGCCGCCGTCGCGGCGGAGACGTGGTACGGTCGGCCGGCCGCGCGGCTCGAGCTCGTGGCCGTCACGGGGACAAACGGCAAGACGACCACGGTTACCCTGGCCCGCCACGTGCTGGCGGCGCTCGAGCCCATGGGGTCGGTGGGCACGCTCGGCGCGTTCGACCCGACGGGCCAGCCCGTGCCGAGCGAGGCCGGAAACCTGACGACCCCCGGCCCGATCGATCTGCAGGCGACGCTCGCGGCGCTACTCGAGCGCGGCGCCCGCGGCGCCGCCCTCGAAGTGTCCTCGCACAGCCTCGATCAGGGCCGGGTCGACGGCCTGGTGTTCCAGGCGGCCATCTTCACCAACCTGACGCGCGACCACCTGGACTACCACCGCACGCTCGAGGCGTACTTTAGCGCCAAGGCGAAGCTGCTTGGACACCTGGCTCCCGACGGGCTCGAGGTCGTCAACGCCGACGACCCGGCCTGGCAACGGCTGCGGCGCGCGCACCGCCGCGTCACCTTCGGCGACAAGGGTGAGGTCACTGCCCACCGTGTGGTGCTCGACGGGGCGGGGGCGCGCTTCGAGCTCGTCACGCCCGCGGGCAGCGCCCCCACGCGGCTGCCGCTCTTGGGCCGCTACAACGTCGCCAACGCCTTGGGCGTGGCGGCGTGCGCCTGGGGGCTCGGCGTCCCGCTCGAGACGATTGCCGACCGGCTGACACACGCGCCCCAAGTCCCGGGGCGGATGGAGCGCATCGCGGCGCGCCCGTGCACCGTGCTGCGCGACTACGCCCACACGCCGGATGCGCTGGAGCGGGCGCTCGAGACGCTGCGGCCGCTGACGGCGGGGCGCCTCATCGTGGTGTTCGGCGCCGGCGGCGACCGGGACCGCGGCAAGCGCGCCCCCATGGGCGAGGTGTGCGTCCGGCTCGCCGAAGTCGCGATCGCCACCTCGGACAACCCACGGACGGAGGATCCCGAGGCGATCCTCGATGAGGTGGAGGCGGGCATGCGGGCGAAGCCGCACTATCGCGAGGCCGACCGCCGCAAGGCGATCGCGCTCGCGCTCGGGCTCGCCACGCCCCCGGACACGCTGTTGCTCGCGGGCAAAGGGCACGAGACCTACCAGGTCGTGGGCACGGAAAAGCAACCGTTCGACGAGCGGCTGGTCGTGCGGGAGCTCGGAGCCGAGTGACTCGCTGGACGAGCGCTCAGGTGGCGGACGCGCTCGGCACGAGCGCGCCGACCGGCGCGACCTACTCCGGCGTTTCGACCGACACCCGCCAGCTCGCACCGGGCGACCTGTTCGTGGCCCTCCAGGGGGAGCGCTTCGACGCGCACGCCTTCCTCGCCGCCGCGCAGGGGCACGGGGCCGCGGCCGCCGTGGTGCGGCGCGGCACGCCGCCCGTGGACGGGTTGCCGTTTTTCGAGGTGGCGGACCCGCTCGCGGCCCTCGGGTTGCTGGCCCGCGCCCGTCGCCGCCAGCTCGCGCCCGACCGTCCGGTGGTCGCGGTCACCGGCTCGAGCGGAAAGACGAGCACCAAGGAGATGATCCGGGCGGTGCTCGCTACGAGCTATCGCGTCCACGCCACGAGCGGCAACCTGAACAACCTCGTGGGGGTGCCGCTCACTATCCTCGGCGCCCCCGATGACGCGGACGCCCTCGTGGTGGAGGCCGGCGCGAGTGTCCCTGGAGAGGTCGCGCGGCTGCGCGACGTGATCGAGCCCACGATCGCAGTGATCACGAACGTGGGGTACGCCCACGTCGAGGGATTCGGATCGCTCGCCGGCGTGATGCGCGAGAAGCTCGCGCTCGTGGACGGGGCCCGCGTCGCGGTGGTCGGGACCGACCCAGCCGAGCTCGCGGTCGAGGCGCGGCGCCGGGCGCGCACCGTGGTGGCGGGGACCGACCCCACCGCCCAAGTGCGCCCAGACCACTCGGAGCTCGATGCGGACGGGTACGCGCGGCTCACCTGGCAGGGCCATACCGTCACACTGCCCGTGGTCGGGTTCCACCAGATCGAGAACGCGATGGTGGCGCTCGCCGTGGGGCGGGAGAGCGGGACGGATCCGGCGCGCGGGGTCGCGGCCCTCGCGGGCGTGCGGATTCCGCCCGGGCGCGCGACGCTGCGCGAGATCGGCGGGCGCACCGTCATCGACGACACCTACAACGCGAACCCCACGTCGCTCCACTGGGTGTTGCAATTCGCCCACTGGCTCGCGGCGCGGCGGGGCCGCTCGCTCGCGGTCGTCGTGGGTTCGATGTTGGAGCTCGGCGCCGAGAGTGCCAGATTGCATGCGGCCGCGGCCGCCGAGATCGTGGCTGCGGACCCCGCGCTCGTGGCGGCGGTGGGGGCGTTCGCGCCGGCGTTCGCGCCGTATCGCGCGGCGCTCGGGCGGCGGCTCATCACCGCCCCGGACGCCGAGGCCCTCGGCCCCCAGCTGCGCGAGGCCCTCCCGGGTGACGCGATCGTGCTGCTCAAGGCGTCGCGCGGGGTCGCGCTGGAACGCGTGCTGCGCCACCTCGACTGACGGGAGGGATGGGACGTGCTTTATCACTTGCTCGCGCCGTTCGCGAAACAGCACATCCTGTTCAACCTCCTCACCTATATCACCTTCCGGGCGGCGGGCGCGACGGTCACGGCACTGTTCGTCGCGTTCGTGTTCGGCCCCGCCATCATCCGCCGGCTCCGAGCCAACCACATCGGCCAGGTGATCCGCGCCGAAGGGCCCGCGACGCACCTCACGAAGCGCGGCACGCCCACGATGGGCGGGCTCATCATCCTGCTCGCCACGGTAGTGCCGACGCTGTTGTGGGCGCGATTCGACAGCCGCTACGTCGTCGTGGCCGTGGCGTCGATGCTGTGGATGGGCGCGATCGGGTTCGTCGACGACTACCTGAAGATCGTGCGCGGCAAGTCCCAGGGACTGGTGGCGCGCTGGAAGCTGGTCGGCCAGATCTCGTTTGGCGTGGCGCTCGGCGTCACCCTCCTCCTGTGGCCCGTGGCGCCCTTGCTCCCGGCCGCCTCCACGCAGGTGCCCCTGTTCAAGTACATCCTGGTCATTCTGCCCGCGCCCCTCTACGTCGTGTTCGTCACGCTGGTCGTAACGGGGAG
>DATBBW010000237.1:0-7708 GCA_036270795.1 Gemmatimonadales bacterium | reverse complement strand
CCCGCGGCCTCCTGTTTGCCGGCACGGAGCGCGGCGTGTACGTGTCGTTCGACGCGGGCGATCACTGGCAGGCGTTGCAGCTCAACCTGCCGCCGTCCGCCGTGCGCGATCTCGTGATCCACGACGCGGACTTGGTCGTGGCCACCCACGGGCGATCGTTCTGGATCCTCGACGATATCACGCCGCTGCGGCAGATCGCGACCGCGGCCCGGGCGAGCGACGCCTATCTGTACCAGCCCGCCCTCGCCGTCCGCGTGCGCTGGAACTCGAACACCGACACCCCGCTCCCGCCCGATGAGCCCACGGCGCAGAACCCGCCCGACGGCGCGGTGCTCGACTACTATCTCCCCCGCTCGGCGAGCGGGCCGGTGACGCTCGAGATCCGCGACGCGCGCGGTCGGGTGGTGCGCCGGTTTTCCAGCGCGGACCGCGCGGAGCCACCCGACTCGGACGTGAACATTCCCCTGTGGTGGATCCGGGTGCCCGAGCCGCTCGCCACCGGGCCGGGGATGCACCGGTTCGTGTGGGACTTGCACTACCCGCCGCCCCCGGCGCTGCATCACGAGTACCCCATCGCGGCGATCTATCGCGACACGCCGCGGGAGCCGCGCGGACCGTGGGTGTTGCCGGGGCGCTATACCGTGCGGCTCGGCGTCGGCGGCCGCTCTTCCGCCCAGCCGCTCGTCGTGCGGCTTGATCCTCGGCTGCGCGTCGCCCCGACGGCGCTGGCCCAACAGTTCACCCTGGCCACTCGCCTGGTCGAGGCGCTGCGGCGCGACTCCACCACCCTGGACGCCGTGCGCACGCTCGAGGAGACGCTGAAGGACGCCCGCACCCGCGCGGCCGGCACGCCGCGCGCCGCGACGCTCGACTCACTCGCCGCCCGCGCGGCGGCGTTCGAGACGGGCGCCGGCACGCTCCCCGGGCCAACGGGGACGCCGGGAGCGCGGCGGGCGGAGAACCTGACCCAGCTCGATCGCGAGCTCACCCAGTTGTACGGGGTGATCGAAGGGGTGGACGCCGCGCCCACGCGCCAGGCGGCGGCCGCCGTGGCGGCGTTGGAGCGCGCCCTCGCGGGCGTGCTGGACCAGTGGCGCGGCTTGAAACGGCGCTTCCCTTCGGTCTCGGGCGGCGTACAATAACGCACCGACTATGATCCCTATCGAGCACCAGCCGCCGGGCTACTGGGCCACGAATCTCTACACCAGCCCCCGCAAGCGGCCCAAGTCCGACGCCCCGCTCAAGGACCTGCCGCCGCGCGCCGCGCAGCGCTTCAAACGGGCGCGCGAGGGCGTGCGAGCCCTGCGCCATGTCACCGAACAGGTGGTGTTCATGGGCACCGCCTGGAAGTGGGTGTGGATGTACGAGGTGGGCGGCCGCAAACTGGGCTATCTGCATCCCATGGACAGCGGCCTCTCGGGCACGTTCGTCCTCACCGAGACCGAGGAGCGCGAGTTTGCCGTCACCGACGGCCTGCCCAAGATCCTGCGTCAGGCGATGCGCGACGGTCCGGTGGCGACCGGGATCCGGTGGTGCTGGATGGAATTCGCCGACTTCGACGCCGTGGACGCGTTTGTCCACATCATCCGACTGAAGCATCAGCTGTTGGCGCGGCCCGAGTAGCAGTCCCGCGCGCCGCGCCCCTACTTGTGCGCCGTTCGACGCTGACGCTACATTCTGGCGCCCGCGAGCCGTTCCACACACACACACGATACATTCGCCATCGAGCGCAATTGATGACGAAGCGGAGTGGTCGGGCCGGGGTCGGCGTGGCGATGGCACTGGCGATCGCCGTCCCAGTCGCCGCCCAGACCGGCTCGCCAGCCCGAGCCGCCACGGCCCCCGTGATCAGCGACACGGGGCGCCTCCCGGGTCCCCGCCAACCCATCTTCTTCCGCCACGACATCCACGCCGGCCAGGACAAGATCCCCTGCCTCTATTGTCACGCCACGGTGACGATCTCGAGCGAGCCGGGGATTCCCGCGATCCAGACCTGCTTCGGCTGTCACTTGATGATCGGCGGGTCGACCCCGGCCCATCAGGCGGAGATCAAGAAGGTGCGCGACGCGTGGAGCAGCAAGCAGCCGCCCCACTGGGTCCGCGTCCACGCGCTGCCGGGCTTCGTACACTTCCCGCACCAGCGACACATCAAGGTGCTGGGGCCGGAGAGCTGTAGCACCTGCCACGGCGATGTGCGCCACATGCCGCAGGTGTACCAGGTCTCCACGCTCACGATGGGCTGGTGCATTACCTGTCACGAGCAGCGCAGCGTGAGCCGCGACTGCACGGTGTGTCACTACTGAGGTAGGGCCCATGGAACGTCGACGGTTTCTCACGGTGCTGGGCGCGACCGCCGGAGGCGCGGCCGCGGCGTCGGCGTGTGGCATCGGCCCCGAGCCGACCGAGCAGCTCGTCCCCTACCTCGTGCCCCCCGAGAACCAGGTCCCGGGCATCGCCACGTACTACGCCACCACGTGCCGCGAGTGCGCGGCCGGGTGCGGGCTGCACGCCAAGGTGCGCGAAGGCCGGGTCATCAAGCTCGAGGGCAATCCCGAGTCCCCGATCAACCAGGGACGCCTGTGCGCGCGCGGCCAGGCGGCCCTCCAGGGCCTGTACAACCCCGACCGCGTGACCGGTCCCATGGCGCGCACGCCCACGGGCGCCTGGCAGGAGCTCAGCTGGGACGATGCGATCGCGCGCCTCGCGGCCCACGTCACAGGAGCCCGCGGCAAGGGGATCGTGTTCGTGACGGGGCTCGAGACCGGGTCCTGGGGCGAGCTCGTGGATGCCTGGATGCGCGAGGTCGGCGGCCGGCACGTGACCTACGAGCCGTTCGCGTTCGAGGCGCTGCGCGAGGGCAACCGGCTCGCCTTCGGGACGTCCGCCATCCCGCGGTACGACTTCGCCGCGGCGCGCTACATCGTGTCGTTCGGCGCCGACTTCATGGAGACATGGCTCTCCCCGGTGGGATATCAGCACGCCTTCACCGAGGCCCACGCGTTCGGCGCGCGCGGTGCGACGCCGCCGGCGAAGTTCGTGTACGTCGGACCGCGCCTCCCGCTCACAGGCCTGAGTGCCGACGAGTGGATCGCCCCGGCGCCCGGGACGGAAGGCCTGCTCGCCCTCGCTATGGCGCAGGTGATCGCGAGCGAGCGGCACGCGGGCGTGCCGGCCGACGCAGCGCGGCTCAAGCCGCTGTTGGCGGCGCACGCGCCGGACACCGTGGCGCCACGGGTCGGGGTCCCGGCGCCCGAGATCACGCGGCTGGCGCGCGAGTTCGCGCGCTCCCAGGGCGGGCTCGCCGTGGCGGGCGGCGTCGCGGCTCAGTACCCGAACGGCGCTGAGATCGTCGCGGCGGTGAACCTGCTGAACTACGTCGCGGGCCAGGTCGGCAAGACCGTCCAATTCGGGCCGAACCACGGGCTCGAGCGCGCGGGGTCGTTCCACGAGATGGCGCAGGTGGTCCAGGACATGAGCGCCGGCAAGGTGGCCCTCTTGCTCGTGCACGGCGCGAACCCGGGGCACTCCCTGCCCGGCGCCTTCGCCCCGGCCGCCGCGAAAGTCGGTTTCAAGGTCAGCTTCTCGCCCTACTGGGACGAGACGGCCGCCGCCGCGGACTTGGTGCTGCCCGACCTGCACCCGCTCGAGCAGTGGAACGACTCGCGCCCCCAGGCCGGGGTGTACGCCCTGCAGCAGCCCGTGATGCAGCCCGTGTTTCCCAACACGCGCCATGCAGGCGACGTGCTGCTGCGCGCCGCGGGGAAGCCGGGGACCTTCCAGGACTACCTCACGGGGCGGTGGCACGAGCTCCACACCCGCTACGGTCGCGGCCGCAGCTTCGCCGACTTCTGGGCGGAGGCGCTACAGCACGGCGGGATCTACGTCGCGACCCCGAGCCATCCGGTGCGGCTCGCGGAGCGACTCGGCTCGCTCGTCGGGGCGGGCGCCGTGGGGGTCCCCGCAGCGACGGGCGAGCTGCCGCTGATCGTGTTCCCGTCGCTCGCCCTACACGACGGCCGCGGTGCCAACAAGCCGTGGCTCCAAGAGCTGCCGGATCCCGTCTCGAAGATCACGTGGCACGCCTGGGTCGAAGTGCATCCCCAGACCGCCGCCGCGTGGGGCGTCGCGAACGGCGACGTGGTGCTCCTTAAGTCGGCGTCCGGCGCCGTGCGGGCACCCGTGTGGATCACGCCCGGCGTGCGCCCCGACGTGCTGGCGCTCCCCACGGGGCAGGGGCACACCGCCTACGGCCGCTACGCCAAGGACCGGTCCTGCAACGCGTTCGAGTTACTGAGCGACGCGCCGCTCGCCTCCGGTGGGCGGGCCTTCACGGTGCGCGTCTCCGTAGTGAAGACGGGCGACCATCGCCCGCTCGCCACGCTCGAAGGGGATGCGCGCGAGCAGGGGCGCGGCGTGATCGAAGTGCTGCCGCTCGCCGCCGCCCAGGCGCTGAAGCCCGGGGCACACCCGTTCGCCGAGCGCGAGACGCCAGCCTACGCGGACAAGGCGCTCGCCGACTGGGGGGAAGCCCAGCACGAGCAAGCAAGCCTCGGGAACTACGCCGGCGCGCACCCGCGCTGGGCCATGACGATTGACCTCGCCAAGTGCACCGGCTGCTCGGCGTGCGTTACCGCGTGCTACGCCGAGAACAACCTCGCGACCGTGGGCGAAGAGCTGGTGCGGCGTCGCCGGCACATGAGCTGGATCCGGATCGAGCGCTACTACACGGGCGGGGCCGAGGGGCAGCCGACGGGCGCGGTGGTGACGCCGATGCTGTGCCAGCAGTGCGGTCAGGCGCCGTGCGAGCCGGTGTGCCCGGTGTACGCGTCCTATCACACGCCCGACGGCCTGAACGGGCAGGTCTACAACCGCTGCGTCGGTACCCGCTACTGCTCCAACAACTGCCCGTACAAGGTGCGCTACTTCAACTGGTACAACTACGCCGAGCCGGGCGGCGAGTGGGAGAGTTGGCCGGAGCCCTTGCCGCTGCTGTTGAACCCCGACGTCACGGTGCGCGAGAAGGGCGTGATGGAGAAGTGCACGTTCTGCGTGCAGCGGATCCGCGGGGCGCAGAACCGCGCCCGGCTGGACGACCGCGCCGTCCAGGACGGTGAGATTACTCCCGCCTGCGCCCAGGCGTGCCCGTCGGCCGCGATCGTGTTCGGCGACCTGCACGACAAGACGTCGGCCGTCGCCGCCCTGGCGCGGGACCCGCGCGGCTACCACGTCCTGGCACGGCTCAACACCCAACCCGCGATCACCTACCTGGCCCGCGTCGTGCAGGGCGCGGCACCGGAGGCGTGAGCCCGATGGCCGACGGCGTGCCCACCCGCGTCACGTACGATTACGTCACCCGCGCCATCGCGCGCACGCTCGGCAACCCGGGCAAGGGCTACTTCGCCCTGCTCGGCGCCGCGGTGGCCCTGCTCGGCGTCGGGATCGTCTGTCTGCTCTACCTGCTGCGCTACGGCCTCGGCCTGGCCGGCTACTCCCACCCGGTCTACTGGGCGGTCTTCATCACGTGCTTCGTGTTCTGGGTCGGCATCGCGCACTCGGGCACCCTGATCAGCGCGATCCTATTCCTGTTTCGCTCGGGGTGGCGCACCGCGGTGTACCGCACCGCCGAGGCAATGACCGTGTTCGCCGTGATGACGGCGGGCCTGTTCCCGCTCATCCACATCGGGCGCCAGTGGTACTTCTACTGGCTGGTCCCGTACCCGAACGAGCGCGGGCTGTGGCCCAACTTCAAGTCGCCGCTCATCTGGGACGAGTTCGCGATCGGGACGTACTTCACCGTCTCGACCGTGTTCCTGATCATGGGCTTGATCCCCGACATTGCGGCGGTGCGGGACGTGGCGACCGGATGGCGCAAGAAGCTGTACGCGCTCACGGCCGTTGGCTGGCGCGGCACCAACGAGCAGTGGCGCCACTTCTCGCGCGGCTACCTCTACCTCGCCGCGCTCGCGACGCCGCTCGTCTTGTCGGTGCACAGCGTCGTGTCGTGGGACTTCGCCATGGCCATCGTGCCCGGCTGGCACGCGACCATCTTCGCGCCCTACTTCGTCGCGGGCGCGATCTACTCGGGCGTGGCGATGGTCATCACGCTGCTCGTGCCGATCCGCAAGCTGTTCCACCTGGAGGAGCTGATCACCGTCCACCACTTCGAGAACCTGGCGAAGCTGTGCCTCCTCACCGGGATGATCGTGGCGTACGCGTACTGCGTCGAGTACTTCACCGCATGGTTCGGGGGGCACCCCGACGAGCGCGCGGCGTTCTGGTACCGGGCGTTCGGGCCGTACTGGTGGGCGTCGTGGACGATGATCATCTGCAACGCGTTCCTGCCGCAGCTGCTGTGGTTCAAGAAGATCCGGACCACCATCCTGGGGCTGTTCGTGATCTCGATCTTCGTGAATATCGGGATGTGGTTCGAGCGCTACGTGATCATCGCCCTGTCGCTCGCGGGCGAGCCGTTCGAGCGCTTCGCGAACGCCACGTACAATCCGACCTGGGCCGACTGGGGCATCATGGCCGGCAGCTTCGGGTGGTTCTTCATGTGGTTCCTCTTGTTCGTGAAGAACTTCCCCGCCGTGTCGATCTCCGAGGTCAAAGAGGTCCTGCCGCCCCCCGAGCGGGGGAAGGCCTCGGCCGTGTGAAGCTCGCCAACCCGCTGACCGCGATCTTCCATCCCCCGCCCACGCCGGGCGTGCTCGCCGTGTTCGGCCACCTGGACCGCACGGTCGAGGCGATCGGCCAACTGCGCAGCGGCGGGCACACGGACTTCACCGTCTACTCGCCGGTCCCGCGCCACGAAATCGAGGACGCGCTCGCCCAAGCGGTGAGCCCGGTGCGCATGTTCACTCTGGTCGGCGGCATCGCGGGGTGCGGCGTGGGCGCGTGGCTCACGCTCTACATGTCCTACGACTGGCCGCTCGTGCTCGGGGGCAAGCCGATCGGGTCGATCCCGCCCTACGTCGTCATCATGTTCGAGATGACGATCCTGTTCGGCGCGCTCTCCACCATCCTGGGCATCGCGTTCAACGCCCTGTTCGCCGCCCGTCGCCAGGGGACGATCGCCTACGACCCGCGCTTCACCAACGACAAATTCGGCATCTTCGTCCCCGGTGAGCCGGCGCAGCAAGGCGCGCTGGAACGCCTGCTGCGCGGCGCCGGCGCCGAGGAGGTGCGCCGTGCGTAGCCGCACGCGTGGCGCGCTCGTGGCGCTGGGCGTGCTCGTCACGGCCTGCAATCCGGACGACGTGGTGCACCACATCGGCTGGTTCGCCACCATGCGCCACCAGCGCAGCCTCAAACCGTACGCGCGGCCGCTCGCGCCCGTACCAGGCACCGTGCCCGTGACGGGCGTCGCACCCGCGGTGGACCTCAAGTCCGCGGACCGGTTGGTGAATCCCCGCACCCGCACCTCCCAGTCCATCAATCAGGGGCGGTTTCTGTACGAGACCTACTGTCTCGTGTGCCACGGAGAGACGGGCCGCGGCGACGGGCCCATCTCCTCCGCCGCGGGCGGGCCGTTCTTCGGCGTGCGCTCGCTCGTGAACGACACGATCGCCCGCCGCACCGACGGCTACCTGTACGGCGTGATCGTGGACGCCGCGACGATGGGGCGCGGCCTGATGCCCGTGTATGGCGACAAGGTGCGGGGCGACGATCGCTGGGACGTCGTGAACTACGTGCGCACGCTGCAGGCGGC
>DATBBW010000236.1:0-1737 GCA_036270795.1 Gemmatimonadales bacterium | reverse complement strand
CAGCCGTCGCGCAGCGCCGCGATCGTAAAGCGCCGGGCGCGTCCCGGCCCCGCCTCGGAGAGCGGGCGCACGAGTTCGGGCGCGAGATGGAGCATCACGCTCGTCTCGAGCTCGCCCGCATGGTCCCCCAGGTCTGAGAAGAAGGCCTGCGGCTCGACCACCGTGTACCAGTTGACCATGCACAGGAACAGCGCCAGGCCGGGCTGGAGCTCGCGGATCATCTGCTTGAAATCATTGCCGCCGTGCCCGTTCAGGATGACGAGCTTGCGTACGCCCTGGCCCGCCAGCGCGCGGGCGAGGTCCCCGAGCAGCGCGAACTGCGTGGAGGGGTTCAGGTTCAAGGAGAACGGGATGTCGAGCTGCCCCGTCTGGACCCCGAACGCGACGATCGGCAGCACGCCCACGCGCGCCCCGCGCTCCCAGGCGAGACCCGCCGAGAGGGCGGCGATCGCTTCGGTCTCAATGGTGTCGGTCCCGTAGGGCAGGTGCCGGTTGTGCGCCTCGGTCGCACCCCACGGCAGCACCACCACCTCATAGGGCGTGTCGCGTACCGCCGGCCAGGTGCTTTCGCCCAGCACGTACGGGCGCGGGGGGCCTGGGGGGCGGGGCGGACGGGGGCGGTCTCCGGCGCGCGGTGCGGTCATGGCAGGGTGTCCCGGGTCATGAGCGTGTTCCTCCTCGAAACCACGCGGTAATCTGCCCCCCGCCGGCTGAGCCTCAAGGGCGACACTCGCTTGCCGGGAGGCTGGCACGGCGCATCTTTGGGCGACCTTCCCGGGAATCGCGGCATGCCGGCGACGACGCTCCACTGGATCGACTACGCCGTAATGGTGCTGTACTTCGCGATCGTGCTGGGCATCGGCGCCCTGCTGCGGCGCTCGGTGCACACGAGCGAGGATTTCTTCCTCTCGGGCCGCGCGATTCCCGCTTGGGTGACGGGGCTGGCGTTCATCTCCGCCAACCTCGGCGCGCAAGAGGTCATCGGGATGGGCGCTTCGGGGGCCAAGTACGGCATCGCCACAAGCCACTTCTACTGGGTAGGCGCCATCCCGGCGATGGTGTTCCTTGGCTTGTTCATGATGCCGTTCTACTACGGCTCCCGCGCCCGCTCCGTCCCCGAGTACCTGAAGCTGCGGTTCGACGAGAAGACCCGTGCTCTGAACGCGGTGTCGTTCGCCATCATGACGGTGTTCTCGTCGGGGATCTCGCTCTACGCCATGGGGAAGCTCCTGAACCTGCTGCTCGGGTGGAGCTTCGACCTGAGCATCCTCGTGGCCGCGGGCGTGGTGCTCGCCTACATCCTGCTCGGCGGCCTCACCAGCGCGATCTACAACGAGGTGCTGCAATTCTTCCTCATCGTGCTCGGGTTCGCGCCGCTCGTGTTCCTGGGGCTGCGCGCCGTGGGCGGGTGGCCCGGGCTCACCGCACGGCTCGCCGGCGTCGCCACCACGAATGGCTACGCCCCCGGGGCCTACACCCATAGCTGGGCGTTCATGGGCCATGCCGCCGCGAATCCCGTGGGCGTCGAGTGGTTCGGCCTCGTGATGGGCCTGGGATTCGTGCTGTCGTTCGGCTACTGGTGCACCGATTTCCTCGTGGTGCAGCGCGCCATGGCGGCGAACTCGATGACGGCGGCGCGGCGCACCCCGCTCATCGCCGCGATCCCGAAGATGCTGTTTCCCTTCCTCGTGATCCTGCCCGGCATGCTGGCGCTCGTCGTGAGCCCGCTCGCCGGGG
>DATBBW010000235.1:0-9038 GCA_036270795.1 Gemmatimonadales bacterium | reverse complement strand
CGACGCCTCGAGGACGTGCGGCGCGGGTGGCCGTTCCTGCGCGATCGCCGGATCGACGCGTACGCTGGGATCGGTGAGCGCTTCCTCGACCGCCCGTAGCACCGCTCCCTCGCCCGCCGCACCCAGCCCCGCCGCCCCAGTGACGACCCCAGCCCAGCTCGGGTACCGCTTGCCGGCCGAGTGGGAGCCGCACCACGCGACATGGCTCGGGTGGCCGCACAATCGGAGCGACTGGCCGGGGAAGTTCGCGCCGATCCCCTGGGTGTACGCCGAGATCGTCCGCAAGCTGGTGCCGGGTGAGGTGGCCCGCATCCTCGTGCCCTCCCCCGCCCAGGCCCGGCAGGCGCGCGGCGTGCTGACGCGTGCGGGCGCCGACCTTGGACAGGTCGAGTTCATTCGCTGTCCCACCAATCGCGGCTGGACGCGCGACTTCGGACCGCTGTTCCTGCGGCGCACTGCTCCCCAGCCTGAGCTCGCCATCGCGCGGTTCCGCTTCAACGCCTGGGCCAAGTACCCGGATTGGAAACAGGACGACCGGGTCCCGGAGCGCATGGCGGCGCGGTTCAAGCTGCCCCTTTTCCCGGTCCGAGTCGGGCGGCGCGCGGTCGTGCTGGAGGGCGGCAGCATCGACGTCAACGGCCGCGGCACCGTGCTCACGACCGAAGAATGCCTGCTCGATCCCGCCGTGCAGGTCCGCAACCCCGGCCTGTCCCGCACCGAGCTCGAGGGCGTCCTGCGGGACTCCCTCGGCGTCACCACGGTGCTGTGGCTCGGGCGCGGCATCGTGGGGGACGACACCCATGGCCACGTGGACGACGTGTGTCGCTTTGTGAACGCGCGCACCGTGGTGTTATGTCGGGAGCACGATCCTCGCGACGCCAACTACCGCGCTCTGAACGAGAACCGCGAGCGGCTCGAGGGCATGCGGCTCGAGGACGGCTCGAAGCTCGAGCGGTGCGATCTCCCGATGCCGGCGCCGCTGTACTACGACGGCCACCGCCTCCCCGCGAGCTACGCCAACTTCTACATCGCCAATCAGGCCGTGCTCGTGCCCACGTTCAACGACCCCCAAGACCGCGTGGCGCTCGGCATCCTGGCCGAGCTGATCAGCGACCGGCCGGTCGTTGGCATCCACGCGGTCGACTTGGTCTGGGGGCTCGGCACGCTGCACTGCCTGACCCAACAGGAGCCGCGCCTCTAGGCCGGGGGGTGGGGCCGGGCGTGCAGCACGCGCTCGAGAATCCCCACGGCGCGCTCCAGGGTCGCGAGCTCGGTCGGCGTGAGCGCCTGGAGGGCCGCGGCGAGCGACGCCACGCGGCGGGCGCGCCCCGCCTCGAGCACGCGCCGCCCCTGGGGCGTGGCCCGCACCAGCTGAATCCGCGCGTCCGCCGGGTCCGCGGCGCGCGTCACGAGCCCGCGCGTTTCGAGCTGGTGCACCACGCGGCTGATCGTCGGCGGGCGCACCTGCTCCGCCGTCGCCAGGGCGCCGAGGCTCAGGGGTCCCCCGAACACGATGACCGAGAGGGCCGACGCGAGCGGGGCGCTCAAGCCCATCGCGTCGTCCTGGGTGCGCACGCGGCGCAGCAGGTGGATCGCGGCCGAATGCAGCCGGTTCGCCACGGCGGCGGCGCGCGGGTCGGCGGGGGGTTGCCCCTTGGTCATTACTTAGCTAAACTAACTATCGACCGGCCGCCGCGCAACCCCAGGAGGCTCCATGGCCACCGCGCCACCGCACTTCGGGCTGTCCACCATCGGGCAAATCTTCGTGCGCGCCCGCGACCTCGACCGGGGCGTCCGGTTCTACCGTGACACGCTGGGGATGCGCTTCCTGTTCCAGGTCCCCAGCATGGCGTTCTTCCAGTGCGGCGACGTGAGCGTCATGCTCGGCGTCCCCGAGGGCCCGGAGTTCGACCACCCCGCCTCGGTCGTGTACTACCTCGTGCCCGACATCACCGCGGCGCACACGACCCTGGCCGGCCGCGGGGTGGCGTTCGTCAGCCCGCCCCACATCGTCCACCGCGCCTCGGACCACGAGCTGTGGATGGCGTTCTTCCACGATCCCGACGGCAACGCGATGGCGCTCATGGCGCGGAAACGGCCGGCGTAGCCGGCATCCTGGCTCGGGGCTCGGGCCCTGAGTATCGTTCGAACAGGTCCCCTTACAGCCCGAGCCCCAAGCCGTGATGCTTCCGCGCCGCCCCTCCGTCCCCTGGGCCGTCGGGTGCGGCGCGTTCGTCGCCGCCCTCGCCGCCGCCGGCTGCGCACCTGCCACCCCGGTTCCGTCGCTCCGTCCCACCGGAGTGGCGGCGACGCCACCCACTCCGCCCACCCCCACTGCCGGGGACACGGCGTGCGAGATCGCGGCCGGGCCCCCGACCCGGCACGACTCGCTGAGCATCGCGCTCACGGAGCCGGTCGATCCCGCGCACGCCCCTGCCCCACGCACCGACGCCGAGCGGCTGGTGTTTCGGCAACTGTACGAGACGCTGATCCGCGCCGACTGCCACGGCCGTATCGCCCCGGGCCTGGCGGAGACGTGGACCCGCGACGAAACCGGACGGCGCTGGACGTTTACGCTGCGCCCCGATGCGCGCTTTTGGGACGGGGCGCCGGTCACCGCCCGCGACGTGCTCGCGAGCTGGGTGAGCCACGATTCCAGTTGGGCGGACGCGGCGCGGACCGCGGGCGAGCGTGTCCTCCATGTGTTACTGCCGCGAGCCGCCGACTCGGTGCCGCGGCTGTTCGCGGACCCCGCCCTTGCCGTGTCTAAGCCTGCCCCCGACCGCGCCTGGCCGATCGGCACGGGTCGGTTCTGGGTGAGCGCCACGACGTCCTCGGCCCAGGAGATCCGCGCCACACCGACGCCCGACCAGCATGATCTCCCGGTCGCCGTGTTCCGGGTGTTCCTGCCGGGCGCTGCCCGCGACGCCCTCGACGCCGCCGTCGACCTCCTCGTCACGGGGGATCCCGCCGTGATCGACTACGCGGCGACGCGCGCCGAGTATGCCGCCCTGCCGCTCCCGTGGGACCGGACCTACGTGCTCGTGACGGCGCCGGGGGGCGGGGATGGGGCGTCGAGCATCACGAGCGCCGATCTCGACGACCTGCGGCGTGCGGTGCACGTCGACGCCCGGGCCGCCGACCGCTTCTTCTGGTGGTGGGGCCTCACGGGATGCGAGCTCGCCCCGGCCCGAGACCCGGGGCCCGCGCGCCCGGGGCGTGCGCCGGGGCGGCTTCTGTACGAGCGCCTCGACCGCACCGCCCAGGACCTCGCCGATCGGCTCGTCGCCCGCTCGCTCGTGGGCCGGGGGACGGTGGCCGCGGGCCTCGCACCCGACGCGTTCGCCACGGCGCTCGCCGCGGGAGGCGACGCCGCCTCCCTCGTCGTGTTCCACCGCCTGGCCGCCGCGCGCTGCAGCGATGCGGAGCAGGTCCCCGCGCTCGCCCGCGCGGGAGCGTCGCTCGTGCCGCTCGTGGACACCCGGTTGCACGCCGTGCTGCGGCGCGGGCTGCCGCAGCTCGCGCTCGACTGGGACGGCACCGTGCGCCTCGGGCCGCCATGACCTTTCGCGCTCGGCTCCTGCTCGGGTTCGGCGGGGTGGTGCTGTTGCCGCTCGGCGTGTTTGGCCTGCGCGTCCGGGCGGAGATGGCCAATCGGCTGACGGCCGAGTATCAGCGACGAGTGCAGTCGCTCGTCGGCGTGATCCGCGCCGACCTGGCCCAGCAGAGCGCCGGCATCGCCGCGCGGCTCGACGCCCTCACGACCGCGATCGCCGCCGACAACCGGTTCCGCGTGGCCGCGCTGCAGGGCGGCGAGCGCGCCTATCTGCTCGACTACACGGGCGGGGCGATGCGTCTCGCAGGACTCGCGCTGCTGCAGATCCAGGACGACCAGGGCCGCATCGTCAGCTCGGGCCACTTCCGGAACGAGTACGATCGGCTGGAACCGGAGCTGCCGCGCCTCCTGGCCGCCGCCCCTGGCGGGACCGCGCTGGTGCGGGCGCGCACACCCGAGGCACCGTTCCTCGCCCTGGCGCGCCTCGATTCCCTGCGGCTGGGCGGGCGGCGCTTCACCCTGGTCGGCGGCCTCGCGGTGGACTCGACCTTCCTGGCACGCCTCGCACCCGATTCGGAGCTGACCGTGGCGCTCGCCCTGGGGCCCGATACGGCGCAGCGGACCGATCCCGCGAGCGAGGTCGTGGGCACGTTGACCGTGCCCTTCGTGGCCGAGGGGGACTCGGCACGGCTCCTCCCCGCGCGCATCGTGGTCACCCAGTCGCTCGCGCCGCTCGCCGCGCTGCGGCGCGGGGTGGCGCTCTCGTTCGTCGCCGCGGTGCTGGTCACGGGCGGCATCGCCCTGCTGCTCGCTGCCTGGCTGGCGGCGCGCATCAGCCGCCCGCTCACGGAGCTCGCCGGGAAGACCGCCCAAGTCGACATGGACCGGTTGGACGTCCGGTTCCAGAGCGACCGCGCCGACGAAATCGGCGCGCTGACGCGGCTGCTCGGCGCCATGACCGAACGGCTGCGCGCCGGCGCCGTGCGGCTGCGCGAGGCGGAGCGCCGCATCGCCACGGGCGACCTCGCCCGCCAGGTGAATCACGACATCAAGAACGGCCTGATCCCGCTCCGCAACGTGTTCCGGCACTTCGTCGAAGCCGCAGGCCAGGGGCCCGAGCGTCTGGGCGCGGCGTTCCACGACCGGCACCCCACCATCGAATCGAGCATCTCGTATCTCGAGCACCTCGCGAGCACCTATGCCCGCCTCGCCCCGCCGCCCGCCCGCGCGGCGTGCGATGTCAACGCGGTCGTGCGCGAGACACTGGGACGCGTCGCGGCCACCGGCCCGGCGGAGGTGCGCGCGGAGCTCGCGGAGGGCCTCCCGCCGGTGCACACCGACCCCCTGGTGCTGCGCCGCGTCCTCGAGAACCTGATCGGCAACGCGATCGACAGCTTGCAGGCGGGTCCGGGACGCGTGACGGTTTCCACCGCCCGGAGCGCAGGCGGCGATGGCGCCGCGGGCGTGCATCTCACCGTGCGGGATACGGGCAAGGGGATGACGAAGCCGGAGCTCGATCGCGCGTTCGACGACTTCTACACGACGAAGCCGGGGGGGACGGGGCTCGGCCTGTCGATCGTGCGACGGCTGGTGCTCGACGCCAACGGCGCCTTGCGCGTGGAAACCGCGCCCGGGGCGGGCAGCGCCTTCATCATCGAGCTGCCGGGAGCGCCCGTGTGACGACGGTGCTCGTGGTCGACGACGTGGCCGCCCTGGCGGAGCAGTACGCGTACGACCTCAAGCGGGTCGGCGGCTACACCACGCTCGTCGCGGCGAGCGGCCGCGCGGCGCTGGACGTGCTCGAGCACGAGGCGGTGGACTGCGTCCTCCTCGACCTCGAGATGCCCGGCATGGATGGCTTCGAGGTGCTGCGGGCGATGGACCGGCGCCGCCACGAGGTCCCCGTGATCGTGTACACGGGCACCGGCAGCTACGACCGCTGCGTGCAGGCGATCCGGCTGGGCGCCCGGGGGTTCATCGACAAGGCCGAGCCGATGGAGCGCGTGGTCCAAGAGGTGGAGCACGCCGTGGAGCGGCAGCGCCTCGCCGGCCAGGTCGCGGCGCTGCGGGCGCGCCTCGAGCGCGAGGCGCCGTTCGTGGGCGGGAGCCCGGCCATGGAACAACTGAAAGACGCGATTGGCCGGGTCGCGCAGATCCCGAGCCCGGTGCTGGTCGTGGGGGAGAGTGGATCGGGCAAGGAGCTCGTCGCCCGCGAGCTGCATCGCTTGGGCGCGCACCCCCACGGGCCGTTCGTCGCACTCAACGCCGCTGCCCTGCCCGAGACCCTGGTCGAGGACGAGCTGTTCGGCCACGAGCGGGGCGCGTTCACCGGGGCCGCGGCGTTGCGCGCCGGAGCGTTCGAGGCCGCCACGGGCGGCACGCTGCTGCTCGACGAGATCGGCGAGCTGCCGCTCGCGGTGCAAGCGAAGCTGCTCCGGGTACTCGAGCAGCGACAGGTCACGCGACTGGGCGGCCGGCGCACCATCGCCGTCGATGCCCGCGTCGTGGCCGCCACGAACCGCGACCTGGAGGCCGAGGTGCGGGCCGGACGGTTCCGCGAGGACCTGTATTACCGGCTCAACGTCCACGTGCTCCGCGTCCCGCCCCTGCGCGAGCGGCTGTCGGACGTCCCGGCGCTCGTCGCCTACCTCGTGCCGGCGATCTGTGCCCGGTGCGGCGTCCGCCCCAAGCAGGTCGACCCGGCCGCGCTCGACGGTCTCATGGCGTACGACTGGCGGCGGAACAACGTCCGCGAGCTGCGCAACGTCGTCGAGCGCATGATCATCGCGACCGACGGCGACACGATCACACTGGCCGACGTCCCGGCGGAGCTGCGCGACGCCATGCCGCCGCTCCGGGCGGGGAGCGACCCCGCGCCCTCGAGCTTCCACGCCCTGAAGGCGGACGCCGAGCGCCGCATCATCATCGCCGCCCTGGAGCGCCACGAGTGGCACGTGACGAAGACCGCGGAGGCGCTCGGTCTCGCCGATCACGCGAGCCTGTTGAAAATCATGCGCCGGCACAACATCAGCCGTGGCGGTGTCGGCCCGGACACATAGCGCCGCCGGCGCCGTGTCCGGCCGGACACGCAGCGCTCCCCGTCCCGCCGCAACTCGTTGCGTCTGCAACTCCTTAGGAACCGCGTCCTGGTGGCCCCGCTCCTGCCTTGTCTGGGGTGCCGTCTCACCCCCACCAGGAGGACTTATGCGGCAGCGGACACACCAGAGTAGTCTCGCATTGCGGGCCTTCGCGGCCTGCCTCATCGGCGCGCTCGCCCTCGGCGCGTGCGGCGACAAACGTCATCAATCGGGCGACGCGGACGCGGCCGAAGTGACGCCCCCGGTGCGCGACACCGCGGGCGGGGCGACCGCGCCCAGTGTCGTCGTCGCGGGGCCCGCCTCGTTCGCGCAGGCGCGCACGGCGTTCAAGGACCGGCGCTACGACGAGGCGGTCCGGCTGTTCACCCTCTACACGGGCGAGCACCCCGACAGTGTGTCGGGCTACTACATGCTCGGCCTCGCGGCGTGGAAGGCGGGGGACCGTGTCACCGCGGTCAACGCGTTCCAGCTGGCGCTCGAAAAGGACTCGACCCACGTGAAGAGCCACTTGAACCTGGCGCGCGTGCTGATCGAGCAGGGTCAGGTCGCGGCCGCGCGGCCGCATGTGGACGCGGTGCTCGAGCGGGATTCCACTTCCCCCGACGGCTACCGCTTGCTCGGGCGCGTGAAAGGGGTCCAGGGCGATACGGCCGGCGCGATCACCGCCTACCAGCGGGCGATCGTGCTCGACAGCGCGGACGCCTGGTCGCTCAATAACCTGGCGCGCCTCTATAGCGGGCAGGGACGGTTCGTAGACGCCATCGGACCGCTGGCGCGGGCGATCGCAATCGATTCGACCGTGGCGACGTTCCAGAACAACCTGGGCATGGTGCTCGAGCGCACGGGTCACATCACGCAGGCCACGGAGGCCTACCGGGCCGCGCTGGCGCTCGACAGCACCTCGCGGAAGGTGTCGGTCAACCTCACGCGGGTGTCGGGCCTCAAGCAGGATCCCGCGCTCACCCCGGTCGATCTCGGCGGGGCCGCGCGCGGGTTCGTGGAGCAGGTGAAGAGCTGGCGCTGAACCCGGCCCGCCCGTCACCAGGCGGCCGTGATCTACCGGCCGAGCGCGAGGACCTCCGGTGCGAGGGCCTGGCGCTCGGCCACGATCACGGGGTCGGTTCCCCGGCCACGCCCCGCTCGCCGCGCCACGCGGCGTAGCTCCAGACCAGCCCGCTCACGAAGATCGCCACGGGGATGATCAGCACCGCGCGACCGAGCGAGCTCGCATCGGAGATCGCGCCCAGTACCGCGGGTGAGGGGACGTCGCCCAGCACGTGGATCGTGAAAATGCTCACCGCCACGGCCGTCGCCCGGATCTCGGGTGCCACCACATTCACGATCGCCGAGTTGATCGGCCCGGTGGACGAGACCAAGAGCACCTCGGCCATGACGATCCCGGACCAGTAAACCGTGGGACGGGGCGAGCTGAGGGCGAGGAGCGCGACGGGCGCCGCCGCGAGCGTCGCGATCCCCGACACCCAGAGGTACGCCTGTTTGGTGCGCCCGAGCAGGGCATCGCCGATCCACCCACCGAGCGAGATGCCGAGGAACCCCGTACCCGCGAGGATCACGCCGAACCACGAGGTGGCGGTTGCCTCGGGGAGCCCGCGTACGCGCATCAGGAACTTGGGCATGAAGACCGCCATCCCGCCGAGCGCGAAGGTGTACGCCGCGTACCCGAGCACCGTGAGCACGTAGGGGCGGTTGCGCAGCAGCGCGGCGTAGGCGGCTCGGACCGCACCGCGCCCCCGCGCAAGCGCCGCGGCCGCGGCCGGTGCGTCCGGGTCTTGCGCCCCGCGGCGCGGCTCCTCGAGCCGCAGCGCCAGCGCGGCGAGGACGAGTCCCGGCGCGCCGGCGACGAAGAACGCGCTGCGCCACCCGAAATGCACGTCCATCTGGCCGCCCACGACGTAGCCGAGCGCCGAGCCGAGCGGAATCGCCGCGAAGAAGATCGCGAACACCCGACCCCGGTAGCGGCGCGGGTAGTAGTCGGCGAGCAGGCTGGGTGCGATGGTCCCGTAGGCCGCTTCGCCGACGCCCACCAGGGCCCGGGCGACGAACAGCGTCACGACGCTCCACGCGAGCCCGCCGAGCGCGGTGGCGCAGCTCCACAGGAACACACCGAGCGCGATCAAGCGGGTGCGCGACCCCCGGTCGCCCAGCGTGCCGAACGCGGGTGCCGTGACGAGGTACACCAAGATGAAGACGCTCGTCAGCAGCCCGAACTGGGTGTCGCTGACGTGAAGCGGCGAGTGCCGCAGGCTCTCCCCGAGCGCCGCGATGACGTAGCGATCGAGGTAGTTGAGGAGGTTGATCCCGGTGAGGACGACGAGCCCCACCCGGGCGGCGCGGCTTACAGATGCGTCTTCAGCCACACCGTG
>DATBBW010000234.1:0-14386 GCA_036270795.1 Gemmatimonadales bacterium | reverse complement strand
CCGACATGCAGGGGCACACCATCACCTGGGGGTCGTCGGGCAAGGCCGGGTTCCAGGGCTCGAAAAAGTCGACGCCGTTCGCGGCCACCGTGGCCGCGGAGCAGGCGGCGCGCGAGGCCCTGAACCTGGGGATGCGCCGCGTGCACGTGCGCGTCCAAGGCCCCGGCTCCGGCCGCGAGTCGGCGATCCAGGCCCTCGCCACCGCCGGCTTGCAGATCCGCTCGATCCGGGACGTGACGCCGATCCCGCACAACGGCTGCCGGCCCCCCAAGAAGCGGCGGGTGTAAGGCCATGGCCCGCTACACCGGTCCCGCCTGCAAGCTGTGCCGCCGTGAGGGGACCAAGCTGTTCCTCAAGGGGACGCGCTGCCTCACCGAGAAGTGCGCCGTGGAGCGCCGCGCCTACCCGCCCGGCCAACACGGCCAGTCCACCGGGCGGCGCCGCAAAGCATCCGACTACGCGCGCCAGTTGCGCGAGAAGCAGAAGGTGAAGCGCATCTACGGGCTCTCCGAGCGCCAGTTCCGCAACATCTTCGACCGCGTGCTCAAAGAGCCGGGCGTCACCGGCGAGGCCCTGCTCGTCGCGCTCGAGAGCCGGCTCGACAATCTCGTCTACCGCATGGGCTTCGCGACCTCGCGCAAGCAGGCGCGCCAGCTCGTGCGGCACCGCCACATCCAGGTGAACAGCCACACCCTGGACGTGCCGTCCTACCGGGTGCGCCCGGGGGACGAGGTGAAGGTGGCCGAGGCGAGCCGCGAAATGGTCCAGGTGAAACTCGCGCTCGAGCAGTTCGGCCGCGGCCAGCCCGTGACGTGGATCCAGGTGGATACCGACAAGGCGCTCGGGAAGATGACGCAGCGGCCGACCCGCGACGCCATTCCGATCGCCGCCCAAGAACAGCTTATCGTCGAGCTCTATTCGAAATGATCACTACTCTGGATTTGACGGGGCTCGTTCGCCCGCACCTGGTCGAGATGACCAAGCGGGAGGACAACCCGAATGCCGCCGAGTTCCGGCTCCAGCCGCTCGAGCGGGGCTACGGCTATACCCTCGGAAACTCGCTGCGGCGGATGCTCTTGTCGTCGCTCCGCGGCGCGGCCATCTGGGCGTTCCGCCTGGACGGCGTTGTCCACGAGCATCAGACGATCCCGGGCGTCGTGGAGTACGTGCACCAGATCATCCAGCGGCTGAAACAGCTCACCCTGGTGCTGGCGCCGGACGTGGAGGACGCCGTGCTCCATATCAAGCACGACAAGGCTGGGCCCGTGTACGCCCGCGACATCGAGGCGCACGGCTCCGTCACCGTCGTGAACCCGGACCAGCTGCTGTTCACGCTGCAGGACGACCGCGAGATCAACGGCGAACTGTTCGCGAACAAGGGCCGCGGCTACGTCGAAGCCGAGCAACACCCCGTCGATCGCACCATGTCGGTCGACGTCGTGCGCATCGACTCGATCTACAACCCGGTGCGCCGCGCCAACTTCACCGTGGCGGAAACGCGCGTCGGCCAGCGCACCGACTACGACCGGCTCACCCTCACCGTCGAGACCAACGGCACGATCTCGCCGGAAGACGCGGTGGCGTACGCCGCGGCGCTGGCACAGGAGCACTTCCGCTTCTTCGTCGACTTCGGCAAGGTCCCCATGGTCGCCGCCGCGCCGGCCGGCAATGGCGGCGCCGCCACGAGCCGGCTGCGCGAGGTGCTGGCACGCTCGATCGACGACGTGGGGCTCTCGGTCCGCTCGGTCAATTCGCTCAAGAACTCGAACATCCGCACCCTGGGCGACCTGGTGCAGTACCGCGAGGAGGACCTGCTCAAGGTCAAGAACGTCGGCGAAAAGGCCTTGGGCGAGATCGCGGACCTGCTGCGCCGGGAGGGGCTCAACTTCGGCATGAAGTTGGAAGAGAGCGAAGGCGAGCTGAAGGTGCTGGATCCGGGCACCGTGCCGCAGGCCCAGGTCACGAGCGAGGGAGAGGCGGTCCCCGAGTAAATGCGCCACCGCGCCAAGAGCCGGCAGCTGTCGCGCACCGCGAAACACCGGCGGGCGCTGCTCGCGAACCTCGCCACGGCGCTGTTCCGGCACGACAAGATCGAGACGACCGAGGCGAAGGCGAAAGAGCTCCGCCCCTACGCCGAGCGGCTCATCACGCTCGCGCGCCGCGGCGACCTCCACGCCCGCCGGCTGGTGGAGCGGCGGCTCAAGGACAAAGCGGTCACCCACCGGCTGTTCACGGACCTCGGGCCGCGCTATGCCACGCGTCCCGGCGGCTACACCCGGATCATTAAGTTGGGCCATCGCGCGGGCGACGGCGCCGAGGTGGCTCGGATCGAACTGCTGGGTGCGTGACACGCCCGGAGCGGGCGGGGGGCAGCGGGCGGGGGCGGCGCCTCGAAACAGCCAGGGGGACCCAGGGTCCCCCTTTTCGTTAGGCCGCCTTGGTGACGCGGTTCGACTTGAGGCAGCGCGTGCACACCCGCAGCCGCCGTGTGGTGCCGTTCACCACGGCCCGCACGCGCTGCAGGTTGGGATACCAGCGCCGATTCGTCTTATTGTTCGCGTGGCTGATGTTGTGCCCCGTGATGGGGCCCTTGCCACAGATCTCGCACACTCGCGCCATAGGACCGTCCGACTGAAAGAATGAGCGCCAGAACCAAGGGTGCGAAAGCTAGACCGGACCCGCGGCGCGGGCAACCCTCGAAGACCGCCCTCATCACCGGCATCACCGGTCAGGACGGCTCATACCTGGCCGAGCTGCTGCTCGCGAAGGGCTACCGCGTGGTCGGCGTGGTGCGCCGCACCTCCCACGATTCCTACGAACGCATCGGCCACCTGCTGGACAAGGTCGAGATCGTGCCGGCGGATCTCTTGGATCAGCACTCGCTCACGGCGGTGATCCGCGACGCGCAGCCCGATGAGGTCTACAACCTCGCGGCCCAGAGCTTCGTCCCGACCTCCTGGAGCCAGCCGGTGCTCACGGGCGAGTTCACGGCCCTTGGCGTCACGCGCCTGCTCGAAGCGGTCCGCCTCGCCCACCCCACCGCGCGGTTCTACCAGGCGAGCTCGTCTGAGATGTTCGGGAAGGCGCAGGAGACCCCGCAACGCGAGACCACGCCCTTCTACCCGCGCTCCCCCTACGGTGTCGCCAAGGTGTACGGGCACTGGATCACGGTGAATTACCGCGAGTCGTACGACCTGTTCGCGGTGAGCGGCATCCTCTTCAACCATGAGTCGCCGCGTCGCGGCCTCGAATTCGTCACGCGCAAAGTGACCCACGGCGTCGCCCGCATCGTGAAGGGCAAGGACAAGGCGCTCCGGCTCGGCAACCTGGCGGCGCGGCGCGACTGGGGGTTCGCGGGCGACTACGTCGAGGCGATGTGGCGCATGCTCCAGCGCCCCAGCCCCGGCGACTACGTCGTGGGCACGGGGGTCACGCGCTCGGTGCGGGAGCTGTGCGAGATCGCCTTCGCCCACGTGGGGCTCGACTGGCAGCGCTACGTGCACGCCGACCCCCGCTTCGAACGGCCCGCCGAGGTCGAGACCCTGCAGGCGGACCCCGCCCGGGCGCAACGCGACCTGGGCTGGACGCCGCGCACCAGCTTCGACGCGCTGGTCCGCATGATGGTGGACGCCGACCTGGAGCGCGTGGCATGAAGGTGCTCGTGACCGGCGCCGACGGGTTCGTGGGCCGCTCGCTGGTGCGCCGCCTGCTGGCTGACGGACGCGACGTGTTCGGAGCCGTGCGCCCGGCGCCGCCGGCGGGCGGCAGCGCGGCGGGGGCGGGGGCCCTCACGCCCGCCGAGCACGACGCCGTGCGCTGGCTGCCGCTCGAGCTCACCGACGACGCCTCGGTTCGCCGCTGCGTCGATTACCCCTACGACGCGGTCGTCCATCTCGCGGCGGTGGCGTCGCGCCGCGAAGCCGTGCAGGACCCGGGCTATGCCTGGACCGTGAACGCCGTCGGCACCGCCCGGATCGCCTACCGGCTGGCGGAGGCGAAGCGGACCGGGCGCGCCGATCCGGTCGTGCTCGTGGTCTCGACCGCCGAGGTGTACGGTGCGGGACCCCCGGTGCCGCGCGTCGAGACGGATCCCGTGGCCCCGATATCGCCCTACGCGGCCAGCAAGGCCGGCGCGGAACAGGCGGCCCTCGAAGCCTGGCGGCGCGTCGGCCTGCGCGTCACCGTGGCCCGGCCGTTTGCGCACACGGGGCCGGGCCAAGACCCGCACTTCGTCGTGCCGGCCTTCGCCGCGCGGCTGCGGCTCGCCAAGCGCGCCGCGGCCCCCGTCGTGAAGGTGGGGAATCTCGAGCCGGTGCGCGAGTTCCTGCACGTCGCGGACGTCGTGGATGCCTATGCGCGGCTCCTGGCCAAGGCGGCGGCGGGCGAGGTCTTCAACGTCGCCTCCGGGGCGGCGACGACGCTGGAGGCGGTGTTCTTCAAACTCGCCGACATGGTCGGCATCCGCCCCATCCCCGAGGCCGATCCCGAGCTGCTGCGCGCGGCGGATATCCCCTACCTCGTGGGCGACGCCAGTAAGCTCCGCACCGCCACCGGCTGGACCCCCCGCCACGCGTTGGACGACATTCTGCGGGACGTGCTCGATGCCCAAGCGGACTGACCTCGAGCGCATCCTGCTCATCGGGTCGGGCCCGATCGTGATCGGGCAGGCCGCCGAGTTCGACTACTCCGGCACCCAGGCAGTGAAGGCTCTAAAAGAAGAAGGATACCAGGTCGTGCTCGTGAACTCGAACCCGGCCACGATCATGACGGACCCCGAGCTCGCCGATCGCACCTATATCGAGCCCGTGACGCCGGAGTGGGTGCGCAAGGTCATCGAGCGCGAGCGGCCGGACGCGCTGTTGCCGACGATGGGTGGGCAGACGGCGCTCAACGTGGCGATGGCGCTGGCGCGGGACGGGACGCTCGAGCGCTTCGGCGTCGAGCTCATCGGCGCGAATGCGCGGGCCATCCTGATGGCGGAGGATCGGGCGGAGTTCGCGGCGGCGATGCGGCGCATCGGGCTCGCGACCCCGGTGGGCCGCACCGTGGCGAGCTGGGCCGAGGCCCTGGACGCTGTGGCGGAGACCGGGTACCCGGCAATCCTGCGCCCCTCGTTCACGCTCGGCGGCACGGGTGGCGGCATCGCCTACCATCGCGCCGAGTTCGCGGACATGGTGGAACGGGCCCTGGCGCTGTCCCCGGTACACACGACCCTGATCGAGCGCTCGGTACTTGGCTGGAAGGAATTCGAGCTCGAGGTGATGCGCGACAGCCGCGACAACGTGGTGATCGTGTGCTCGATCGAGAACCTCGACCCGATGGGCGTCCACACCGGCGATTCGATCACCGTGGCGCCCGCGATGACGCTCACCGACCGCGAGTACCAGCGGATGCGCGATGCGGCGATCGCGATCATCCGTGAGATCGGCGTCGCCGCCGGTGGCTGTAACATCCAGTTCGCCGTCAACCCGGCGAACGGGGAAATGCTGGTGATCGAAATGAATCCGCGGGTGTCGCGCTCCTCGGCGCTCGCCTCCAAGGCGACCGGCTTTCCCATCGCGCGCATCGGCGCCAAGCTCGCCGTGGGCTACACGCTCGACGAGCTGCCGAACGACATCACCAAGACGACGCCCGCCTCGTTCGAGCCGGTGCTCGATTACGTCGTGGTGAAGGTGCCCCGCTTTGCGTTCGAGAAGTTCCCCACGGCGGATTACCGCCTCACCACGCAGATGAAGTCGGTGGGTGAGGCGATGGCGATCGGGCGCACTTTTAAGGAAGCGTTTCAGAAAGGCCTGCGGGCGCTCGAGGTGGGCCGGGCCGGGTGGGTCGCCGGCGCGACGCTCGCCGACGACCGGCTCACGAGCGACTCCCCCGAGGATCTCCGCGTGGCACTCCGGACGCCCACGCCCGAGCGCATTTTCCAGATCAAGCGGGCCCTGGAGCGCGGCCTCGCGGTCGAGGCGATCGCCGAGGCCACCGGGATCGACCCCTGGTTCCTGTACCAGATGGACGAGCTGCTCGCTGCCGAGCGCTGGTACGCCGGGCGCCCGGCGATCGGCGCGGACGAGTTGCGGCGCATGAAGCGGATGGGTTTCTCCGACAGCCAGCTCGCGGCGCTGCGCGGCACCACTGAGGCCGCGGTGCGCGAAGCGCGCTGGCGGCTCGGCGTCCACCCGGCGTACAAGACCGTGGACACGTGCGCCGGCGAGTTCCCGTCCCAGACGCCCTACCTCTATAGCTCTTACGACGCGGAGACCGAGTCGGCGCCGCTCGGCGCCCAGGGGATCGTCATTCTCGGCAGCGGCCCCAACCGCATCGGGCAAGGCGTGGAGTTCGATTACTGCTGCGTGCGCGCCGGCCTCGCGTTCCGCGAGCTCGGCTACCGCACGATCATGATCAACTCGAACCCCGAGACCGTCTCGACCGATTTCGACATCTCCGACAAGCTGTACTTCGAGCCGCTCACGCTGGAGGACGTCCTGGAGGTCGTGCGGTGGGAGAACCCCAAGGGGGTCGTCGTGCAGTTTGGTGGCCAGACGCCCTTGCGGCTCACCAAGCCGCTCGAGGCCGCCGGGATCCCGATTCTCGGCACGCCGCCCGACTCGATCGATATCGCCGAGGACCGCGAACGCTTCGAAGCGCTCGCCCGCCGGCTCGGCATCACCCAACCCGCGAACGGCTCGGCGCGCTCGGTGGCCGAGGCCATCGCCGTGGCGCAGCGCATCGGGTACCCGGTGCTCGTGCGCCCGTCCTACGTCTTGGGCGGCCGGGCGATGGAGATCGTGTACGACGAGGGCTCGCTGCGCGACTATTTCGAGAAAGCGGCCCGGGTGGCCCCGGAGCACCCCGTGTTGATCGACCGCTTCCTGGAGGACGCGTTCGAGGGCGACGTGGACGCGATCTCGGACGGCCGCCGCACCGTGATCGGGGGGGTGATGCAGCATATCGAGGACGCCGGGGTGCACTCGGGCGACTCGGCCTGCGTGCTCCCGCCCTACCTGATCGGCGACCGCCAGGTGGAGGAGATGCGCCGCTACGCCAAGGCCTTCGCCGCGGGCCTCGGCGTCGTGGGGCTCTTGAACGTCCAGTTCGCGATCAAGGACGGCGTGGTGTATGTGCTCGAGGTGAACCCCCGGGGGTCGCGCACCGTGCCGTTCGTCAGCAAGGCGACCGGGGTGTCCCTGGCCAAGCTCGCCGCCGCCGTGATGGTCGGGCACACCCTGGACGAATTGGGGGTTCCCGATGACCTTCCGCTCCCCGGGGTGGCGGTCAAGGAGGCGGTCTTCCCCTTCACGAAGCTGCCCGGGGTCGATACCATCCTGGGCCCGGAGATGCGCTCCACCGGGGAGGTCATGGGGCTGGCGGACAGCTTCGGGATGGCGTTCGCCAAGGCGCAGATCGCGGCCGACGGGAGCCTGCCGCTCACCGGCACGGTCTTCGTGACGGTGAACGATTCGGACAAGCCGACCGTCGTCCCGATCGTGCGGCGGTTTCACGAGCTGGGGTTCCGGATCGTCGCGACCGAGGGCACCGCGAAGTACCTGCGGGCGCGCGGCGTGCCGGCCGAGCTCGTGACCAAGGTGCACGAGGGGCGGCCCAACGCGATCGATTTGATCGTGTCGGGCTCGGCGCAGCTCTTGATCAACACGCCCCTCGGAAAGTTCACGCAG
The DNA here is from genome assembly GCA_036270795.1 of Gemmatimonadales bacterium. Classification (GTDB taxonomy): domain Bacteria; phylum Gemmatimonadota; class Gemmatimonadetes; order Gemmatimonadales; family GWC2-71-9; genus AG41. Next base: position 6,716 of record DATBBW010000234.1, on the reverse strand, counting down.
GCGGACGACTATGCGATCCGGCGTGCGGCACTGATGCATGGAGTGCCCTACACCACGACGATGTCGGCGGCGAGCGCCGCGTGCGATGCGATCATCGCGCTGCGCAGCCGAACCGGTAGCGTGAGGAGCCTTCAAGAATGGCACGAAAAAACGACCGTCCCAAAGCGGTCGCCGGGCGCAAGGGCGCCGGCGCCAAGCCCCACGCCGGCCGCGCAGACGTAACGCGCGCGGCGGCCGCGGCGAAGCCGAAAGCCGGAGCGAAACCGGCTGCCAAGCCGGCGGCGAAGGGCGCCGCTCCGGCCGCCCCGGCGCCGCCCAAGGTCAAGTTCCGCGGCCGCGTGCTCGAGAACGAGCCGCTGGGCCGCTACACGACCTACCGTATCGGCGGGCCGGCCCGCTACCTCGTCGCGCCCGCCGATAGCGACGACGTCGTCAAGGCGCTCGAGCTGGCCGAGGCGCGCGGCCTGCCCTGGTTTGCCCTGGGGCTCGGCTCAAACCTCCTCGTCAAGGACGGTGGATTCCCCGGGGTCGTGATCAAGCTCGGCAAGGGGATCGACAAGTTCGAGATGAAGGGCGCCACGGCGATCGTCGGCGCCGGGCTGCCCACGCCCCTCCTGGCGCGCCGCACCGCCGAGGCCGGGTTCGCCGGCGTGGAGCGCTTCATCGGGATCCCCGGCACCGTGGGCGGGGGCGTCTACATGAACGCCGGCGCCCATGGCGCCGAGTTCGCCGAGGTGCTGACGGAGTGCACGGTGATGGACGCCAAGGGCAAGATCCGCCAGGTCGGGCGCAAGCAGATCTCGTTCAAGTACCGCTCGTCGAACCTCGGGCCGGTGATCGTGCTCGAAGCGAAGCTGGCCCTGATCGAGGAGCCGCCCGCGAAGCTCAAAGAAATGCAGGGGCGCTTGTTCCGCTGGCGCAAGGCGGGCACGCCGTTCGACCTGCCGTGCTGCGGCTCGGTGTTCAAGAACCCGAGCGGCCCCAAGACGGCGGGCATGCTGATCGACGAGTGCGGCTTGAAGGGCTTCACGATCGGCGCCGCCCAGGTGTCGCCGCTGCACGCCAACTACATCGTCAACACGGGGACCGCCACGGCCAGTGACGTGCTCAAGGTCATCGACCACGTCCGCAAGACGGTCGCCAAGAAGGCCGGCATCGAGCTCGAGCTCGAGGTCAAGGTGGTCGGGGTCTAGATGGCGGAGTACTTCGTCCACGAGTCGAGCTACGTCGACGAGGGCGCGCGGATCGGCAAGGGCACGAAGATCTGGCACTTCTGCCACGTCATGCCGGGTGCCGTGATCGGCGAGCGCTGTAACCTTGGCCAGAACGTCGTCGTCATGCCGGGCACCCGCATCGGCAACAACGTCAAGATCCAGAACAACGTGTCGATCTACGAGGGCGTCACGCTCGAGGACGACGTGTTCTGCGGGCCGTCGTGCGTGTTCACCAACGTGCTCAACCCCCGCAGCCAGGTCTCCCGCAAGCACGAGTATCGGCCCACCCGGGTGCAGCGCGGCGCCTCGATCGGCGCCAACGCGACGATCCTGTGCGGCGTGACCCTCGGTCCGTACGCCTTTATCGGCGCCGGCGCGGTCGTCACCTCCGACGTGCCGGCCTACGGCCTCATGGTCGGCGTGCCGGCACGCCGGGTGGGCTGGATGTGCGAGTGCGGCGAGCGGCTGCCGCCCGGGACGGGGACGGTCCGCTGCCCGGCGTGCGGCACGACCTACGAAGAGTCGAACGGCACGCTGCGCCCGCTCGCGGCACCGCAGCGCGCTGGGTGAGCGTCGCGCCCGTCGTGAGGAGATCGCCCCCGTGAACGTCCCCTTCCTGGACCTGGTGGCGCAGTACCGCGCCATCAAGGACGAGGTCCTCCCCGCCGTCCAGGCGGTGATCGAGGCGCAGCAGTTCATTATGGGTCCCGCCGTGCCCGCGCTCGAAGCGGCGGTCGCGCGGCTCAGCCATGCGCGGCACGGGATCGCCTGCGCCAGCGGGACCGACGCCCTGCTCCTGCCGCTGCACGCGCTCGGGCTCAAGCCGGGAGACGAGGTCATCACCACGCCATTCACCTTCTTCGCGACGGCGGGCGCGATCCACAATGCCGGCGGCACCCCGGTGTTCGTCGACATCGAGGCGGGGACCTTCAACCTCGACCCCGCCGCCGTGGAGCGGGCGATCACCCCGCGCACGCGGGCCATCCTGCCAGTGCACCTGTACGGACAAGTGGCGGCGATGGAGCGGCTGCTCGCGATCGCCGGCGCACGGCGCGTCCCGCTGCTCGAGGACGCGGCCCAGGCGATCGGCGCGCGCCGCACGATCGACGGCGAGTGGCGCCTGGCGGGCGAGCTCGGCTGGGCGTCGGGGTTCTCCTTCTTCCCGAGCAAGAACCTGGGCGCCTGGGGTGACGGCGGCCTGATCGTGACGTCGGACGACGCCCTCGCCGAGCGGCTCCGGAAGCTCCGCCTGCACGGCGGTGCCAAGCAGTACCACCACGACGAGGTGGGGACGAACTCCCGGCTCGACACGCTCCAGGCCGCCGTGCTGCTCGCGAAGCTGCCGCACCTCGCGTCCTGGTCGGCGCAGCGGCGCGCGCACGCCGCGTACTACTCCGAAGCCCTCGCCACGCTCGCCCCGGTGCGGCCGCCGGTCGTGGACCCGCTGAACGAGCACATCTTCCACCAGTACACGCTGCGTGCCGAGCGGCGCGACGCGCTCCAGGCGCACTTGAAGAGTCAGGGCATCGGCAGCGCGGTCTACTACCCGGTGCCGCTACACCTGCAACCCTGCTTCCGTCACCTGGGCTACCGGGCGGGCGCCTTCCCGGAAGCGGAGCGGGCGTCCCACGAGGTGCTGTCCCTGCCCGTGTATCCCGAGCTGAGCGCGGCGCAGCGAGACTACGTGGTCGACACCATCCGCGCCTTCTACCGGTGACGCGCGTCAAGGTCGGCGTGATCGGCGCGGGGATGTGGGGCAAGAACCACGTGCGCACGGCCGCGACCCTCGCCGAGGGCGAGCTCGCCGCCGTGTGCGACACCGATCCCAAGGTACGGGAGCGCGTGGCGCGCCAGCATCCCGGTGTGCACGTCACGGCCGAGGCGGCGGACCTCCTGGGCCGCGTGGACGCCGTCATCATCGCCGCCCCGGCCGCGACGCACGCCCGGCTCGCCAGCCAGTGTATCGCCGCCGGGAAGCCGTGCCTGGTCGAGAAGCCGTTCGCGCTGAGCGTGCGCGACGCCGAGGACGTGGCGCGCGCCGCGGCCGCCGCGCGCGTGCCGGTCGTGGCCGGTCACCTGCTGCTGTTTCATCCGGCGGTCGAGCGGCTCCGGGCCTTGGTCGTGGGGGGCGAGCTCGGCACGCTGTACTACCTCTACGGCCTGCGGGTGAACCTGGGGCAGGTACGCGCCGACGAGAACGCGCTGTGGAGCTTCGGGCCCCACGATGTGTCCGTGGCCCTCTATTTGCTCGGCGACGCGCCGATCCGGGTCGCGGCCCAGGGCCGGAGCTACCTGCAGCCCGGCGTCGAGGATGTCGTCTTTCTCACGATGGAGTTCGCGAGTGGCGTGCTGGTGCACGTGCAGCTGTCCTGGTTGGACCCGCACAAAGAACGTCGGCTCACGGTGGTGGGGGCGAAACAAATGGTTGTGTTCGACGACATGGAACCGCGCGAAAAGCTCCGCATCTACGACAAGGGCGTCGACCGCCCGCCGGAGTACGGCTCCTACGGCGAGAGCCTGGCCGTCCGCGAGGGCGACATCTTCATTCCCAAGATCCCGAACGTTGAGCCGCTGGCGGCCGAGCTGACTCACTTTGTGCGCGTGGCGCGCGGGGCGGAACGCCCGCGGGCCGGGCCCGAGGACGGCGTCCGCGTCGTCCGGGTACTCGAGGCGGCCACCCGCTCGCTGGCGTCGGGCGGCGTGCCGGTGACGCCATGAGTCCGAAACGGCGCGCTCCCAAGACTCCCCCGGCGACTCCCAGCGCGCGGGCCACGTCCCCCGCGCCCGCGGCGCCCCCAACGCCCCCGGCGCCGCCGGCGCCCACCGCGCCGCCGGTCCGCCGCGCGGCAACGCCGAACCCCGCCGATCAGCTCGTCCGCCTGGCGGAGGACCGGGCCGCCCTGATCGGGATCGTCGGACTCGGCTACGTCGGGCTCCCCCTGGCGATGGAGTTCGCGCGCGCCGGGTTCCGCGTGCTCGGCTTCGACGTGAGCCAGGCGGTCGTGACGGGCCTCGCCGCGGGTCGCTCCCACGTGCAGGACGTGCCGAGCGCCGATGTCGCGACCTTCACGCGCGCGGGCAAGTTCAAGGCGACGAGTGACTTGGCGCGGCTCAAGGAGCCAGACGTCGTCTCGATTTGCGTCCCGACCCCGCTGTCGAAGACCAAGGACCCCGACGTGAGCTACGTGCTCGCGGCGACGCGGTCCGTCGCCACCACGCTGCGGCGCGGCCAGCTCATCGTGCTCGAGTCCACCACCTATCCCGGCACCACGCGCGAGCTCTTGCTGCCGGCGCTCGAGGCCACGGGCCTGAAGGTGGGCGAGGATTTCTTCCTGGCGTTCTCGCCCGAGCGCGTGGACCCGGGCAATCCCACATGGAACACGCGCAATACCCCCAAGGTGGTGGGCGGCATCACGCCGACCTGCCGTCGGGTCACGTTGGCGGTGTATCAGCCCGCCATCGAGCACCTCGTCCCTATGTCGTCGCCCGAGGCGGCCGAATTGGTCAAGATCCTCGAGAACACGTTCCGCAGCGTCAATATCGGACTTGTAAACGAGATGGCGATCGTATGCGACAAGCTGGGTGTGAACGTGTGGGAGGTGATCGACGGCGCGGCGACGAAGCCGTTCGGCTTCATGAAATTCACCCCGGGCCCCGGCGTGGGCGGCCACTGTATCCCGCTCGACCCGCACTACCTCGCCTGGAAGATGCGGACGCTCAATTACCGCACCCGCTTTATCGAGCTCGCGGGCGAGATCAATGCCGCCATGCCCGAGTACTGGGTGGCGCACGTCGTGGACCGCCTGAATGAGCAGGGCAAGGCGGCCCAGGGCAGCAGCGTGCTCGTGATCGGCGTCGCCTATAAGAAGGACATCGGCGATGTGCGGGAGAGTCCCGCGCTCGACCTCATCCGCTTGCTGGCGCAGCGCGGTGCGGCCGTGCACTACCACGACCCCTTCGTGAGCGAGCTCAAAGAGGAAGGCGTGGACCTCGCGTCGGTGCCGCTCACGCGGGACACGCTGGGGGCGGCGGATTGCGTGGTCATCGTCACCGATCACTCGGGGCTCGACTACGGGCTCATCGCGGGCCACGCCCGCGCGGTGGTGGACACGCGCAACGCCTTGGCCCGGGTGCGGCGTGAGGGCGAGGGTGAGCTGCCGGGCGGGCCGGGCGGGGGGGCGCGCGCGGGCGGGGCTGGAGGGGGCGCGACGTGAAGGTGGCGGTCGTGGGCACCGGGTACGTCGGGCTGGTGGTGGGGGCGTGCCTCGGCGAAACGGGCAACGACGTGGTGTGCTGCGACGTCGACGCCGCCAAGATCGCCGGCTTGAAAGAGAACCGGCTCCCGATCTACGAACCGGGGCTCGAGCCGCTCGTGGCCCGCAACCAGCGCGAGGGCCGCCTGCAATTCACCACCGACGTGGCCGGCGCGGTCGAACGCTCGGACTTGGTCTTCATCGCCGTCGGGACGCCGCCCGACGAGGATGGCTCGGCCGACCTGTCCCACGTCCTCGCCGTGGCGGGCACGATCGGCCAGCACATGAATCGCCCCAAGATCGTGATCACGAAGAGTACGGTGCCGGTGGGGACCGCGGCGCGCGTGCGCGCCGAGATCGCGCGCCATACCGCCACCGCGTTCCACGTGTGCTCCAACCCCGAGTTCTTGAAGGAAGGAGCCGCGGTCGAGGACTTCATGAAGCCCGACCGCGTGGTGGTGGGCGTGGACTCGGACGAGGCCGCGCGCGTGCTCGAAGAGCTGTACGCGCCGTTCGTGCGGACGGGGAACCCGCTCATCTTCATGGACATTCCCTCGGCGGAAATGACCAAGTACGCCGCCAACGCCATGCTCGCCACGCGCATCTCGTTCATGAACCAGATCGCCCGGCTGTGCGAGGCCGTGGGCGCCGACGTGACACTGGTGCGCAAGGGCATCGGGACCGACCGGCGCATCGGCCCCGCGTTCCTGTTCCCGGGACCGGGTTACGGGGGGTCCTGCTTCCCGAAGGATGTGCAGGCACTGATCCGCATCGGCGACGAGCAGGGCGTCCCGCTCGACATCCTGCGGACCGTCGCGACCGCGAACGATCGGCAGAAACGGCTGCTGTTCGAGAAGGTGGCGCACCAGTTGGACGGGCGCTTGCAGGGTGCCGCCATTGCCGTGTGGGGGCTCGCCTTCAAAGCGGAGACCGACGACGTGCGGGAGAGCCCGGCCCTGGTCTTGGTGGAGGCGCTGCTCGACGCCGGCGCGACGGTGCGGGTGCACGACCCCGCCGCACTCGCCGCGGCGCGGCGCCACCTCGGCACCCGGGTGAGCTACGCCGCGCACGCCTACGACGCGCTCGACGGCGCGGCGGCGCTCGTGATCGTCACGGAGTGGTTGGAATACCGCAACCCGGACTTCGACCGCATCAAGCGGATGCTCACCCGACCCTTGATCGTCGACGGACGGAACCTGTACGACCCGGAACGCGTGGCCCGCCTCGGCTTCACCTACGACAGCATCGG
>DATBBW010000233.1:0-15965 GCA_036270795.1 Gemmatimonadales bacterium | reverse complement strand
TATCGGGCTGTGACGCGCTCGCTGGGGTATCCCTTCGGCCCCGTGGCGCGTGCCACGTCGATCGGCAGGCTGCAGGACTCGGTGGGCATGCGCCCACCGGGACGCTCAACGAGCGTGTTACGGCGCACGATGCGCGCCGCTCGTCCAGAGCGCATCCGGCTCAGGTGGCCTGAACACGCGCGCGGATCGTCGCCCGTGCGTGTGAGAGCGGCTTGGGCTGAACGACGATCTGCACGTCCTGTCCGAGCGCATTAAGAAAGCGGTACAGACGCTCCATCGAGAAGCCCGCCAGTCGCCCTCGGTGAAGGTTCGAGACATCAGGCTGACTGATCCCTAGGATGGCGGCTGCCGCAGCTTGCGTCAGGCCCCCCTTCGCAATCAGCTGCTGAACAGCGCGCGCCAGTTCCGCCTTGGCGAGCAGCTCGTCCGCGTTCGGCCGTCCGAGATCGGCGAAGATGTTGTCTCCAACCTTGTAGACGGTCGGCTCCTTGTCCCGCTTCCTTGTCGGCCGCCGCGCTCTCTCACGCATCGCCATCCTCCCCTAGGCCCAACGTGGCATGGTGTTCTTTGGCGAGGTCATAGCGACTCCGCACCAAGTCGAGATCCCGCGTCGGGGTCGCGATTCCCCGTTTCGCCTTCTTCTGAAAGACATGGAGCACATAGATCGCCCGCGGGAGAGTCACAGTGTAACCGCTTAGCGGATTCCCACGAGCCCCTGCACCGCGGCGAGCAGTTTCGTAGGGTCGTAGCTGGTACCCTCCTTGAACACCGTGCGCACGTTCCGGATGTCGCTCGGGTGCGACACGGGGTCGCCCTCGATCACGACCAGGTCCGCAAGCTTGCCGGGCGTTATGGAGCCGAATTGGTCGAACGCGCCGAGCACCTTGGCACCGTTGGCGGTCATGATCTCGATCGCCTGGGGTGGGGTGAACCCCGCCTCGATCAGGAGCTCAAAGTTGCGCTGGTCGCCGAACCCCGGCAGCGCCCCCCCGTTCCCGGTCGGGTCGACGCCCGCCGCCAGCAAGCCCCCCGCTTGCACGAAGGCGTATTCAAACTGCTCCGCCTTCTTGAAGAGGTCGGGCGTCACGGCAAAGGCCCCGGAGTCCGTGAGGTGCTCGCGGGACTTGAGGTACTCGGCGCGGACCTCCGGGGCCATCGCGTCGAGCATGCGCTGTTCGAGCGGGGGCCGATTGGGCACGAACACCTCAAACACGGCGAGCGTGGACGTCATGGCCACGTGGTGGGTAATCATGTCGCGGAACGTGGCCTGGACGGGCTCGCTCGCGAGATCGAGATGGGCGAGCTGGGCCATGCTGTTGGCGGGGCACTCGTCGGGCTTCTTGTCGCGGTCGTAGTCCGTGTCCGTGAGCAGCCCGTGCTCCAGATTGTCGATCCCCAAGGCCACGGCCTCGCGAAACGTCACCGAGCAGAGGTGCCCCGTCACCTTGAGGCCGCGCTTGTGCGCCTCGTCAATCGCCGCCGCCAGTGCGGCACGGCTGATTTGGGCATACGCCTTGATCCAAGTGGCGCCCTCCCCTGCCCAATACGCCACGACGCGCCGCGCGTCGGCCGAATCGCGCACCAGCTGCATCCCGCCGCCGCCCGCGCCGTTGAGGTAGGGCCCCGTGATGTACATGCGCGGTCCGGGGACCTGGTGCTCGTCGACAAACCGCTTCAGGTTGAGCTCCTGATAGGGCGACATGCTTCCGGTCGTGCGGATCGTCGTGACCCCGCTCGCCAGATACAGCCGCGGCGCGCTGAAGTTGAGCTGGGTGGCGCGGTTACTGGTCATGTAGAAGGTGTGGTCGTGGAGCCCGACGAAGCCCGGAATCACCGTATGGCCCGGGAGGTTCATTACCGTGGCCCCCGCCGGCACCCGCACCGCGCCCGCGCGCCCCACCGCGCTGATCTTGCTCCGCTCGATCAGGATCGTCTGATCCTCGGCCGGTGCTGCTCCCGTGCCATCGATGACCCGCACGTGGGTGAGAGCGATCACGGGCGCCGCCGCGGACACTCTCGCCGCCGGCTCGGCCTGCATCGCCCACAGACCCGTTGGAAGGCCGAGCAGCGCCGCCACGATCGTTGGATTGTGCATAAGACTCCCTCCCAGGCTAAAGGTCCACTCGGTGCGTCTAGCGGCTCGGTGCCGCGGCATCGACGGTCACCACCGTGTGCATCCCGCTCTCCAGGTGCTCGCCAATGTGGCAGTGCAGCATCCAGCGGCCGGGGTTCGACATCTCGACCAAGAGATCGATCGTCCACCCGGCGGGGATGAGCACCGTGTCCTTCCAGGCCAAATCGTCGTTCGGCACCCCATTCTCCGCGAGCACCAAGAAGCGCTGCCCATGGAGATGGATCGGGTGTTGCATGGCGTGCAGCGCGGTGCGGTCATTGTCGACCCGCAGCTTCACGACGTCGCCCTGCCGGAAGTGCCAGCCGATGGCCATGTTCTCGCGACCTGTCGCAGGATCCTTCAGAATCCATTCTGTTTGCTGCCCCGTAGCGAGCCAGTCCATCATCGGCATCGTCCCCGTCCACTCGAGCGGAGGGAAGTAGGGACGGTCGAGCTGGAGCAGCCGCTCCAGCGGAAACGGCAGGTCGCGCGTCCGGAGCGTGAGCACGAGCTCGTGATCGACCGGTCGATTGAACAGGGGGCGGTAGCGCGCGATGTCCGCCCGGACCGCCGCCTGCTCCCGGAGCCGCTCGAAGCTGGCCCGGTAGTCCGGCGCGACCGCCGCCCGGGCCACGTGCACCACGCCCAGCGTGTCGACCTCGTCGAACAAGGTGCCGTAGCGGTGGTCGAGCGCAAGGACCCGGTTGGTGAGCGCCACGTCCCCCGGTCGATCGAACCGCACCTCGACGACATAGCGCTCCGCCGGCGCGATCACCACGCTCTCGACCCACGCCTCCCGCTCGAACTTGCCGAGATCCGCCGCCACGAGCTTCATGGCGGCGTCGCCGAACGAGAGATTGTAGGTCCGCACGCTCGACACATCGGTGAGGAAGAAGCGCACCACCTCGCCCTGCTGCACGGCGAGCTGATAGCGCGGCTCGCCGTTCACGAGCAAGACGTTGCCGAACCGCCCCATGATCGCGTGCGTCGGCGTGTCGCGCCCGTAGGGCAGCAGCCCGCCGTCGCCCATCATGAGATCGTCGAGCATCAGGACCGCCTCGCGGTTCACGGGATCGTAGTAATCGCGCGCGCGTGGCGCGACGAGCACATTGCCGTAGAGCCCCAGCCCCTGCTCTACGTCCTCCCGCACGTGCGAGTGGTACCAGTAGACCCCGGCGTCCGGGAAGTGCACCTGATACAGGAATGTCCCACCGGGAGGGACGGCCTCCTGGGTGACGCCCGGCGCGCCGTCGAACGGGTTGTCGAGCCGGATCCCGTGCCAGTGCACCGCGGTCGGTTGATCGATCCCGTTTCGGAACCGAACGGCGATGGTGCTGCCCTGCGTGACCTTGAGGAGGGGTCCGGGATACTGCCCGTTGTAGGCGTACATGACGAGCGGGCGCCCGTTGATCACGCGCCGCACCAGCGTCGCTTCGAGCGTGAGGGTGTCACCGTCGGCGAGCGTGAGGGCCTGGCGCGGACGCGCCGCGGGGACAGCCGTCCGGCCCAGCGCGAGCCCCGGCAGGAAGGGCGTGGCAGGCGGGGTGAGCCCCGCAAACCCGGCCATCGGCATCGAGACCCCGGGGTAGTCAGGCGGCATCACCCAGGCGAGCGTCGACCCGGGACCGTGCCCGGCTTGATGCTCCATCGCGCCCGGCCCGTTGCTCGATGCCGCCCCGCCCCCCGCCAGCATCAAGAGGTCATGGCGGTCGAGCCGCATGCTCGGGGACGTCCCGCGCAGCACGAGAGGTCCCGCACGCTCCGTCACGACTGCCGACGCTTCCGCCGTCACGAAGATGAGGAACTTGTCCAGGTCCACGAGGCCGAGCGCGATGCGGCCGTTCCCGACCTCGCCCAGTTTGATCATCGGGCTCAAGGTGGGGGTCGTGACCCAGGCCACGTAGGTCGTGCGGGAGCCCCCGGAACGCGACGCCGGCAGGCCCACGAGCGTCGCCGTGAGCGCGTAACGGGTGTGCCCGTCCTTTGAGATGGCGAGATCGAACGGCGACGGCACGCGCCGGAGCTCGACGGTGCCCGAAGCGGTGGGGAACTCGGCGCGCGGGAACAGCGCCATGCAGAAGAGATCGGCGCCGGGTGCGAGGGTCCCCTCGGCCACGCCCGCGCACACATTCGAGTCCGGGGCGAGCGCGGCGCTCCCCTGCCTCGGAGGCGCGGGCCGGACCAGGGAGCTCGCGCCCGCGACGACCACCCAGCCACCAGCCCCGAGCGTGCGCCACCATGTTCGAGCACGAGACCGGCGCACTGCGAGCATCGGCCCGCGCGTCAATTCACGCCGAGCTGCCCGCGGACGGCCCCGATGAGCTTGGCGGAATCGTAGCCCACACCGTCCTTGAAGACCGTCACCACGTTCTCGATGTCCCCGATCTTCGTCGCGGGATCTCCCGCGATGAGGACCAGGTCGGCCTGCTTGCCGGGCTGGACCGTCCCGAAGCGGTCGAGCATGCCCAGGAACTGGGCGCCGTTGGCGGTGGCGATCTTGATCGCTTCCTCCGGCGTGAACCCCGCCTCGACGAGCAGCTGCACGCCCCGCTGGTCGCCGAAGCCCGGGATCGAGCCCCCGGTGCCGGTCGGGTCGAGCCCTTGCATCAGCAACCCCCCCGCCCGCACGAAAGCGCGTTCGAACTCGAGTTCCTTTTGGAACACGACGGGACCGCGCGACGTGGCGGCCGTCTCCTTCAAGCGCGCGCGGGTCGCCAGATACGCGGCGCGCGGTTCCGCCGCCAGGACATCGAGCATGCGCTGCGTTAAGGGTGGGCGATCGGGGAGCGAGGCCTCGAACACGGCGAGCGTCGAGGTGATCGCGACCCCGTGCTGCACGAGCTCGTGCAGCAAGGACTGCACGGCGGGGCCCTGGATGTCGAGCGCGGCGAGCGCGGCGAGGTTGCGGTCGGCCGGCGGGCAGACGTCGGGCTCCTTCCCGGGCGTGAAGTCGGTACTCACGACCAGACCATGCTCGAGCTCATCGATGCCCAGCGCGATCGCCTCCCGAAACGTGATCGAGCAGAGGTGGGCGGTCACCTTCAGGCCGCGCTTGTGCGCTTCGGCGATCGCCGCGCCGAGTTCGGCGCGGCTAATTTGCATGTATGCCTTGAAGGAGCTGCTGCCCTCGTCGGCCCAATAGTCCACCAGGCGCCGCGCGTCGTCGGGCCCGCGGAGGTGGCCCCGGACTTGGTCCAGATAGGCCCCGCTCGCGAAAATGTGGGGCCCGGGGACGCGACCCTGCTCGATCGCTTCCTTTAACTCCAGATCGGCGTAGGGCTGGTACGTGCCGGCGGTGCGGATCGTCGTGACCCCCGAGCCCAGGTAGAGGCGGGGTCCAGAGTAATAGATGCCGTTGCGCTGGCCCCCCGGCCCACCGCTCGGATAGAACAGGTGATCGTGCATCCCCACCAACCCGGGGATGACGGTCTTTCCCGTCCCATCGATCACGGTGGCGCCCGCCGGGACGGCCGTCGCGGCGGCCGGGCCTACGGCGCGGATGCGCCCGTCCGCGATGATCACCGTCTGATCGGCGACGGCGGGCGCTCCCGTGCCATCGATCACCCGCACATGGGTGAGGGCGACGAGGAGCGCGTCCACGGTGACGTATTGGCGCACGGCGGGTGCGAGCGTCGCCGCGGTCTGTGCGCTCAAGGACGGCCCGCTGAGCAATACCGCGACAAGGAAAGTGGTGACGTATCGCATGACGTTCGGATTCGCCGCGTCGAGTGGTGCAGAGAACTTACGTGGGGATGGGGGAGAGTCCAGCAACCACCGCAACGCTCGGGTCTGCGCCGGCCCAGCCGTTGCCCAACCGAGCCCGTACCCATTAGCAACGGCAGCCCTGCCTCAGTACCGCCGGTTCAGCTCAGATGCTCAAGCGCGAAGTCGTGGAAGCGCCGAAAGTCACGGTCTTCACTCACCAGCGTGGCCACCCCGAACTCCCGGCAGACGGCCACGATCTGCGCGTCAAACGCGAGATTGCCGGTCGCCTGTGCCTCGAGCAGCGCGTCCCGCAGCAAGGCCCAATAGCGCTCACCCGGTGACAGTACCGTGAGGCCAGGACTCGCGCACAGTGCCTCGAGCGCGGCCGTTGCGTCTTTCAGCGTCGAAGGCGGGGTGAACACGCCTGGGTGCGTCACCACGCGCACAAACTCCCCCAGGCAGAACACCGGCACCGCCCATTGTCGGTCCCCTTCGGCCAGCTCCCGCAAGCGTGCCAGCGCCTGTCGGTGTTGCCGCGTCTCTTCCCGGTGCGCGTACACCAGGATGTTCGTGTCGACGGCAATCACCGGCGCCCGTCAAGACGTTGGTACAGTGCCTCTCGGTCCGCCACGTCGACACTCGGCGCCCGAGTGCCCCGCCGCGTCACCCAGCGAAGCCGAAAACGTTGCCGCGTGCGTGCCGGCCTACGGAGCAGCATCTGTAGGGCCTCCTCAATCACCGCCGTAAGTGTCCGCCGCTCTTCGGCGGCCTTGCGCCGTGCCTGGCGCAGCAGGCCGTCGTCAAGATCAAGGGTCGTCCTCATGCATAAATGCATACAATAGCCTGCATATCGCTGTCAAGCGGCCCGTACAACGCCTTTCGCAGGATCCCATGTCCGTAGGATTGGGCGCGAAGCGAACCGGGATCGAGGATTGCGCCCATTTTGCGCCGTCCCTCCCATCGCCCTATCTTCCTGCGCGATGTCCGAGCTGCAACTGCGTCTCCAGGCAACCCTCGGCGACACCTACCGCATCGAACGCGAGCTGGGCGGCGGCGGGATGGGCCGAGTGTTCTTGGCCCACGAAACGGCGCTCGGCCGGCGCGTGGTCATCAAGGTCCTCCCGCCGGAGCTGGCGGCGGGCGTGAATGCCGAACGGTTTCGCCGCGAGATCCAGCTCGCTGCCTCGCTCCAGCACCCGCATATCGTGCAGCTCTTTACTGCCGGTGCCAGCGGCGACCTCCTGTACTACGTCATGCCCTTCATCCCCGGCGAATCACTGCGCGGCAGGCTCGCGCGCGAGGGCCAGCTCCCGATCGGGGACGCAGTGCGCATCCTGCACGACGTGGTGGACGCGCTGGCCTACGCCCACCAGCAAGGGGTGGTGCACCGGGACATCAAGCCGGACAACGTGCTCCTCTCTGGTAACCACGCCCTGGTGACCGATTTCGGCGTGGCCAAGGCCGTGAGCGCGTCGAGTGGCGGGCCGACGCTGACCTCGCTCGGGATGGCGCTCGGCACCCCCGCGTACATGGCGCCCGAGCAGGCCGCAGGCGACCCGCACGTCGACCACCGCGCGGACCTCTACGCGGTCGGCGTGCTCGCGTACGAGATGCTCGCGGGGCAACTGCCGTTCGGCGCCGCGAGCCCGCAGGCGCTGCTCGCGGCCCACGTGACCCGCACGCCAGCGCCGCTCAGCGAGCACCGCCCGGGGATCCCGCCCGCCTTGAGCGCGCTCGTGATGCGGTGTCTCGAGAAGCAGGCCGCAGACCGGTGGCAGCGCGCGGAGGACCTCCTGCCCCAGCTCGAGGCATTCGCCACGCCCACGGGTGCGGCGCCCGTTGGCCCGGTGGAGACGGCGCTCCGGTTGGGTCACCCGGTGCGGGTCACGCTGCTCTTTGGGGCGGGCGCGTTGGCGCTGCTCGGCATCGTGAACGCGCTGGTGCGGACGCTCGGGTTGCCCACGTGGGTGCTCGGGGCCACCGTGGTCCTCGTGGTCATGGGCTGGCCCATTGCGCTCGCCACGGGGCGGCTCGAGCGGCAACGCGCGCTCGCCGGCCGGACGGGCACGGGGCTCTCGCGCTGGCTCACGTGGCGCCGGGGACTCGTGGCCGGCACCGCCGCGCTCGGCGCGCTGGCGCTCGTCGCGGCCGCCTACATGGTCCTGCGGCTCTTGGGCATCGGCCCGATCGGCACGCTCTTCGCCAAAGGCGCACTGCGGGCCCGCGAGCCGATCATCCTCGCCGACTTCGAGGACCACACCCCGGTCGCGAGCCTCGGCGCAACGCTCACCGAGGCGTTCCGGGTAGACCTGTCGCAATCGCCCACCGTCAAGCTGGTGGACGCCACGCGCATCACCGACGGGCTCCAGCGCATGCAGCGCGCCCCCGGCACGCCGCTCAATCCCGCGCTGGCGCGCGAGTTGGCGGAGCGGGAGGGAATCAAAGCCGTCGTCACAGGGGAGATCGACCCCGTGGGCCGGGGGTACGTGCTCGTCGCCAGCGTCGTGTCGGCGAGTGATGGGGCCGTGCTGACGGGCGTGCGGGAAGCGGCGGCCGACGAGGCGGCGCTCATTCCGGCGCTCGACCGCTTGTCGCGCGCGCTGCGGGAGCGCATCGGCGAATCGCTCACCACGATTCGCGCCACCGAGCCGCTGGAGCAGGTGACCACGCATTCCCTCGAAGCGCTCCAGAAGTACACCCAGGCGCTCCGTCTCGAGCTGGGCGGCGACTACGAAGCGGAGATCGAGCTGCTCGAGCAGGCGACTGCGCTCGACACCAGCTTCGCCATGGCCTACCGCAAGCTCGCCGTCATGGTGAGCAACACCGGTGGCTCGACCGACAAAATGGTGGCGGCGGCGACGCATGCCTTCGCGCACCGCGACCGGCTGCCGGCGCTCGAGCGCGATCACGCGACGGCCTACTACTATTTTGCCGCCGACTACCAGCCGGCGCTGGCGATCGCCGCCTACCGGGACGTGCTCTCCCTCGATTCGAACGACCACATCGCGTTGAACAACCTCGCGATCCTCCTGATGCGGCAGCACCAATGGAGCGCCGCCGAAAGCTTAGCGGTGCGAGGCGTCGCGACCGGGCGGTGTGGATCACCGTGCTTTGAGAACACCGTGGCCGCCCAAGCTTTTCAGGGGCACTACGACGCGGCACAATCCACGATCGAGCGCTTCGTCCGCGCGAGTCCGCGCGACCCCATGGTCTTGGTCATGCGTTCGCTCCTCGCGGGCGCGCAGCACGACTACGCGGCGAGCGAACGCTTCGCACGCCAGCTCCGCAGCGAGCAGCAGGCGAGCCCGACGTGGCAGGAGCAATCGAGCTTCACGCTCGCCAGTATCGCCCTCGTCCAAGGCCAGCTGGCGCTCGCCGAGCAACACACGCGCGATGCGATGAGCACCGCCGAGCGACGCGGCTTGAATGACCACTATCTCTCACACGCCGTCGGGCTCGGGCTGATCGACCTGTTGTTTCGCGACCGGCCGGCGCAAGCGCGACAACAGGTCGCCGCGGCGCTCGCCCGTCATCCGCTCGATTCCATCCGCCCGGTCGACCGCCCCTACGTCAGCCTGGCGTGGTTCTCGGCCCGGGTCGGCCACCTCGAGGAGGCGCATCGCCTGCTCGCCGAGTATGAGCGATTCGTGCCCGCCGGACTCCGGAATGCCAACCCGACGCGGTACGGCGCGCTGGGCGTTCTCGCCGTCGCCGAAGGCCGCCTGCAGGACGCCCGCCGGGCCTATGAGGCGTGGCGCGACGAGAGCGGGTGTATCGAGTGTGGGCTGTTCGAGGAAGCCCAAGTGGAGGAGCGCCTGGGAAGCGCCGACTCGGCGCTGGCGCTCTATGAACGGCTCGTCGCGACGGAGTCGCCGTTTCGGCTACTCGACCGCGACCCGTTCTACCTCGCGGCCACCTACAAGCGGCTGGGCGAGCTGTACGAAGCGCGTCACGAGCGGGACAAGGCGCGCGACTACTACAGCCGGTTCGTCAGCCTCTGGAAGGGGGCCGACCCCGAGCTCCAGTCGCTGGTGCGGGACGTGCGCGCGCGCATCGCGCGCCTCTCGACCGAGCGCTGAACGGTCTGGGCCGTCCAGCCCCGCCGGGGTCCCGGCGGACAACCGCGCCTCGGCCTGCCGGACGCGTCAGTCCACCACGCCGATGTCGTACCGCCTGAGCAATTCGGGGAGTTCCGGCAGGCGGCTCACGAGAAATGGAGCGCCAACCGCGGCGACGGCGTCGGCCGCTCGCTCGAAGAGCGCCACGGCCAGCTGGTCGTCGTCATGGCGCGGCCTGTAAGACAGCCCGTCGTGCTGGCCTGCATGGTCCCAACACGCGCGAGCCCAAGCTCGCGACAACTGATACGGGCCGTGCTCGATGGCGGCGGTCGTGCCGAGCCGAGCAAGCCCCGCGCCGTGGAATTGGATGAGGCTTACCGCCCGGAGCGTGGTCACGTGACTCAGCGAACGGGTCTCAAACGCGGCGCGCGGCAACAACCGCACGCGGAGGTCGCGAAGGAATACCTCGGAAAACGCGGCTTCGAGTGTCTGGCCGATATAGCAGACCCGGTACGTACCCAGCGGGTCGTCGAACCGGCTTTGGGGTGGCTCTCCAGGCGCCGGTCCGAACCACAGCGGGCGCTTCGTCGATCCATGGATCCGGGCCCACCCGGCACCAGCCGGTATGCTGACCGTGGGAAGGGCGCGAGTGGCGAAATCGTTGCCTGGCAACAGGCGCTGGTCTATCACCCCGACGGCGCGCCGTCCTCGTGGGTATCGCCGATGCTCCGCACGGCCGCGGCGGCTCCCTCGACATCTCCCTGCGCGAGAGCATCGACTGGGCGTGCGCCGCGCAGCGTCGTCGCGGGAGTGAGCAGAGCCGAGAGTTGCGTCCACGGGTCGCGGACCCGGAACGCGCTCAGCACGCGGTCAAGATCGGGGATCACGCCAGCCGCCGTGAACTGGCATCGAGGATAGAGGTAGTCACCCGATCCTGATGGTACGGCCAACAGCGCGTGGCGGGTCCGTCGCTTATCGATCGCCTGGCGCGACAGGCCGAGCGCGGCAGCCACTTGCGGGGCGCTCCACGTCCCACCGGCCGCCTTGAGGAGTTGGGCCTTGACCCTGATCCCGCGCGCAACGGCGTCCAGGAGCGGGTCTGCGGCGACGGTTGATCCCATCGCGACGAATCGTGACACCAGTGCGGCCACGCCGCTGACGGCGTCGGGCTCCCCCAGCGCCTGCTCCAAGACTTCCCTGGGCGCTTTGGCCGCCAGATCTTCGAGCACGTGCGCGACGCGGCGAAGCAGCACGCGCATGAGGACCGCTCGGGGGCTGTTCGCCGGAGCGGCCACCGCTTCCTCGCGCACGACGACGGTCCTCGTGTGGGTCTGATATTGCCTGCTCGCCCGCTTGCGTTTCTTCGCGACCGGGCGCGACCCGGATTGCCTTGTTGCCATCCGCTCCTCTGGCGTCGGTGTCGGTTGCGAGCCTGGAGTTGACCTGGGAATCATACAATGCTTCACGTACAAGAGCAACTCTGCACGGCCACGGTGAGCGGCTGCGCATTGTCACGGGGGTGCGCCGCGTATCATCGACAGCCCCGACGGGGACGCGCTTGACATGTTGCACACATTATTGCATGCTAGGCACATGCCCAAGATGATTCAGTTGCGTCACGTCCCCGACCCGCTCCATCGCACGCTCAAAGCGCGGGCCGCCCTCGCAGGCGTGAGCCTGTCGGATTACCTGATCAGGGAACTGCAGCGCAGCGCCGAACGTCTCCCCGTCGAGGAGCTCCAGCAGCGGCTCGCCCGGCTCGAGCCAGTCGCCGTGCGCGAGGCGCCGGTGGACGCGGTGCGCGCCGAGCGGGAGCACCGGTGATCGTCGTCGACGCCTCGGCCATGGTGGAGCTCCTGCTGCGGACGCCCGCTGCGGCGCTCGTGGCGCAGCGAGTGTTTCAGCCGTCGGAAACGCTGCACGCGCCACAGGTGCTCGACCTCGAGGTCGCTCAGGTGCTGCGGCGCTACGCGACGCGGGCCGAGCTGACCCCGGCGCGGGGTGCGCAAGCCATCGAGCTGCTCCTGCAGTTCCCCATCGAGCGATACCCCCACGAGCCCTTGCTACGGCGGATCTGGCGATTGCGCGACACCCTCACCGCGTACGACGCGGCCTACATCGCGTTGGCGGAGGTGCTCGACGCCCCGCTCCTGACACGCGACCAGCGGCTGGCTCGGGCGCCAGGCCACCGCGCTCGGGTCGAGCTGGTCTAATAGTAGGGCGGGCTCGCAGGGGGCCTTCCCTGCCCATCGGCCCAAGACGCCAGGTGTCGCACCCGCGCCCCCCAAAGTCGCAAAAACGCCCTACGCAAACGCTCCGGCGCCCGCTACCATAGGACCCGCACTCCCGCGCCCCGCGTGTCGCGCCACGGGTTTGCCTGATAGGTAAGGAAAACCCTGAGAGCCTGGGGCAACGCCAGCGCGTGAGTCCCATCACCGGGGCTGGGGGAGTGCCGAACATTGCTCGCTGAGGAGGCAACCACTATCGTGGAGCCCCTTTCGCGCCACCTGCGAGGATCCGACATGAGCGTGCCCTTGCGCCTCTTGTTGGTCGAGGACTCGGAGAACGACGCGCTACTCGTCGAGCGCGAGCTCGCGCGCGCCGGGTTCTCGCCCGTCGTTGAGCGGGTGGAGACCGCCGGCGCGATGCAGGCCGCCCTCGATCGCCAGCCGTGGGACGTCGTGATCGGCGACTATAGCATGCCGCACTTCGGCGGCGCGGCGGCGCTCGCGCTCCTGCGGGAGCGGGAGCTCGACGTCCCGTTCATTATCGTCTCGGGCACGATCGGGGAAGAGCGCGCCGTAGCCGCCATGAAAGCCGGCGCGAGCGATTACGTGCCGAAGGACCAGCTCAAGCGCCTGGTCCCCGTGATCGAGCGCGAGCTGCGCGAGGCCGCTGGGCGGCGCGAGCGGGTCCGCGCCGAGACCGCGCTGCGGACCCTGGTGGAGCAAGCGCCCGTGGGCATCTACCGGTCGACCCCGGCCGGCCGGTTCCTGTCGGCGAACCTCGCTCTCGCCCGCATCCTCGGCTACGAGTCGCCCGCGGATCTCCTCCAACTCGACATGGCGCGCGATGTGTACGCGGACCCGGCCGAGCGGCAGCGGCTGCTCGACCGCGACAGCTACAGCGAGCGCGACTACGACGAGGTCGAGGCGACCTGGCAGCGGCAGGACCGGCGCCGCTTGACCGTCCAGCTCAGCGTCCGCGCCGTCCGCACGCGCGACGGGGCGATCGAGTATTACGAGACGTTCGTGCGGGACGTCACGGAGCAGCGGCGGCTCGAGGGCCAGCTGTTGCAGGCCCAGAAGATGGAAGCCGTGGGACGCCTGGCGGGTGGCGTCGCGCATGACTTCAACAACCTCCTCACGGTCATCCTGAGCTACAGCGATTTGCTGCTCGAGGATCTGCCGGCGGAAGCGCCCGATCGGGACGACGTCCAAGAGATCCGCAAAGCGGCGATCGCCGCGAGCTCCCTAACCCGGCAACTGCTGGCGTTCAGCCGGCAGCAGGTGCTCGAGCCGCGCGTGCTCGACGTCAACGCGGTGGTGGCGGGCACGGAGAAGCTGCTCACCCGGCTGTTGGGCGAGGACGTGCACCTCACCACCACCCTCGCCCAGGACTTGGGCACGGTGAAGGTGGATCCCGGGCAGCTGGAGCAGATCATCATGAATCTCGCGGTCAATGCCCGCGATGCCATGCCGCGCGGCGGTCGCCTCACCATCGAGACCGGGAACGTCGAGATGGATGAGGTCTACGTCCGGGGCCATCCGCTGGCGCAGCCCGGCCGCTACGTCATGCTGGCCGTCTCGGACACGGGGGTCGGCATGGATGCCGTGACCCAGGCGCGCATCTTCGAGCCCTTCTTCACGACCAAGGAGGTCGGCAAGGGCACGGGGCTCGGTCTCGCAACGGTGTATGGCATCGTGAAGCAGTCGGGCGGGTCCATCTGGGTGTACTCCGAGCCCGGGCACGGGACGAGCTTCAAGATCTATTTGCCGCGGGTGGACGGACCCGCGGAACCGGCCCCGGCGGCGCTGCCGCAGGTGGTGGACGGCTCGGAGACCGTGCTCGTGGTGGAGGATGTGGCGGCGGTGCGTGTCGTGGCCCGGGAGATGCTCGAGCGCCACGGGTACACGGTCCTCGAGGCCGCCGACGGCGCCATGGCCCTCGGGCTCGCCGAGAAGCACTACGGCGAGATTCAGCTGTTGCTCACGGACGTGGTGATGCCCGACGTCAGCGGACGGGAGCTGGCGGACCGCTTGGTCGCGCTGCGCCCGCAGCTGAAAGTGCTCTTCATGTCCGGGTATACGGATGACGCGATCGTACGGCACGGGGTCCTGCAGGAAGGCATCGCCTATCTGCAGAAGCCGTTCACGCGTGACAGCTTGGCCCGCAAGGTGCGAAAGGTGCTGGATGAGCTCTAGCCGGGTCACCGGACCACGACCGCGGACCTGTCTGCCCCATGCGCCACGGAGCTGCGCGAGCGCCCTCCGAGGCTCCTCCCCCGATTCCCGCTTATCGATCCCATCAGCACTCGCGCGTGTGTCGCGACCAAGCGGCGATCCGCCGCGGCATGACCGCCCAGGGATACCGAGCCATGCGTGACGCCAAGACCGTTGCGGCCGCCACCGCGCTGCTCTGCGCGGTGGGCGTGGGCGGGTGGGCCCGGTCCGCCGCCGCCCAGCAGCCCGACTCCGCCCAACGCCCCGATTCCGGACCGTCGGTCGCCGCCTTGAAGCAGCTCAGTGTCGAACAACTCATGAACGTCGAGGTGATGTCCGTCTCCAAGCGGGCCGAGCGCTTGTCGCGGGCCGCCTCGGCGATTCAAGTCATCACCCAGGAGATGATCCGCCGCTCCGGCGCATCGAGTCTCCCCGAGGCCCTGCGACTCGCCACCAACCTCCAGGTCGCCCAGATCGATGCCCGGCAATGGGCCATCAGCGCCCGCGGCTTCACCAGCACGGCGGCCAACAAGCTGTTGGTGCTGATCGACGGGCGGACGGTCTACACGCCGCTCTACTCGGGCGTGTTCTGGGACGTCCAGGAGGTGCCGCTCTCGGACATCGATCGCATCGAGGTCATCAGCGGACCGGGGGCGACGCTGTGGGGGTCCAATGCGGTGAACGGCGTGATCAACGTGCTCACCAAGCATGCCCGCGACACGCAGGGCCTGAGCCTCGTGGGTGGGGGTGGCTCGGCGCTGCGGGGGTTCGGCACCGCCCGCTACGGCGGGACGCTCGGCTCCGGCGCGCACTACCGGATCTATGGGACGTGGTTCACCCGAGAGCCGAGCCTGTTGCCGCCGACGGGCCCCGACGCCGACGATCGCTGGCACATGGGACAGGGAGGCTTTCGCCTGGATTGGGACGCCTCCGCAGCCAACCAAGTCACCCTGCAAGGCGACCTGTACGACGGCCGGAGCGCCCAGCCGCAGTTCAACAACATCGCCCTGAGCGGGGGCAATGTGATCGCCCAGTGGTCCCACACCGTGTCCCCGACCTCCACTGTCGCGGCCCAGCTCTATTACGACCGCACCCACCGGAACGTCCCCGGGACGTTCGGCGAGGATCTCGACAGCTATGACGTCGATGTCCAGCACCACACGCGGCTCGGCGCCCGTCACGACGTGGTGTGGGGCCTGGACTATCGGCTGATCAACGATCGCGTCACGAACAGCGCCGCGCTGGCCTTCGTGCCGCCCCACGTCGCGCGCCAGTGGTTCACCGGATTCCTCCAGGACGAGATCACGCTCGTCCCCGAGCGGCTGCAGCTCGCCCTCGGGACAAAGCTCGAGCACAACGATTACACCGGGTTCGAAGTCCAGCCCAGCGGTCGGGTGACTTGGACACTCACCCCGTCGACGACCCTCTGGGCGGCGGTGTCGCGGGCGCTACGAACCCCGTCGCGCATCGATCGGGAGTTGTTTGCCCCCAGTCAACCGCCGTACATCCTCGAAGGCGGCCCGAACTTCCACTCCGAGCAGGAGCTGGCCTACGAACTGGGGTACCGCCATCAGGCCCGGGCGCTGGCGCTCGCCGTCGCGACCTTCTATAGCCATTACACGGGGCTCCGCAGCCTGGAGGAGGTCA
>DATBBW010000232.1:0-42459 GCA_036270795.1 Gemmatimonadales bacterium | reverse complement strand
CTATAGGCCACGCCCACCGACAACCAGCAGAGGGGAGATCATCCGATGCTCGAGCCAACCGATTTTTCGGAGAGCAGCTGGACCGGCCCCGGCATGATGGAGCCGCTCTATCCGCCGGCACCGCCGACGCCCCCCGCCCCGCTGCGAGAGGAGCCGATGAGGGCGCCCAAGCCGCGGCCGGGGGCGAAGAAGCGCAAGAAGACGGCGCGTCCCAAGGCGAAGAAGAAGGCCGCCAAGAAACGGGCGCGCGGGAAAGCCAAGCGGGGCGGCAAGGCGAAGCGCAAGAAAGCAGGGAAGAAGCGCCGCCGCTAACACCGATCAAGGCCGCATTGCGGGAGCGCCGTTCGGAGGGCTTGAGCTATCTCCCCGGGGCGCTCCCGCGAGTTTTGTCCCCGCGATCTGTGGCCGCCGGGCGCGGGAGTCGACGCCCCGCGTACGGCCTCGCGGCGACGCAAGGGACACGCTCCCCCCGCCTGGCGCTCGGCCCCATCCTCCGCACCCCGCCGCGCGCGCCCGACCGGCGGCAGGGTTGCGTCGGTCAGGGTGGCACGTACGTTGGGGCGACCCTGAACGCGGAGGCGCGCGGTGCGCCATGTGTGGTGCGTGGGATTCCTCACGGTCGTCGCCTGCGCGACGCGCCCGCAAGCGCTCGAGCCCTCCGGGCCACGCGGGAATCCGGCCACCGAGATCGCCGCGATGCTCGCGCGCAGCGCGGCCGACTGGAACCGGGGGGATCTGGCCGGCTTCATGGGCGATTACGCCCGAGACTCGCTGACCAGCTATGTCACGGGCGGGCACGTACAGTACGGCTGGCAGCCACTGTATGACCACTACCAAGCCACCTACTTCGCCCCCGGCCGGTCGCGCGACTCCCTGGCCTTCGAAGAGGTGCGGGTGCGGCCCCTCGCGCCCGACCTCGCGCTGTGCACGGCGCGCTTCAAGTTGCTGCGGGGCGGCGCGGTCACTGGCAGCGGTCCGTTTACGCTGATCCTCGAAAAGCGAGGAGGCCGCTGGTCTATCCTGCACGACCACACGTCGGCCGACCCCAAGCCGTGACCCGCTCCGCTCGCCACGTTTCCTGGCGCGCGGTCCTCTTGTGCGCGTCGCTGCTCGCGGGCGCGTGCTCTTCCGCGGGCGACGGCGTGATCGCACTCGAGGGCGCGACGTTGATTGACGGCTCGGGAGGCGAGCCGGTGAAGGACGCCCTGATCCTCGTGCAGAACGGCCATATCACGGCCGTGGCGCGCGTGAACGAGCTGTCGGTCCCCCGGGGCGCGCAGGTGATCGATGTCGTCGGCAAGACGGTGATGCCCGGCCTGATTGACGCCCACGCGCACGTCGAACGCTGGGCCGTGCAACGCTATGTCGCCTGGGGCGTCACCACGGTCCGCGATCTGGGCGCGCTCAGCACCGATTCCCTGATCGCGCTCAAGAACGATTTGAATCTCGGGGCGGTGCTGGGGCCGCGGATGTTCACCTCCGGGGCGATGGTGGACGGCGCGCCCCCGACGTACCCCACCGCCACGGCGGTGCGCACGCGCGACGAGGTGCGGCGGGCGGTGGATCAGCGCGCCGTGGTGGGCACCGATTACGTCAAGATCTACACCAAGTTCACCCCCGACCTGTTGGCGCCGCTCATCGACGAGGCGGCGACGTTGCGGCTCCCGGTGGCGGCGCACCTCGGCAAGATCGACGCGCTCACCGCGGCGCGCGCCGGCGTGGCGTCGCTCGAGCACATGGCGGGCGTCGTGCAGGCCGCCGTGCGCAATCCGACGCCCTATTTCCAGGCGCACGATCAGTTCCTCCGCGGCTGGACCACCGAGGAAGCCGGCTGGGGCACGCTCGACTCGACTACGATCGTCCGCGTCGCGCGCGCGCTTGCGGCGACGCACGTGGCGATCGTGCCGACGCTGGTGCTGCACGAGATGCTGTCGCATCTCGACAATCCCACCCTGCTCTCGCGCCCCGGCATGGAGGACGTTCCCGCCGGGATCGCGGGCGTGCGCGACGTCGCCGGCCTGGTGCGCCGCGCCGGGTGGCGCGCGGCGGAGCTCCAGGCCTTCCGCCGGGGGCGCGCCCGGCAGAACCAATTCGTGCGCGAGTTCAAGCGCGCCGGCGGCCTCGTCGCGGCCGGCTCGGACGCGGCGAATCAGTTGCTCGTGCCGGGCTTCTCGCTGCACGAGGAGCTCAGTCTGCTCGTGGCAGCCGGCCTGACGCCGCTCGACGCGATCACCGCCGCGACGCGCAAGGGCGCGGAGCTGCTGCACGCCGACTCCCTCGGCCATATCGCGCAGGGCACGGTGGCGGACTTGGTCGTGCTCGACGGGGATCCGACGCGAGACATCGGGGCGACCCGCCGCATCGCCTGGGTGATGGTCCGGGGACGGATCGTGCGGCCGGATTCGTTACGGCGCGGCTGGGCGAAGTGAGACGGCTCGGGGTGCTCCTGCTGCTGGCCGCCTGCGGCCCGGGGACCGGCGGGCGCGACGGTCCAGCGGCGCCGCTCAACGACCTGGTGCTCACGCACGGGTGGATCGTCGACGGCACCGGCAACCCGCGCTACCGGGGCGACCTCGCCATCCGCGGGGATCGCATCGCCGCGGTGGGATTCCAGGGCGGCGCGGCAGCGCGCGAGACGGTGGACGTGAGCGGGCTCGTCGTCGCCCCCGGCTTCATCGACATGATGGGGCAGTCCGAAATCAACGTGCTCATCGACAACCGCGTCTTGAGCAAGATCACCCAAGGCGTCACCACGGAGGTGACCGGCGAGGGGAACTCCGTCGCTCCGCTCACCGCGGCGCTCGCGGCCGACGATTCCGACGCCATGAAGAAGTGGCACTACCGCGAGGATTGGCGCGATCTGGACGGCTATTTCGCCGCGCTCGCGCAGCGGGGCTCCACCCTCAACATCGCCACCTTCGTGGGCGCCACCCAGGTGCGGCTCGCCGTGGTCGGCAAGGCGAACCGCGCGCCGACGGCGCCCGAACTCGCGCACATGACGGCCCTCGTGGACACGCTCATGGCGCAGGGGGCGCTCGGCGTGTGGACCGCGCTCGAGTACGCGCCGGCGAGCTACTCCACGACTGACGAGATCATCGCGCTCGCGAAAGCCGCGCGGCGCCACGGCGGCGTCTACGCCTCCCACATGCGCAACGAGGGGAGCCGAATCGACGGGGCGCTCGACGAGCTGTTCCGCATCGCGCGCGAGGCCGACATCCCGGCGGAGATTTCGCACCTCAAGGTGGCGGGGCGGCGCAGCTGGGGCCGGATGCCGCGGGTGCTCGCCCGCATCGACTCGGCCCGAGCGTCGGGCCTCGATGTCACCGCCGACCAGTACCCCTACACCGCCGCCGCGACCTCGCTCGACGCCACCATCCCGACGTGGGCGGAAAGCGGCGGCTGGGACTCGCTGCTCGCCCGGCTGCGCGACCCCGCCACGCGGGCGCGCCTCCACCGCGAGATGCTCCGCCCCCCGGACGGCTCGGAGGGGTTCTACAACGAGGCCGGCGGCGGGTCGGGGATCCTGATCACGGGGGTGTTTCAGGACTCGCTGCGCGACCTCCAGGGCAAGCGGATCAGCCAGATCGCGGCGGCGCGCGGCCGCGACCCGGTCGAAACCATCTTCGACCTGGTGCTCGCCGAGGGCGGCCACCGCACCGACGCCGTGTACTTCGTGATGAGCGAACCGGACGTCCAGGACGCGCTCCGGACGTGGTGGGTGGCCGTGAACACCGACTTCGGCGGCGTCGCCCCGGACGGGCCGCTCGGGGCGCAATCGGCTCACCCCCGGGCCTACGGCACCTTCGCCCGGATCCTGGGGCGGTATGCGCGGGACGCGCGGCTGTTCTCGCTCGAGTTCGCGGTGCGGAAGATGACG
Source organism: Gemmatimonadales bacterium (assembly GCA_036270795.1). Taxonomy (GTDB): domain Bacteria; phylum Gemmatimonadota; class Gemmatimonadetes; order Gemmatimonadales; family GWC2-71-9; genus AG41. The sequence continues at coordinate 38,582 of DATBBW010000232.1, read as the reverse complement.
TCGCTCGCGGCGCAACGGGTCGGGCTCGCCGATCGTGGCCTGCTCAGGGCCGGCATGGCCGCCGACATCACGGTCTTCGACCCGGCGAGCGTGGCGGACCGCGCCACGTTCGAGCAGCCGCACCAACCCTCGGTCGGCTTCGCCTACATCTTCGTCAACGGGCAGAAGGTGCTCGATCACGGGCAGCTCACGGCGGCGCGCCCCGGTCGCGGCCTGCGCGGGCCGGGCTACGTACCGCGGGGGCAGCGCGACCGGCGGTGACGCTCACGCGGCTCGTGCTCGCGTGGCTGCCGGTGGCACTGGAGTTCGCGCTCGTCGATCACGTGGGCGGGTGGTTCGATCGCCCTGCCGCCGGCGCTACGCCCACCGACGCGCCGGTGACGGGCGGCGTGGTGCCGGCACTGCTGTGGCGCTCACTGGAAGCGGCGGTGGTGACGCTGTTCGCGTCGCTCTGGTTTGATTCGCTCGGCCACGGCGCGTGGTGGCTCGTGTTCCTGCTGGTGGGCCTGATGGTGTCACTCGCCCAGGGGGCGGGCGCGTCCGCTCGTGCTCCGGGGGCCCGCGGCCTCCCCGACGAACGCCGCGCCTTGTGGTGGACGATCCGCGAGACGATCCGCTACGTCGTCGCCGGCGGTCTTCTCGCCTGGAGACTGGGATAGAGTATCTTCGGTAGACCCATGTCTACCGCAACCGTGACCGCGATCCGACTGACGCGCTTCTCGCACGGCGCCGGCTGAGCCTGCAAGCTCGGCCCCGCCGAGTTGGCGCAGGTCTTGCGCCACGTGCCAGTCGCGACGGATCCCCGGATCCTCGTCGACGCTGCGACCCGCGACGATGCCGCCGTGTTCCAGATGACACCGGATCGGGCGATCGTGGCGACGGTGGACTTCTTCACGCCCATCGTGGACGACGCGTACGACTTCGGCCGCATCGCGGCCGCCAACGCGCTCTCCGACATCTACGCTATGGCGGCGACGCCCCTCTTCGCGCTGAACCTCGTCGGCTGGCCCCGGGAGGGGCTGCCGTTCGATCTCCTCGGCGACGTGATCCGCGGTGGGGCCGACGTGGCGCGCGCCGCCGGCGCGTTCGTGCTGGGGGGGCACTCGGTAGATGACCCCGAGCCCAAGTACGGCATGGTGGTGATCGGCGAGGTCCGGCCCGATCGGATCGTGCGCAACCGCGGAGCCGAGCCCGGGGACGCCCTGGTGCTCACCAAGCCGCTCGGCACCGGCGTCCTGGCGACCGCGCTGAAGCGTGACCTCGCGGGGGCGAGAGACCTGGCGGCCGCCGTCGTGGTGATGACGACCCTGAACGCGGGCGCGGCGCGGGCGATGGCGGCCGTCGGCGTGCACGCGGCGACGGACGTGACGGGCTTCGGGCTGCTCGGGCATCTCCGGAGCCTGCTCGAGGCGAGCGGCGTCGCCGCGGAAGTGAGCGCGGCCGCTGTGCCCGTGCTGCCCGGGGCCCGTGAGCTGGCACGGCGCGGCGCGATCCCGGGCGGCACCGAGCGCAACGTGGCGAGTCTGGCCGACGTGGTGAGCTTCGGCGACGGCGTCGACCCCGTGGACCGCGTGCTGCTCGCCGACGCCCAGACGTCGGGGGGGCTGTTGATCGCCGTGGCCTCCGACCGGAGCGACGCGCTCGTCCGAGCCCTGGGCCGGGAAGCGACCCCCGCCGCCGCCGTGATCGGCCGGGTCGTGGCCGGCCCAGCCGGACGGATCGCCGTCCGCGCGGCGGCGTGATGCAGGCGATCCGCGAATACCGCAGGCTCAGCCCCGACGCGCTCGACGCGCTGGAGCACGCGGTCCGGGAGCGGCGCCGGGTGGCCTTGCGGCGGCGCGGGACAGAGTACGTGGTGGTCGCCGAGCGGCTCGACACCGGCGAGCGGGAGGAGGCGCTCGAGGGGAGGCTCCCGATGACGGGTGAGGTGCTGACGTTCCCGCTCCACGAGCTTGAGAGCTTCGCGGTGCTGCCCTAGATGTTCACCCGCCTCGTGGTGGGGCTCGACGGCAGCCCGCGGGCCGACGCGGCCCTCGAGCAGGCCGTCCTCCTGGCGCAGCGGTTCGGCAGCACTGTGCTCGTCGCAACCGTGCGGGAACCGGATGCGCGCGGCGCCGACGCCGCGGCGATGCTGGACCGCGCGCGGGAGCGGCTGCTCGCCGCGGGGCTGCGCGCCGAGACGGCCGCGCTCGCGGGGGAGCCGGACGTGGAGCTGGCCGAGCTCGCCAAGGGCGCCGACGCGGTCCTCGTGGGGCGCCGCGGGGTCGCGACCGCCGGAGCGGCACTGGGACCCACCGTCACTTCCCTCATCCGCATCGCAGAGCGGTGCGTCATCGTGTGCGGCGGGACACCCTCGCCGATGCAGTCGTGCGCCGTCGCCTTCGACGGGCGCGAGACCAGCCGCCGCGCGCTCGAGCTTGCGATGCAGTTCGCGAGCATCGTCGACGGCACGATCCATCTCATTCACGCGAACGACGACCGCGCCGCCGGACTCGCGGTGGTGGGGGTCGCCGAGGCCACGCTCTCGATGCAGCGGGTCGCCTTCGTGACGCACGTCGAGTCCGGGAAGCCGGGCGAAGCGGTGGCCCGGGTCATCAAGCAGAGCGGGTGCGACGCGCTGTTCGCCGGGGCGCACATGAGCCACGAGCGCGGTCGGCCGAGCGCGGTCGTCGTATCCCACGCCGAGGAGATCCTGCGTCACACCGATATTCCGGTCGTCATCCAGCCCTAGGATGACCCGAAGGATGGCGACGAGCGAGGTGATGCGCGTCCTGGTCCACGCGGACGAGAGCTGCCTCGGCAACGACAGCTCCAAGCCGAGCCCGGGCGGCAACGCGGCGCTGATCGAGGCGCCCGCGGGGGACAGCGTGGCGCGCTGGGATTTCTACGAGTACTCTCCTCAGACCACGAACAACAAGATGGCCCTCGCGGGCGCCATCGCCACGCTCGAATGGATCCGTCGCCAGTGGCAGCACGCGCGCGTGGTCTACCTGTCCGACTCGCAGTACCTCGTGAAGGGGATGACCGAGTGGGTGCAGGGGTGGGAGGCGCGCGGCTGGAAGCGCAAAGGCGGCGCCTTGGAGAACCTGGAGCTGTGGCAGAAGCTCGTGCAGGCCGCGGCGCCGCACCACGTCGCCTGGCGGTGGATCGCAGGGCACGCGGGCCACGCCAAGAACGAATACGCCAATGACCTCGCCATCCGCGCGGCCGAGCGGCAGGAGCGCTCCAACGGGCTCGTGCCGTCGGGATTCGACACCTGGCTCGCCCAGCAGCGCGCCCGTGGGGCGTACCGTGAGTACGACCCCGACCGGGACTTGAACGAGCGGCTGGCGTGATGAGCGTGTTTAAGGATGGCGTCCCCTCCAACACGCACGGCCTGAACCTGCTGCCCGACGGTGTCGCCGCCCCCGCGGTCGAGCGCATCCCGCTGTATGAGGTGTACATGCGCATGGCGGAGGAGCTCGCGAAGCGCTCCACGTGCGCCCGCCTCCAGGTGGGGACCGTGATCACCGATCAGCGACTGGAGAACGTGCTCGCGATCGGGTACAACGGCAACGCGCGGGGCTTGCCCAACAAGTGCGACTCCGCGGTGCCCGGGAACTGCGGCTGCATTCACTCCGAGATGAATGCGCTCGTGAAAGCCCCGGGCAACGCGCGCGACAAGGTGGTGTTCATCAGCGCGTCACCGTGCGTGATGTGCGCCAAGCTGATCATCAACTCGGGGGTGACCCACGTGTTCTACCGCAAGGCGTACCGCGACCCGTCGGGCATCGAGGTGCTGCAGCAGGGCGGTGTCGTCCCGGTCGCGTACGACAAGTGGGTGGGCGCGTGGCGGTGACCCCCTCAACCGGAGCCAAGGGCCCATGTCCCGGATGCGTCCACTCCCCCTGATCGCCCTGGGTCTCTCGCTCTCCCCAGCCGGGCTCGGCGCGCAGTCGCTGCTCTATCGGCCGCCCAACCTCGCCGGCACCTGGGTACCCGACGCCGGCGTCGTGCAGTTCAACTTCGTGCATCGCTTTCACGTCCTTCCGGGGCCGACCAGTGTGGTGGTCAACTTTCCCACCTTCACCCTGGCGGCCGGGGTGGGCCACGATGTCGACTTCGGCCTGCGGTTCGGCACGAAAAGCGCCATTCCGTCCAGCGGGCACTCGACGAACGAGAGCGAATGGTTCGCCCGCTGGCGGGTCGTGGGCGGTCCCGAGGGGCGGGACGGGTTCGCCGTTGCGGTCACGCCGGCCTACAACCAACTGGCGCAGAGTGCCGATGGCGAGGTCGACGTCGATTGGACGACCGGACGCTTCACGCTCACCGGGGCTGCCCGCGGGATGACCAAGCCGTTCGGTGGGCCCGGCGCGCGGGCGGCGTTTGGGGGAGGCGTGGTCGCTCGGTTGACGCCCTACATCGGCTTGAGCGCGGATGTCGGGTCGTTCGTCGCCCCGACGACACTCGCCGTCTGGGGTGTCGCGCTCAACGTGGTCATCCCGGGATCGCCTCACACCTTCTCGCTTCAGGCGGGCAACGCGTCGGTCAATACGATTGAAGGCAACTCTCAGGGGGCGCGCGAGGTGCGCTACGGCTTCGAGTTCACCATCCCGCTGCACTTGAAGCGGTTCGCCCCTTGGTTCCATGGCTCGCCCTCCCCCGCTGCGGGCGGCGCACCGACTGGCGTCGCGGCCGAGGTCCCCATGCGCGGCTACAAGTTCCAGCGCGACCCGATCACGATCGCTGTGGGACAGGCGGTGCGCTGGACCAACGGCGATCCCGTCGAGCACACGGTCACGTTCGATAGCGCGGAGCCGGGCTCGGCGCCGGTGCCCCCGAACGGCACCTACGTGCACCGGTTCGACAAGGCCGGGACCTACCGCTACCACTGCACGCCACATCCGTTCATGACGGGGGTGGTCGTCGTGAAATGATGGACGATCTCGATCGGTTGTTCGAGCGGCTGGTGACCGTACTGGCCGCGGACGCGCCGGGGCGGCTCGCCATTCCGTTCCCCGCCGCCGAGGTGTACGAGCGGCTCGTCCCCTACCGCTCCAACCGCTCCACGCTCAAGGTGGCGACCCATCAAGACTACGAGATGGCGGTGTTGCGGCTGCTGTCGGGAGAGCGCGGTTACACCTCGCTCGACCCGTCGGATGTGCAGGAGGCGCTCGCGCGCGAGGCCACGGAGTCGAATCCCGACACGGCCCTGTTCCGGCAGTTCCCCAATGCGATCCTCAGTCTCAATCGTCTGGCCGCCGAGCGGTGCCTCCGGGGAGACCGGGCGTACGCCCCGCCGCCCCCACCCCCACTCCTCGAGCTCACCGAGACGCCCGAGCTGGACGATCCGGAAGGAGAGCCCCAGGCCGACGCGGCTGCACCCGCCGAGTCGGCGTCGCCCTTCGAATTGGCCGAGCAGTCCGAGACCCCGCGCCAGTGCCCCTACTGCGGCGAGACGGTGCCGGCGAACCGCAAGGTGAATTTCTGCCCGCAATGCGGGCAGCCACCCTCGGGGGAGTTGCGCTGCCCGGCGTGCGGGAGCGAGGTGGACGTCGGCTGGGGCTACTGCGTGAGCTGCGGACGCGCCACGGGGTTCGAGTGACGGGTCCCCGGCACACCATTGCAGTGATCGCCGGTGACGGCATTGGTCCCGAGGTGGTCGCGGCCGCGCTGGGGCCGATCACGCAGGCGGCGGCACGCCACGGCATCGGGCTCGACCTCGAGCACCTCCCCTACGGGGCCGCGCACTACCTGAAGACGGGGGAAACCCTCCCCGACGCCGCCTTCCGACACCTGCACGACGACGTGGACGCGATCTTCCTCGGCGCGCTCGGCGACCCGCGCGTTCCCGGCAACGAGCACGCGCGGGACATCCTGCTGGGCCTGCGCTTCCGTCTCGACCTCTTCATCAACTTCCGCCCGGTGACCCTGCTCCACCCCGACCTCACGCCGCTGCGGGGGAACGGGCGGCGGATCGATTTCGTCATTTTCCGCGAGAACACCGAGGGCGTTTACCTCGGCCGCGGGCGGATCACGGAATCCGAGTTCGTGGCCGAGGAAGTGAACACCGCCCATGGCGTGGACCGGATCATCCGCGCCGCCTTCCAATGGGCCCAGGCGCACGGCAAGACGCGCGTCACGATGAGCGACAAGGCGAACGCCGTGCCGGCGCACCGGATCTGGCAGGACACCTTCAAACGCGTGGCCGCCGAGTTCCCGGCGATCACGCCCGAGCACCGCTACGTGGACGCGCTCGCGCTCGAGCTGGTCCGCGAGCCGGAGCGGTTCGAGGTGATCGTCACCAACAACCTGTACGGCGACATCCTCTCCGACTTGGGCGCCGGCTTGGTGGGCGGCTTGGGGGTCGCCGCCAGCGCCAACCTCCACCCCGGGCGGCCGGGGCTGTTCGAGCCGGTGCACGGGTCCGCCCCCCCGCTCGCGGGCCAGGGGGTGGCGAACCCCATCGCCGCCGTCCTCACCGGGGCGCTGATGTTCGAGCAGCTCGGCCACGCCGCGGCCGCCCAGGATCTGATGCGGGCGGTCACCGCGACGCTCGCGGCCGGGGTGCGGACGCCCGATCTCGGGGGCCGCGCGACGACGCGCGACGTCGTGGCGGCGATCAGCGCCCAGCTGTGACGCGTCGGGGGCGGTCTCCGTGCCGCGGGCCCCGTGCCCCTTCCCCCCTCCCCAACGAATCCGGCATATTCCGCCCTCTCACGGGCTCCGGCGCGGAGCGTGCCTCATGAAGACTCAGGGTGCCACCACAGACGTCGTGTTTCTTTCGGGGGTGCGGACCGGCTTCGGCAGTTTCGGCGGCTCGCTGAAGGACCTCTCCGCGATCGAGCTGGGCGCCGTCGCGGCGCGGTACGCGCTCGAGCGGGCGCGGGTCCCGGCGCAGGAAATCGGCCACACCGTCTTCGGCAACGCCCTCCAAACGTCGGCGGACGCGATCTACGGCGCGCGCCACATCGGCCTCAAGGCCGGGCTCCCGATTGAGGTGCCCGCGGTCACGGTCAATCGGCTGTGCGGCTCGGGGTTCGAGGCGATCACCCAGGGCGCACAGCTGATCCTGTTGGGCGAGGCGGCGGCCGTGCTCGCGGGCGGCACCGAGTCCATGAGTCAGGCGCCGCACGTGGTGCGCGGCGCGCGGTGGGGCTTGCGGCTCGGGCCCCCGGCGCCGCTCGAGGACTCGTTGTGGGAGGCGCTGCGCGACCCGCAGTGCGGCCTCTCCATGGCCGAGACGGCGGAGAAGCTCGCCGAGCGCTACCGGCTCACGCGCCAGGACGTGGACGCGGTCGCCCTCGTCTCGCAGCAGCGCGCGAAGCAGGCGTGGGACGCGTGCGTGTACCAGGACGAAGTCGTGCCCGTCCCCGTGAAGCAGCGGGGCCAGACCGTGGAGTTCCGCGCCGACGAGCATATGCGGCCGACCACCACCCTCGAGGGGTTGTCGAGTCTGAAGCCGTATTTCAAGCAGGATGGGCTCGTCACCGCCGGCAACGCCTCGGGCATCGTGGACGGCGCCGCCGCGACCGTGATCGCGAGCGAGGCCTTCGCGCAGGCGCACGGCGTGCGGCCCTTGGGCCGGCTCGTCGCGTGGGCGGTCGTAGGCGTCGAGCCCCAGTACATGGGGATCGGGCCCGCGCCGGCCGCGCGCAAAGCGCTCGCGAAGGCGGGGATGAAGCTCGAGCAGATGGACTTGGTCGAGGTGAACGAGGCGTTCGCACCCCAATACCTCGCGGTCGAGCGGGAGTTGGGGCTCGACCGCGCTCGCACCAACGCCGACGGCGGCGCGATCGCCATCGGACACCCGCTCGCAGCCACGGGCACCCGCATCACCATCCACCTGCTCCACGCACTGCGGCGGCGCAAGCAGCGCTTCGGGCTGGGATCCGCGTGCATTGGGGGCGGCCAGGGGGCGGCGGTGATCGTGGAAGCGTTCCCCACCTAAGGAGTACGCGCGATGGACGTCGTGGTCACCGCGGTACTCGGCATCTTGGCGCTGTACCTGTTCGGCGGCCTCAAGGTGCTCCGGGAGTACGAGCGCGCGGTGTACTTCTTCCTCGGCCGGTCGTGGGGGGCGAAGGGACCGGGGCTGATCTACGTCCCACCGCTGTTCGCGAAGACCCAGACCGTCTCGCTGCGGGTGGTGGCGATGGACATCCCGCCCCAAGACGTCATCACCCGCGACAACATCTCGATCAAGGTGAACGCCGTCTTGTACATGCTGGTGAAGGATCCGGTAAAGGCCGTGATCGGCGTCGAGAACTACCTGTACGCGACCAGCCAGCTGGCGCAGACCACCCTGCGCTCGGTCCTGGGCGAGACGGAGCTCGACGAGCTGTTGATGAACCGGGAGAAGATCAACAACATCCTGAAAAACATCATCGACAAGCGCACGGAGAACTGGGGCATCGAGGTGACGGCGGTGGAGGTGAAGGACGTCGATCTGCCGCCGGAGATGAAACGGGCCATGGCGCGCCAAGCGGAGGCGGAACGCGAGCGCCGGGCGAAGGTGATCAACGCGGAAGGCGAGCTCCAGGCATCGGAGAAGCTGGCGCAGGCCGCGCGCATCATCGGCGCGGAGCCCGCGGCCATACAACTCCGCTACCTGCAGACCGTCACCGAAATCGCCTCTGAGAACAACTCCACGACCATCTTCCCGATCCCGCTCGACCTGTTCCGGGGATTCCTCGACGCCGTGGGCAAGCGGGCCGCGACCCCGGCCTTGCCTGAGAAGAGCTCCGGCGAAACCCTCCCGACCGATCCGCGCAAGGCGAAGGCCGAGGCGTAGCGATGCCGGGCGACCTCATCAGCCGCGAGGCGCTCGAACGCATCATCCAGCGCGCGGCCGAGCTCCAGGCCGCCGAACACGACATCGGCGAGGGGCTCACGCAGCAGGAGCTGCTCTCGCTGGGGCGCGACGTGGGCATCCCGGCCCGCTATCTCAAACAGGCGCTCCTCGAGGAACAGACCCGGAGCCTCGAGGTGCCGGGGCGCGGCGCCTACGCCTGGTTCGTGGGCCCGGCCCGGCTCACGGCCGAGCGCGTGGTGCCCGGCGACCCGACGACGGTGGAGCGGGCGCTCAGTGCCTGGATGGAGCGCGAGGAGTCCCTGCAGGTGAAGCGCCGCTACGCCGACCGGACGACGTGGGAACCGCGCGTCGGCGCGTTTGCCTCGATTCAGCGGGCCCTCGGGGCCGGCGGGAAGACCTTCGCCCTGGCCCGCGCCACCGAAGTGGCCGCTCAAGCGACCCCGCTCGAGACGGGCTTCTGCCACATCCAGCTGGTCGCCGATGTGCGCGACCTGCGCCTGCGGCGGGTCGGCGGGGCGGCCGCGCTCGGGGCGCTCGGGGTTGTGGTCGCCGCGAGCATCCCGGTGCTCGGAGTGCTCGCCCCGTGGAGCCTCGTGCCGCTCGGCGTCGCCGGGGTCGCGGCCATCGCCGTCGCGCGCCGCCACCGCCGGGAGAACGAGCGCATCCAAGTCGGGCTCGAGCAGGTACTCGATCGCGTGGAGCGCGGCGAGATCAAGCCGGAGCACGCCCTCGCCGGCCCGCGCACCAACGCGCTCGGCCGCATCGCCGACGAGATTCGCAAGACGCTCGAGGCCATCTGAAAGGGTCATGACCGACATCACGCGAGTGGGGGTCCTGGGGTGCGGCTTGATGGGGGCCGGCATCGCGCAAGTCGCCGCAACCGCCGGGTACGAGACCGTGGTGCGCGACGTGGCGCCCCCGGTGTGGGACCGGGCGCGCGCGGGGATCGAGAAATCGCTCGCCAAATTCGTCGAGAAGGGCAAGCTTGCCGCGGCCGACCGCGACGCGGCCCTCAAACGGCTGCGCTTCACGACGACGATCGCCGACTTGAAGGACTGCGACATCATCCTGGAAGCGGTGACCGAAGACCTCGAGCTCAAGAACGCCCTGTGGCGGGAGCTCGACGCGCTGGTCGGCCCGGCCACCGTGTTCGCCTCGAACACCTCGAGCCTGACCATCGCCGCGATGGCGGCGGCGACCCAACGCGGTGACCGCTTCGTCGGCTTGCACTTTTTCAACCCGGTGCCGTTGATGCCGCTCGTCGAGGTCGTGCGGACGGTGACGACATCGGCCGACACGTTCCGGCGGGCGTTCGCGTTTGCTCAGTCGCTCGGGAAGGAGCCGGTGGCGGCGAAGGATACGTCCGGCTTCATCGTGAACCTCTTGCTGGTCCCCTACCTGCTCGACGCCATCCGGGCGGTCGAACGCGGCGTCGGCAGCGTGACGGATATCGACAAGGCGATGCAGCTCGGCTGCGGGTACCCCATGGGCCCGCTCACCCTGCTCGATTTCGTCGGGCTCGACACCACCTACAAGATTGCGGAGATCATGTTCGGGGAGTATCGCGAGCAGCGCTACGCGCCGCCGCCGCTGCTGAAGCGCATGGTCCTGGCCGGCCTGCACGGCCGCAAGAGCCGCAAGGGCTTCTACGATTATTCCGTCGAGCCGCCCCGAGTGGTCGACCTCGGGCTCTGACCCCTTCTCGTTTCTGAACCCCAGCCCCCAAAGGAACCGATCGCCATGCTCGGCTACGACTGGCCCCGCTTCCACGCGGCCGCGAACGACCTGCCCGCCGCGCTGCTCTTCGTGACCGTCTTGTTCGACATCGGCGCGTGGCTCACGAAACGCGAATCGCTCCGGGCGGCGGCGCTGTGGACCCTGTGGGCAGGCGTCATCGGAGGGTGGGTGGCGGTGATCGCGGGGCTGCAAGCGGAGCACGTGATCGAGCACGGCGAGGCGATCCACGAGCTCATGGAGACGCACGAGACGCTGGCGCTCACGACGATGAGCATCTTCACGGCGGTGTTGGCGTGGAAGTTGTTTCGGCGAGCGCGGCTCACCGTCGTCGAGGACACGGTGCTCCGTCTGTTGAGTGTCGCGGGGTTCGTCGGGATCGTGTGGACGGGCGCGCTCGGTGGGCGGCTGATGTTCGAGCACGCGGCGGGCGTACCCGCGGCCACGATGCGCGCGGAAATGGAGAACCGTGCGGCGGGACACCATCACGAGGCCGAAGAGGGGGAGGAGCACGGGCCGACCCCGGCCCCGCGCGGCGCGGACTCCGCCCACGCCCGGACGCCCGGCACGCCTGCACCGCGCCCCTAGATGCGAGCGTGGGGTGGCGGCGCCAGCCGGCGGACGGCCCACCCCGGTTCACCGGCGCCGTGGGCCGCCACGCCGAGCGTCCGGCTTGGCCTCTGCGCCCTCGTGGGGCTGGCCGCGTGTACGCCGGTCTCCACCCGACCTGACTTCCGCCCCGATCCCCGCGCCTTAGTGCTGATCCTCAACGCCCGGCCCGAAAAGGTCACCGCCGAGCTCACGACGTTGGTGCCCACGGAGAGCCTGGTCGTCGCGCGGGTCAACGTGCGCGATGGCTACCTCGAGACGGCCTGGTACGACACCCAGGCGCACCGCAGCGTCGCACGCGAGCGGGACATCGCGCATCTCGCGGCCACCGTGAAGATTCGGTTTTGGGCCGATCCCTACGTGCCCGGTCAGACCCGGCTCACGCTCGAGCCGGTGGCGCGGCCGCGCACGGATCCCTCGCGACCCGAACGGGACCTCGAAGTGCTCGTCGCGAAGCCGGAGGTGGGCTACGAGATGGTGCAGCGGTTGGCAGAGAAACTGAAGGAAAGGTTCGGCGTCCCCAAGGCAGCGCAGTGACGCTACGACGGACTACCCGCCCACCCAACTGCGCACCCACTGCTCCATCGTATCGAGGTCGACCAGCGCGTCACGGCACGGCCCGTTCGGGAGGCGCATCGTGAGCCCGAGGACGGGCAGCTTGCCGGCCACATCCCGCAACCCCGTCATCATGTCCCGCTCGCACGCCACCGCCACCACGGCTCGGGGCCGCCGCTCCCGGATCACGCGGCGCGCCAGTTGGCCGCGGGTGGCGACGAACACCGGCACCTCGTAGCGTCCCGCGATCGCGAGTACGCCGTCCAGCGCCTGCTTCGAGAGACAGCGCGGGATGAGCACGAGGAGCTCGCCGCGGCCGACGCGCGAGCGTCGCCGCTTGGCGAGCGCGTTATAGATGTCGATGGCGGCGTGCTCCACCCAGTCGCGCCGGCCGAACACCCGGGCCACCGACGATGTCAGGTTCATGAGCTGGAGGTAGGGCCCGCGCTCGAGCCACGGCGCGGGGAGCAGCAATCCCCCGCCATAAAAGGAAGCGAGCAGCGCACCGAACCACACGGCGGCAACGCCGCCCGCCCACCCGAGGGCGACCCAGAGGCCACTCGGTAAGGCGGCGACGAGGCCCGCGAGGCGCGGCGTGAGCAGGAAAACGGCCGCCGCCGCGCCCGCCGCGACGAGCGCCAGCGTCAAGCCCGCCCAGCGGAAGAACAGACCGGGGGACGCGGAGAAGTCGCCGTTGCCGGGCAGCGGCTTGCCATCCCACTCGTCCCACTCGTGACCTAACCGGCGGTCGGTCTCGACGTGGATGAGCTGGGCGCGGGGCGCGTCGGACGTCATTGCGTCAAGCATCACCCGGCCCTCAGACGGTGTCAAGCGAGCGGCGGTATGGTAACTTTTTTCGAGCGTGCCCGGTTCCTCACCCGTGCCTTCCCTCCCCGGTCTCCTGACCGACCCGCGGATCCGCGCGGCCTACGCCGAGGGCGCGGGGATTTATCGCATCGTGCCGGCGGCCGTGGCGGTGCCGCGAGGCGTCGAGGAGTTGCAGCGGCTCGTGCGCTGGGCCGCAGACAGCGGGACGCCGCTCGTGCCACGCGGTGCGGGGAGCGGGATGGCCGGAGGCAACGTGGGGCGGAGCGTGATCGTCGACCTGAGTCAGGGCTTCCGCTGGCTCGCGCCCGACTGGTCGCGCCGCACGCTGTGGGTCGGCGCGGCCGTGACCTGGGCCGACGTGACGGCCGCGGCCCGCCCGTTCGGGCTGCGGCTCCCCCCCGATCCCTCGTCCGGGGCGTTCGCGACGTCGGGTGGCTTGGTCGCGACCAACGCCGCGGGCCCGCGCTCGGTGCGCTGCGGCAGCGTCCGGAACTGGGTCGATGCCGTCGAGATCATCGAGGCGGACGGCTCGGCGCGGCGCGTGGAGCGCGGTGTGCAGGGGACCGCGCGCTGGCGGCTCGACCCCGCGGCGCGGGAACTGGTGCGCCACCGTTTCCCTCGCGTCCGCAAGAACGCCGCGGGGTACGCACTCGATCGCTACGCCGACTCCGCCGCCGAGCTGGACCTGCTGGTGGGGTCCGAAGGCACGCTCGCCTTCGTGACGGCGGTGGCGTGGCACCTCGAGCCGATTCCGACCGACGTAGCGGGCGTGGCGCTCGGGTTTCGCAGCGTGGACGAGCTCGCCGCGGCGCTGCCGTACCTGCTGGCGCTCAACCCGGCGGCGGTCGAGCTGCTGGACCGCACGCTGCTCGACCTCGTGGGCGACGGTGGCGGCGCCCTCCCCCCGGGCCTCGACGGTCTGCTGCTCGTCGAGTTCGAGCGGGAGACGGCAGCCGCGGCGCGCGGCGTCGTGGGCGATGCGGTACGGGGGTTGCGCGCCGCCACCCAGCACGTGGAGACGGCGGTCGACCGCGCCGGACTCGCCAAGCTTTGGGCGGTGCGCCACCTCGCCAGCCCGGCGCTGGCGCGCTTGCCCGAGGCCCGCCGCTCCCTGCAGGTGATCGAGGATGCGTGCGTGCCGCTCGAACGCCTGGGCGCGTATGTCGCCGGGATCCGCGCGGCCGCGGCGCGCCACCGCGTGCCCGTCGCGATGTTCGGGCACGCGGGCGACGGTCATGTGCACGTCAACGCGCTTCCCGACACCACGCGCCGCGGCTGGAAGGACGCGCTCGCGGGGCTGTTCGAGGAAGCCACGGCCCTGGTCCTCGGACTCGGCGGCACGCCGAGCGGCGAGCACGGCGTGGGACGGCTGCGCGCCGGGCTCCTCGAGCGGGTGTACGGACCTGCAGTGGTGGGCTTGTTCCGCGACTTGAAACGCGCGTACGACGCGCGCGCCATCCTCAATCCCGGTGTTATACTTCCGGCGGCCGACTGGACGCCGCTCGCCGACCTGAAAGTCGGTCCCGACGCGGCCCCGATTCCCGACGACATCGCCCGCCGGCTGCGGGACACTGAACGGATGGCGGGGTGGGGCCAGGCGAAGCTCGACCTCGCCGCGCCGTCGCGCCCATCCGACACCTAGACCCCCGGCCCTCGGCACCGGCACCCGAATCCCGACCCCATGGAGATCTTTCGCGCCCCTCGCGTCTCGCTCGTCGCCCGACCGGAGTTTGTCGAGCCCGAGCACCTGCGCGTCGAGTGGCGCGGCGAGGCCTCCGCGGGCGAGCGGCTTGCCGAGTTCGCAGGCCGCATCTGCTACATGAGTCAAGGCAATCCGGCGCAGCGAACGACGGCCGAGTATCTCGAGAACATCAAGAAGCAGGGACACGGCTCGGTGCTGGAGCACGCCGTTTACGTGCTGCTGATCGAGGGGATCTCGCGGTCGTGCTCGCATGAACTGGTGCGCCACCGCGCGGGGTTCGGCTACTCGCAACTCTCGCAACGCTACGTGGACGAGTCGCACGCGGCGTTCGTCGTGCCGCCGGCTCTCCTCGGAGACGCGGCGCTCGAAGCGATATGGGAGCGCCACATGACCGCGTCACAAACGGCGTACGTGGAGGCCGTCGGCGCGCTGATGGAGCGGTACGCGTGGATCGACGACAAGATCCACCGGCGTAAGATGGCGCGCGAAGCGGCGCGCAGCGTGCTCCCGAACGCGACCGAAGTGAAGATCGTCGTCTCGGGCAACGCGCGCGCGTGGCGCACCATGCTCGAGCTGCGCACCGGCGAGGGCGCGGAGCTCGAGATCCGCCGGATGGCGATCGCCTGTCTGCGCGTCCTCGCGCGCGAGGCGCCCGCGTTGTTCGCCGACTTCGAGATCTACGTCGCCGATGACCAACACGAAGCCGCGCGCGTCGCGTACCACAAAGTCTGACGCGTCGGCGAAGCAAAAAAAATTTCGGATTCCCTATTGCGCATCGCTCCGGCTTTTCTTATTGTCTACGCGATACCGCGTTTCGATCCACAGACCGCGTCAGCGGCCTTTTTTGTAGGAGGTCAGCCGAGACCACATGCGCATCGGTCTCGCCTACAATCAAAAGCCCGACCTCGCGTCCCCGACGGAGCCGCCGAGTAGCAACGACGCGTTCGCGGAGTGGGATGACCCGGCTACCATCGCCGCGGTGGAGCAGGCCCTCGGTTTCTTCGGCGGCGTCATTCGGCTCGAAGCCGACCAGTTTTTCCCCCAGAAACTCGCCCTCACTCGTCCCGATCTCGTGTTCAACATGGCCGAGGGGTTGCACGGCCAGAATCGTGAAGCCCTCGTCCCGGCGATCTGCGAGTATCTGAACATCCCCTACACCGGCTCCGACCCGCTCACCCTCGCGCTCGCCCTGCACAAGGGCCGCACCAAAGAGATCCTGGCATACCGCGGCGTGCCCACCGCGCCCTTCGCGTGCCTCGAGGCCGTGGCCGACGTGGAGCGCGTCACGCTCCCGTTTCCCGTGTTCGTCAAGCCGGTCGCCGAGGGATCCGGCAAGGGCGTCTTCGCCGACAACCGGTGCGACGGGGCGGGGCAGCTGCGGGAGCGCGTGGCGTTCCTGCTCGAGCGCTATGCCGAGCCGGTGCTCGTCGAGACGTACCTGCCCGGCGCGGAGTTCACGGTGGCGATCCTCGGCAACGGGCCGCAGGCCTACTGCCTGCCGGTGGTCGGGTTCGACTTCTCGACGCTGCCGCCGGGCGCGCCGCCGGTGTACGGCTACGAGGCGAAGTGGGTGTGGGACCGGCCCGACGCGCCGCTCGCGATCTTCGAGTGCCCGGCGCCTGTGCCCGCCGGGCTCAGCCGCGAGATCGAGCGCACGGCGCTCGAGGCGTACCATGCGCTCGGGTGCCGCGACTGGTGCCGCGTGGACATCCGGGTCGACCGGTTCGGCGTCCCCAACGTCTTGGAGCTCAACCCCCTCCCGGGCATCATCCCCGATCCGGCGATGAACTCCTGCTTCCCGAAGGCCGCCCGCGCGGCCGGCATCGCCTACGACGAGTTGATCCAGGACGTGGTGCGGCATGCCTGGCGACGCGCCACCGGGCGCGAGGTCGGACGGGGGGACGCACGGGGCGCGCGCGCCGGTCCGGTGCGACAGACGGCGGCGGCCCCGGCGTGAGAATCGCCATCCTCTACGATCCGGGCGGCGAGGACTGGACGCCCGAGGACGTCCGCGGTGTGCTCAAGGCAGTGGACGAGATCGCCGCGATCTTCGGCGCCATGGGTCACGCTATCCGCAAGCTGCCCGTCCGGCACGACCTCCGGTGGTTGCGCGCGGCGCGCGGCGCGGATCTCGTCTTCAATCTTTGCGAAGGCGTCCACGGCAAGAGCGAGTGGGAGGAGCACGTCGTGGGGATGCTCGAGTTCGCCGGCGTCCCGGTCACGGGCGCGAGCCTCTGGACCCTCGCCGCCTGCCGCCGCAAACCGATCGCCAACGCGCTCCTGGCCCAGGCCGGACTGCCGATCCCCCGCTGGACGATCGCCCAAGGCAAGATCGAGGATGATTTTCCGCTGCCGGCCATCGTGAAGCCGGCGGCGGAAGACGCGAGCGCCGGGCTGGACCGCACCTCGGTGGTAGCGGACCGCAAGGCGCTGCGTGCCCGCGTCGCGGCAATGACCGAGCAGTTCGACGACGTGCTGGTCCAGGAGTACATCGCGGGACGCGAGTTCAACGTCGGCTTCGTGGGGAGCCGCGTCCTCCCGATCTCCGAGATTGACTTCAGCAGCATGCCGCACGGCGCGTGGCCCATCCTGACGTACGCCGGGAAATGGGAGCCGGGATCGCCCGACGATCTCGGCAGCCAGCCGGTGTGCCCGGCGAGTGTGCCACAGAAACTCGGTGACAAGCTCGTCCGCATCGCCGAGGCGGCGTGGCGGGTGATGCAAGGAAAGGGCTACGGGCGCGTGGACCTGCGCGTGGACGAACCGGGGCGCGTGTGGCTCCTCGAGGTCAATCCCAACCCCGACCTGAACGACGACGCGGGCTTGTCGCGGATGGCTCGCGCGGCGGGGTGGGACTACGCGGAACTCGTGCGCCGGATCGCCGAGGTCGCGCTCCGCGAAGCGCAGGGTGCCAAGGCAGCGCGTGAGCTACTCGCTCCGGCCCGTCGGTCGCGCGCAACGCGCACGGCTTGAGCGGCTCACGACGGCCGCCGGCGTGTTCCGGCCGGACGAGGTGGCCATCGCGCTGGAGCTCTTGGACGATAGCCTCGCCGGCGACGACGCGTACCGGTTCCTCGGCGCGTACACGGGCGACGAGCTGGTGGGCTATGCCTGCTGGGGGTCCACCCCAGGAACCCAAGGCACGTTCGACCTCTATTGGATCGTCGTCGACCCTGCGCAGCAGGGTCAGGGAGTCGGGACCGAGTTGTTGCGCGCCGTCGAGGCGACGCTCGTCGCCGACCGGGGACGCCTGCTCGTGGTGGAGACCTCGTCGCGCGCCGAGTACGCCCCGACCCGGGCGTTCTACGAGCGGCGCGGCTACGCGCCGGCGGCGCGGCTCCCGGGCTACTACGCGCCGGGCGATGACCTCGTGATCTACCTCAAGGATCTGACGCATGGAGTCCTGGCAGGAGCGCCTTCGTAAGCAGAGCATCGCCTCCCTCGAGGCGCTCGTCGCCCGGTTCGGCGCCGAGCACTTCCCGGATTTGGCGGCGCTGCGTCAGGCGGCCGAGAACTTTGAATTCCGCATCTCGCCCGCGATGGTCGATCTCATCACGTCCCCGGGCGATCCGATCTGGCGCCAGTACGTCCCCGACGTCCAGGAGCTCGAGGTCCGCGACGGTATCGTGGACTCGCTCGCCGAGGATGCGCACTCCCCGGTGCCGAACATCACCCACCGCTACCCGGACCGGGCGCTGTTTCTCGTGTCGCCGGTGTGCGCCTCGTATTGCCGCTTCTGCACGCGCCGCCGCAAAGTAGGCGACCCCGAGAAGATTCCCATGGCCCAGCTCGAGTCGGCGTTTCGTTACCTCGAAGGGCACCCCGAGATCCGCGACGTCATCATGTCAGGCGGCGATCCTCTCCTGCTGTCGGACCGCCGCATCGACGAGCTGTGCCGCCGGCTCCGCGCGATCCCGCACATCGAGATCCTCCGGATCGGGAGCCGCGTGCCCTGTCATCTGCCGGAGCGGATCACGCCGGCGCTGTGCCACCTGCTCCAGCAATACCATCCCGTCTACATCAACACGCACTTCAACCACCCTGCCGAGCTGACGCCCGCCGCCGTGCGGGCGCTCGGCATGCTCGCCGACGCCGGCATCCCGCTCGGCTGCCAGACGGTGCTGCTGAAGGGCGTGAACGACGACCCCGAGGTAATGAAACAGCTGATGCAGCGGCTCCTCGCGGCCCGCGTGCGTCCCTACTACATCTACATGTGCGACCAGGTGGCGGGAGCGGAGCACTTCCGCACCACGGTCGAGCGGGGGCTCGAGATCATCCGGGCGCTGCGGGGCTGGACTTCGGGGCTCGCGGTGCCACACTTCGTGATCGACGCCCCGGGCGGCGGCGGCAAGATCCCGCTCCTGCCCGAGTACGTGGAGTCGATCACGGATGACGCCGTGGTGCTGCGGAACTACGCGGGGCAGCGCTACGTGTACCGCCAGCCCGCAGTGCCCGAACCCATCCTCGTCGGCTAGCGTCCGGCCGGTGTGGCGACCACGCCACCCCCATCTGAAGGCTTCTCTCGCTACTTGTTGCGTCGGCGCCCCAGAGAACCGCTCCAGGCACCCTGAGCGCGCGGTCGACCCATGCGCCACAATTCTTGCGGCAGAGCGGGTGGAGCGCCCCGTGGCCCCCTACGCAGCCGTCCTCCGACCTTTGCTGGTGTGCGGTCCCATCGCACTGGCGAGCGCACCGGGCTCGCTCGGCGCCCAGCAATCGGTCCCCGCCGCCAGCCCGCTCCCCGCGGCGGCTAGGGGCGCGGAGGCCTACGCGCCGGTGCTCGACGGGCTGCGTCACTTGGCGGTACGACGTGAGCCGGGCGCGACGGTAAAGTCGTTGACCCTGCACCGCGACGTCATCGCATTCCAGCTCGACGACGGCCAGCTGTACACGACCACGCCAGTCGCGGGTCGTATGATCGCGGCCGTCTTCGTCGGCCACGGGTCCGTGTCGTTCACGCCTCCGCTCGCCATCGAGCGACGCGAGCTCCAGCGAGTACTCGGCGACACCGCTGTGCACGCGCCGATCACCGGCGCCGCGTTCGTCTTCACCGACACGACCTGGGCGGAACTCGCGCGCCAGGTGAGCGTCGGCGCGGCCGGCGCCGCGGACGAGGCGTCCGGCATGCTCAGCACGACGCTGGACCGCCTCGTAGACGACCGTCGCGTGCTGCAGCCCACGCTCATCACCGCCCTGATGAACCAGGATACCAACGGGTTCTTCTACGCCCACGTGAAGCGAGAGCGAGGCGAGGACCTGATGTTCGTGGTGGATCCTGCCAACGAGGAACAAATCCGACTCCTGCGGCGGGGCCAGCTCGAGGGTCAGAAGATTCAGATCGTGTCGCAATTCAAAGCGACCCGCGCGCCACCCGACAGCGCGGCCGCAGCGGAGGTGCGGGACCCCCTCAAGATTGGCGCCTATCGCATCGACGCGACGATCGCGAAGGGGCTCGGATTCTCCGCGTCAGCGACCGTCGACCTCACGGCCCGGCGCGGTGATGTCAGGTGGGTGCGCTTCGAACTCCTCTCGGAGCTGAAAGTGGATTCGGTGCGGGCAGAAGGGGGCGGACCGCTGACGTTCGCGCGCACCGACAAGAGCGACGACCTCTGGGTGCGCTTCGACCCTCCACTCCAGGCCGGTGCGACGCGCGCGCTGCGCGTCCTCTACCACGGCGACCTCATTGAGTTCGGGTCGATCATCAACAACATCCAGCGGCACTGGCCGATCAGGGCCCGCGATGCCGTTCGGACCCGGCCGGATGAGTGGGTCTACGTGAAGGATCCCACGACCTGGTTCCCACGGTACAACGTGCTGGAGCCGGTAGACGTCGACCTCACGTTTCACACCCCAAAGCGCTACGCCTTCGCCAGCGTCGGTCGCCTCATCGAGTCCCACATTGAAGGCGACGTGGAGACGTCGCACTGGCACACCGTCGTCCCGGCCGACCAGGTGTGTTTCAGCCTGGGCCAGTTCGAGGAGTTCAAGATCACCGATCCCCGCATTCCCCCGGTGACCGTCCACGTGAACAGCGAGGCCCATCGTCGGCTCGACGAGTTCCTGATCGCGGTCCGCGACCAGCTGGACGCCTGGGAGCTCGCGGGCAGGCTCCTGTCGCAGCGCGACCCGCAACAGGCGGTGGGCGCCGACGTCGCAAACAGCCTCGCCTTCTTCAGCCGCGTGTACGGCCGCCCACTGTTCGACCGGTACTACGCCACCGAGACCCCGTTCTCGGAAGGGGAGGCGTTTCCGGGACTGATCTACCTCTCGGTGTGGACGTTTCAGACGGCCAGCGACAGCGGCTACGACGAAATCTTCCGCGCCCACGAGATGGCGCACCAGTGGTGGGGCATCGGGGTCGAGCCCGCGGGATACCGGGATTGGTGGTTGTCCGAGGGGTTCGCGGAGTTTTCCGGCCTGTGGTACATGCAACTCATCCTCAAGGACAATGAGAAATTCTTCAGGCATCTCCGGCACTGGCGCCGCGAGATCCGGGGGCGCCGGGATGACGCGGCCCCGATCGGGATCGGGTGGCGAGCGGCACAACTGAACTTCCGGGACTACACCCTCACGACGTATCACAAGGGCGCCTGGGTGCTGCAGATGCTCCGCAATCTCATGCTTGACTTCCGCACCATGAAGGAGGACGCCTTCGCCGCGATGATGCAGGATTTCTATCAAGAGTATAAGGGCCGCCGGGCCTCGACCGAGGACTTCCAGAAGGTGGTCGAGCGGCACGTGGGGATGAACATGAATTGGTTCTTTGATCAATGGGTGCGCGGCACGGCGATCCCGAAGTACGTGTTCGCCTGGCACGCCGAGCCGGCTCAGAACGGGCACTACACCCTGCAGCTGCGGGTGCGTCAATCGGACGTCCCCAACGGCTTCCTGATGCCCGTGCCCGTGAAGATCGTGTTCGCCGACAGCGCGATGCAGGCCTTCCTCCGGGTCAACGTGAGCGGCGCCGTGACCGAGGGGAAGGTCGACGTGCCGGCAGAACCCAAAGTGGTCGAGTTCAATCCACTGGAATCGGTGCTGGCGGAGGTGAAGACCGAAGGCTGGGAGTAAGGGGGCGCGCTCGGCCGGCCCGGCTTAGGGCAGTTGCCAGATCTCCACCCGGTTGCCCGACAGGATGGGGACCAGCACGCGGTTACGCTTGGCGTCGTAGCCGATGTCGCCCGGGCTGGGCACGCCCGTGATCACCTTCACGGCCTGACCGGTCTCGTAGCTTGAGACCGTCGAATCGTTCCAGCTCGAGACCAAGATCCTCCCGCCGGCCATCGTGACGCCGTGGAACGCCCCCGCCCCCTTGGCGATGACGCTCGGCGTCTTGTCGCCCGGCTTCCAGGCAAACACCGAACGACCTCCGAATGACGCCACGACGAAGCGCTTGCCCCCCGGGTCGACGGTGATCCCGTTCGGGCGGCCCAAGGTATCTCCCCGGGCGGCCACACTCACCTGCCGGTCCGGTCCGATGCGGAAGATCCGGTCGGGTCCGGGGTGCAGGACGTTGCCCACGTCGTCGAAGCGGATGCCGGTATCGGTGATGTAGAGGGCGCCCGTCGGCGTCGCCGCGATGCCGTTCAGAAACACCGCGCCCAGGCTGACGAGGCTCAAGCTGTCGCGCGGCGCGCCGGTCTTCGCGTCGAATGCGCGCACGACGTCGATGTCGGTCACCCACAGCGTGTCGCCCCGCTCGGTCATCCCCTTGGGGGCGTTGAGCGTCACGCCGCCACGGCCGCCCTCGATGAACTTGAGGTTCTCGACCGCGCCGTCGGGCCGCACACGGCTGATGAAGCCGTGGTCGGCCTTAGCCGTCGCGCTGCCACTCACATTGGCCACGAAGTAAATGTCCTGCGTGGTGTCATGCACCACGGATTGCGGCGCGAGGAACCCCACGACCGTCGCCACTTTCGAGGCGCCTGGCGCCGCC
Source organism: Gemmatimonadales bacterium (assembly GCA_036270795.1). Classification (GTDB taxonomy): domain Bacteria; phylum Gemmatimonadota; class Gemmatimonadetes; order Gemmatimonadales; family GWC2-71-9; genus AG41. The sequence continues at coordinate 16,427 of DATBBW010000232.1, read as the reverse complement.
GCCGCCGCGGGTGGCGCCGGCGCACCGCTCTCCGGTGTGGCCGGCGTGACCGTCGGGCTCTGCGATGCCTGGGGCGTCTTGTCCACCGGCGTGCACGCCGCCCCGAGGGCGGCGAGTGCCGCGCACAGAACCGTCGCTCTCATGGGTGGTGACCTCCTCGGTCCAGGCCTGACGGTGCCGGAGCACCCGTCACACTGGCGGGGGCGGCCCCGTGGCGGCGGCTGTCCCGCAGGTCGCTCGGAAGTACCCGCCGAGAGCCGCCGGGTTCACCGGCGGGCCCGGCCGGACGGGGGGCGCGCGACGGGTCCCGAAGCAGGGAGCGGGCGGACTGCCACCCGAGCGTCACGACGCCTTCGCCTGTTCCAGCTCCTTCTTCCGCGCGTCGACCACCTTGTGCGCGACCTCGGAGGGCACTTCCTGATACACGTGGAACTTCTGGTGGTACGTCCCACGGCCGTGTGTCAGCGAGTGCAGCACGGTGGCGTACTTGTCCAGCTCCGCCTCGGGGACTAGGGCTTTCACCTTCGTAAGGCGACCGTCGGGCTCCGTGCCGACAATGTGGCCGCGACGCGACGACAGGTCGCCCATCACGGCCCCCTGGTAGTCGTCCGGCGTCCACACCTCAAGCTCGAGGATCGGCTCGAGCAGCGTCGGCCGCGCGTTCGGGCTGACGTTCCGGAACGCGAGGATCCCGGCCATCTTGAACGATTGCTCGTTCGAGTCGACGTCGTGGTAGGAGCCGTCGTACAGCTCCACCTTGAAGTCCACCACGGGATAGCCGGCCACCGGGCCGCGCCCGGCCGCCTCCTGGATCCCGCGCTCGACGGCGGGGATGTATTGCCGCGGGATCACGCCGCCCACGATCTCGTCCGCGAACTGGACGCCCGACCCGCGCGGCAGCGGTGCGATCCGGATCCAGCAGTCGCCGTACTGGCCTCGGCCACCCGTCTGCTTCTTGTGCTTGCCCTGCCCCTCGGCTTTGCCCTTGAACGTCTCGCGGTAGGCCACCTTCGGCTTGGTGATGAGCGCATGCACGCCAAACTTGCGCGCCAGCCGCCCGACAATGATCTCGAGGTGACGCTCCCCCAGCCCGCGAATCAGCGTTTGCTGCAGCTCGCCGTTGTACTCGTGCTGAAACGTCGGATCCTCCTCGTGCAGCTTGTGCAGTCCGTTGGAGAGCTTCTCCTCCTCGCCGCGCTGCCGCACCTCGATCGCCTCGGTGATCACGGGCTCCGGGAAGGGAATCTTCTTGAGGACGACCGGCAGGTCCTTCGTGGACAGCGTGTCGTTGGTGTGCGTGTCGCGCAGCTTGGCCACCACCCCCAAGTCCCCGGCGTGCAGCTCGGCGATCTCGACCCGATCCTTCCCGACCGTGATGCACAGGTGGTTCAGCTTCTCGAGTGCCCCGCGCGGGGCGTTGTAAACGTCCTGGCCGTTCCGGACGGTGCCGGAGTACACGCGGAAATAGGTCACGTCGCCCACGTGCGGCTCCGAAATCGTCTTGAAGACCCGGGCGACGAACGGCCCGTCATCCGCGGCCGGGAGTGCCAGCCGCTCGGCGCTCCCCCACTTCTGGGCGTCCACCGCCGGGCGCTCATTCGGCGCAGGGACGAGCTCCACGAGTTTTGAGAGCAGCGCGCGCGTCCCGTACGTCAGCTCGGCGGCTCCGCAGAACAGCGGGAACAACTCCCCCTGTGCCATCCCCGCCTTCATCGCGGTGATCGCCTCGTCGCGCCCGATCTCCTCGCCGCCGAGGTAGCGCTCGAGCAAGGTGTCGTCGGTCTCCGCGATGCGCTCGATCAGCTCCTTGGAATAGCGCGCGAACCGGTCCTGGTACGCGGGGGGCACGTCGACCTCCTCGTACTCGCCAGCCTTCGTGCCCTTCGTGTACATGTGGCACTTCTGGGAGAAGAGGTTGATGACCCCGTGGAACTCGGGGCCCTCGCCCACCGGGATTTCCACCGGGATCACCTTGGGCGTGAGCCGCTGCTTGATCTGGTCGTACACCCGCTCGAAGTCGGCGTGCTCTTTGTCCATCAAGGAGACGAAGAACACACGCGGGATCTGCCGCTCCGCGGCGTAGTCCCACACCTTCTCCGTCCCGACCTCCACGCCGCCCGTGGCCGAGACAACCACTACCGCGCCGTCGGCCGCGTACACGCCGGCGAGCGCTTCGCCCGTGAAGTCGAGGTAGCCCGGCGTATCGATCAGGTTGAGCTTCGTGTCGCGCCATTCCGCCACCGCGACGGCGAGGTTGATGGAGTACTTGCGGTCGATTTCATCGGGGGTGTAATCGGTGAGTGCGGTCCCGTCCTTCACGGACCCGTGGCGCTTGCTCGTGCCGGCCACGAACGCGAGGGCGTCGACCAGAGAGGTCTTTCCGCTCGCGCCGTGGCCGACGACCGCCACGTTGCGGATCTCTCCTGTCTTGTAGACACGCATGCACACCTCCGGCTGGGGGAGGGAGAATATGCCAGCGGGGGAAAAGGACGGCTAGGCGAAGGGCGACGGGGACCCGCCGGCCGCGCAGCTACACGGGCGCCGCCACGTCACGCTGGCCCGCGGCCCCCAGTTCAAGACTCGCCAGGCCGCCGAGCAACATCACCGCGCCGGCCAAGAGGAACGCGCTGCGGGCGCCCAACCCGTCGTACGTCCACCCAACGGCCAGGGGGCCAAGACTGCGGCCGAGCGCCCCGAACGCCTGGGCGGCCCCGAGGATCGTGCCCTGCTCCGTGGGGTCCGCGTACAGCGAGACCAGCCCCGAGGCCGCCGGCGCGAACAGGCTGTTCGCGACTGCGAGCGGCACGGTCCAGACGTAGACGAGCAGACTGCTGGCCGCCCACGGCACCGTGGCGATGCTGAGCGCCATCCCGACCAAGCCGATGGTGAGCAAGGCTCGCGCGCCCGCGCGCCGCTCGAGCCAGCCAAACACGAACCCTTGCACCACCGCCGCGATTGCGCCGATCACCACGAACAACCAGCCCAACTCCTTCGCCTGCCAGCCGAACGCCGCGCTCGCGTACAGCGGCAACGCCACGGTATAGCCCGCGAAGGCGAACGGCGCGACCAGCCAGACGAGCATGAGTGATCGCAGGCCCGGGCGCGCGAGCGCGCGCGTCATGTGGCCGAAGTCGAACAACGGTCGCACGGTGCGATGCTCGACGGCGAGGGACTCCCGCAGGATCGCGCCGGCCGAGACAAAGTTGATCAGCGAGAGGCCGGCGGCGATGAGCCCCGGCGCGCGGTGGCCGGCATAGTGATCGGCGAGCCCGCCGATCATCGGCCCGAGGACGAAGCCGATCCCGAACGCGGCCCCGAGCAGGCCCATGCCGCGGGCCCGTTCCACCGGCCGCGTGATGTCGGCGATATACGCCTGCGCGGCCGAGATGTTGCCGCTCGCGAACCCCGAGATCACCCGGGCGAGAAACAACACGCGGTACGACGGGGCGAACGCGAACAGCACGTAGCCGACCGCGTTGATCACCATCGTGGTCAGGAGTATCGGACGGCGACCCAGGCGGTCCGAGAGGCGCCCGAGCAGCGCCGTCGCCAGGAACTGCATCGCCGAAAACACGAAAATGAGGGCGCCATAGCCGATCCCGTGCGCGCCGAACCGCTGCGCGTAGGTGGGCAGGATGGGGATGACGATGCCGAATCCGACGAGATCGATGAGAACGGTGAAGAAAATCACACCGAGGCGAGAGCGAGCTGTCACCATAGCGGGGGAATGTATCACGCGCGCCGCGGGCGGTCCCGGCCGTCTCGCGCGGGATCCTGGTCCACCGGGTCGCGCGGCCGCTAGGCGGCCACGATGGGCGTGGTGCCCTGCGACCGCAGCGCCGTCGCCGTCAGGATGACCGCCCCGCCGGCGAGGGCCAACGGCCCCGGCGTCTCCCCATGCACGAGCCAGGCCCACACCGGGCTCAGCACCGGCTCGACGAGCAGGAACAGGGAGGCCTCGAACGCCGGCACGCGGGCGATGGCCCGCGCGAGGAACACGTAGGCAAGCCCCAGCTGTACCACGCCGAGGTACACGACGACGAGCCAATCGGCCCCGCGGCCCGCGGCGAGCGGCAGGGCCCAGGGGAGGCTGACGAGGCACACGATCAGGTTTCCACACGCCGCGGCGCGCGCCACGGGACCATGATCGCTGTCGCCAGCGCCGCCGCGCGCCAACCACCGATAGCCCGTCACCGTGAGCGCCCACGCCAGCGCGCTGCCCGCCGCGAGCACGTTGCCGAGAAAGGGATTCGGCGCCGTGGCGAAGCGGCGCCCACCCCCGACGAACAGCAGCGTGAGGCCGGCGCCGAGCACACCCAGAAACGCGATGTCGCGCCGCGTCACGCGTTCGCGCAACAGCCACGGGGCCAGGATCAGCACGAAGCAGGGGTTGGTCGCCTGCAGGAACACGACGTTGGCCGCGGTGGTGAGCTTGTTCGCGAGCACGAACAGGAGCCCCGCCGCGGCATACGCCAACCCCACGAGCCCGACCCGCCAGCTCCACGGCCGGCGCGCTGCGGGAATGAGCACGAGAATCGTGAGCATGGCGACCAGCGCCCGACACGCGGCCACTTGCCAGCCCCCAAACCGACACCACTTGATGGCCGCGCCCGCCGTCGAGAAACACAGCGCCGCGAGCACGAGCTGGACGCGTGGCTTCATCGGACGGGCCGGACGCTGGGCGGGGTGCCGCAGGGGCCACGCGGCACGCGGGCGCTCATGGCACGTGCTCGCGAAGCCAGGCGCGCGCCAGGTCCACAATGTCGCGGTGCTCGACGTCCGCCAGCGCGTTCAGGCGACGCATCTCGGCCGCCGTGATCTTGCCCTCGAGCGACGCCAGCGCCGCGCCGAGCTCGGGGTGTGCCAGCAACGTCTGCGCTCGCAGCACCGGGGCGGCCTCGTACGGCGGGAAGTAGTGGCGGTCGTCCTCCAGCGCGACGAGCTCGAGGGCGGCGATCTGGCCGTCGGTCGAGTTGCCGGCGATCACGTCCACCCGGCCGTCGGCGAGCGCGCGGTAGGTGAGCCCGAGGTCCATCGCCGTGGGGGGGGCGGCGAAGTGCAGGCCGTAGCGCTCGGCCAGCCCCGCGAACCCGTCGGCGCGCTCGAGGAACTCGTAGCCGAAGCCCGCGCGCCAGTGGGGGGCGACCGCGGCGAGGTCCGAGAGACGCCGCAGCGCATGACGCTCGGCGTCGGCCCGTCGCACCAGGATCGCGAAGGTGTTGTCGAAACCGAACGGTCCCAGCCAGCGCAGCTGGAAGCGCTCCAGATACTCGGCTATGACCCGACGCCGCACCTGCGCGGGGTCGGCGATCGCGACGTGCTGGAGCACGGCCGTGTACGCCGTGCCGCTGTACTCGGGGTACAGGTCGATTTGCCCCGCGGTGATCGCGGCATGGCATACGAAGGTGCCGCCCAGGTGGAAGCGGCGCTCCACCCGGAGTGCCGTGCGGCGCTCGATCTGCTGCGCCACGATCTCGCCCAGCAGGTCCGACTCGGTGAAGTTCTTCGAGCCGACCACCACCCGGTCGCCATGCGCGCACCCCGTCGCGAGGACGGCGGCCGCGAACCAGGGACTCCCCCACCGCGCGCGCCCGCGCAGGGCGGTCAACGCGCGCGCCACGCGAGCCGGCGCTCCGCCAACCCCAGCAGGCCGTCCGCCGCGAGCGCCATCAGCGCCGCGGGCAGCGCGCCCGCGAGGATCAGCGTGTCGTTCACCATCGCGACGCCGCGGAAGATATAGACCCCGAGGCCACCCGCGCCGATCGCCGCGGCGATCGTGGCGGTGCCGACACTGACCACGGTGGCCACCCGCACCCCCGCGAGCAGCACGCCGAAGCCGAGCGGCAGCTCGACGAGCGTCAATAGCTGCCAGTCGGTCATTCCCATTCCCCGGCCCGCCTCGCGCACCGCGGGGTCGACGCCAGCGATCCCCACATAGGTATTCCGCACGATTGGGAGTAGCGCGTACACCACCAGGGCCACAATCGCGGTGGTGGCACCGATCCCGCCGATGAAGGGCAGCGGGATCAAGAACCCGAAGAGCGCGAGGCTGGGAACCGTTTGGAACACGTTGGCGAGCCCCAGCACGGGGCCCCGCCACGCCGGCCGGCGCGTGAGCCAGATGCCGAGCGGCACGCCGATGACGATCGCGATGCCGGTCGAGAGCGCGACGAGATAGAGGTGCTGGCCGACGAGCCCCAGGACTTCCTGAGCGTTGCGGCCGTAGAAGGCGACGAGGCTCATGCCACCGCGAGGAACGCCCGGCTTTCGGGGTGGTCCGACCGACGGAGCTCCTCCGGCGTGCCGAGGAATACCAGCCGTCCCTCGTGCATCACGCCGATCCGCGTGCCGAGCAGCAGCCCCTCGCGGACGTCGTGCGTGACGAAGACCAGGCCTTTGTCGAGTCGCCCCTTGAGCGCTTGAAACTCCCGTTGTAACTCGGCTCGAGTGACGGGGTCGAGTGCGCCGAACGGCTCGTCAAGCAGGAGCAGGGGCGGGTCGGCCGCGAGGGCGCGCGCCACGCCCACCCGCTGGCGCTGCCCACCCGACAGTTCGTGGGGGTAGCGCGAGGCGAAGCGGTCGGGGGCGAGCCCGACGAGCCCGAGCAGCTCGCGCACCCGGCCGGCGATCTGCGCCGACGGCCACCGTTCCAGCCGCGGCACGAGGCCGACATTCTCCGCCACGGTGAAATGGGGGAACAGGCCGATCTCCTGAATCACGTACCCGATGCGGCGGCGCAGCCGGGTCGCGGGAACGGTCGCTGCCCGCTCGCCGGCCACGACGACCTCGCCTGTCGTGGGCTCGAGCAACCGATTGATCAGCTTCAACGTCGTGGTCTTCCCCGACCCGCTCCGGCCGAGCAGCACGAGCGTCTCCCCGGCGTTCACCGTGAAGCTCAGGTCCCCGACGAGCGACCGGCCGCCTGTCCCCGCCTGGCGAGCGGGGAGGCGATAGCCCAGGCCCTGGACCTCGAGCGCCGGCGTCACGCGCGGGACGCGAGCACCATCAGCAGGCCCTGATCGTCGCTGCGGGCTTGCCACCGCACCGCGAGCCCCGCCTCGGCGAGGATCCGGACGAATGTGTCGGCGGCGTACTTGTAGGAGTGGCTCATCTCGAGCCGCTCGCCGCGCCCGAGGTGGAGCGTCTCGCCACCCAGCTCCGCCGCCAAGTCCCGGCCGGCACGGAAATGCTTCGGGATGACGTGAAGCCCGGGGAGACGCGGATCGTCCTTCGCCTCGAACACGAGCTCGCCGTCCATGTCGTGGATCCCGACTGCGTGCAGCGGCGCCCAGGCGAACCGGCGGTTCACCGGGTTGTCGTACCCGGCGACGGTCGTCGCCCCGGCATAAATCTCCCCGTCCACGACCAGCGCATCGCCCGGGCGGACGAGTGCGGCGAGCTGCCGTGCTTCGGCCACCGGGTCGAACGCACCGAGCGTATTGCCGATGAGGAGCACGAGGCGGGGCGGCGTCTCGGGGTCGGGCGCGAGCGCCAGCACGTGCTCGGGGTTCGTCAGATCGGCCTTGATCCCCTGCGCCGGGAAGCCGGCGCGCAGCGCCGCGCCGCAGGCCATCTCGAGCAACGCCTGGCTCGTGTCCACGGGAACGTAGGAGACCCGCGTACCGTGCTCGCGCAGGGCTTCGAGGAGCAGCAGGTCCTTGTCCCCCTGCCCCGCGCCGAGGCTCAGGACTTCGACCGGGCCGAGCGCGGCGCGGCGGGCAAGCTCCGCCGCGGAGTGCGCGATTAGCGCGCGGGACCGCACGAAGTTGCGGTACGCGCCGTCCGAGCAGAGGGCGAGCCACGCGCGGACCGAGAGCGGGAACCAATAGAAGAACTTCTCGGGGAGCCGGCGCGCTCGAAACGCGGCAACAAATTCGTCCGCGAGAGTGTTCTCCGTTAGGAGGGTGTTAATCGGGATCATGCGAGTTGGAGAGTTACCCGTTGACGGGTGCGACGGCAACCCGTAGGATTGACCACACAGCCGTCATACGAGCCTTTACCAGGAGGATAGTGATGCAGATCGTCGAGATGCAGGAACTCGTGCCCAGCTGTCATCGTCCCGAGATCGTCGAGACGGCCGAGCTGGTGCCCACCTGCCACTCCTAAGGGAGCGGCTCGATGCACCTGGGGGCCCGACTGACGTCGGGCCCCCTCCGCGTTTTACGACGCTCGGTCCCCGACTCGGGTTCGGGGCCTGGGCAGTGGGAGGTGACGGCTGGGGCCCACCCGATGCCGAGCGCGACCGCCTCGCCGCCGTGGAGCGCGCCGTGGAGCGCGGCATCACGTTCTTCGATACCGCGCCCAGCTATGGCAGCGGGGCCTCCGAAGTCCTGCTGGGCCAGGCCCTCGCCCGGCGCCGCGAACACGTCGCGATTGCCACCAAGGTCGGTCCGCGCGACGACCCGCGCACCTCGCTGGAAGCCTCGCTGCGGCGCCTGAAGAGCGAATACGTGGACCTCGTGCAACTGCACGAGGCGCTGGCGCGCTGGGAGTGGCAACTCGAGAAGCTCTACGAGCTGCAGGAGGAAGGGAAGGCGCGAGCGCTCGGGCTGTCCAATGCCACGTATCGGCAGCTGGCCCGCGCGCGTGAGCTCGTGCCGCTGGCGTCGTACCAAGGGCCTTACAACCTGTTCGACCGCGACGTGGAGCAGCGCGAGCTCCCGTGGTGCCGCGAGCACGGGGTCGCGTTCCTCGCCTATCGGCCCCTCGCCGCCGGGCTGCTGAGCGGCAAGTATGCGACCCCGCCCCAGTTCCCCGAGGGCGACCATCGCCGCAAGCTGTACTGGTTCGCCGGACCCGAGTTCGACCGGCGTCGGCAGGTGATGGCGCGGCTCGAGTCGGTGGCGCGGGCCGCTGGGACGTCCCTCGCGGCGCTCGCCCTGGGCTGGGTGCTCGCGCGGCCGGGGGTCTCGATTGCCCTCGCCGGAGCCCGCACTGCCGCTCAGGTCGACCATAATCTGGCTGCTGTCGAGCGGCCCCTGACGGCGCCCGAGAGCAGCGCGATCGACGCCCTCGTCGCCGAGGCGTTCCGCCCGCCGCGCGCCGGCGACGCGCTGCGCGCGCGCGCGGCGGCGTGGGGCGCCCGGGAGCGCTACATCGTGGACCAGCTCGACGGGGACAAGTCGTATGAAACGATCGCCGCCGAGTGGACCGACCGCAGCGAGCAGCCGATGATCGCGGCGCAGGTCAAGGTGTTCGTCGACCAGCTCGCCGCGCAGGGCCTGATCACCGGCTGACGATCGATGAGCCGGTTGATGGTCGGGGCGTTCTACAACCCGCACTTGGGGCGCGAGCTCGCGGCGGCGGAGGGGATCGACCACCTCGCGATGGCGGACCCCCCTGCGGCGAGCGACCCCTGGTGGCCGGCGATTCGGGAGCGCTACACCTTGCTGCTCCACGACTACCTCGGCCAGCTCTCAGAGCCGCTCGACGAGCGCTCCATTCAGCGTGCCCGCGCGCTGGCCGAGCAGTACCGTACGCCATGGGTCGCCGAGCACTTCCAGTGTCTGCACACTGCAGATGGCCGGTATAACCTCAACTACGTCTTCCCGCCGCTCTATACCGAGGAGTTCCTGGAGCGCTTCGTCCGGAACGCGACCGCGCTCCAGGCGCGCCTCGACCAGCCGCTGGTGATGGAGAACATTCCCGGCTTCTTCGACGTCCGGGCGAGCCAGATGCCCGAGCCGCTGTGGCTCCGGCGCTTCTTTGCCGCGACGGGGGTAGGATTCCTGTTGGATCTGCCACACGTCTGGCTCGAGGCGCACTACCGCGGTCTCGACCCGGAGCAGTGGCTCGCCCAGTTCCCGCTCGAGGACGTCGTCGAGCTGCACATTGCGGGGGTGGAACACGATGCCGATCTCCAGGGTCCATGGATCGCGCCGGTCGAGCCGGCGGACGCGATGCTCGACTTCATGGCGCATGCCGTGAGCCGGTGCCCGCGGGCGAAAGCCGTCACGTTCGACGCGTTCTCGCCGTCCCTCACGGCCGACGTGGTGCTCCGGAGCACGGAGCGGATGCGGCGGGCGCTCTGAAGACGCTGGCGCTGCTCCTCCTCGCCCTCGGACTGGGGGACAGCGTCATCCCCGCGGGGACGCACCTCCCGATCCGCTTCCTGGAGCGCATCACCAGCGGCAAGGACACGGTCGGGACGCGGGTGCTGGTCCAGACCATGGGCGCGCTGGTGCGTGACTCCTGCGTCGTCGTCCCCCCCTATACCCGGGCCAAGGGGCGGATCGTCGTGTCCAAGGGCGGCGGTCGGTTCGGGCGGCACGGCCGGCTGGGGCTGCGGTTCGACTCGCTCGAGGTCAAGCCGGGGCGCTGGGTGGCCATCACCGGGGTCCTCGACACGCTCGAGTACGCCAAGCCCGGGACCATCACCGACTCGGGGCTCGTCTCCAGCGGCAAGACGTCCGTGGTCGGCGTCGGCAAGCGGATCGTCCCCGCGGGTGTCGCGGCAGCGGTCGACATCGCCGCCATTCCCGTGGCGGTGATCGGCGGCTACGCCCTGGTGCGCCGCGGGCCGCCCGTGCGCGTCCTGGCCGGTGAGATCGGCGGCGTGCGCCTGACCGAGCCGCTCACGGTGCCCAGCGAGGGCGCGTGCGACCCGGTCAGCAAGCGCCCCGAGCTGGTCGAGCTGCCGGCGCTCCCGAGCTTCGTGCCTCGCTCGGAGAACCGCGCGGGCACCGTGCTCGGCGACCCCGTCAATCTGCTGCTGCTCGGCACGGCGACCGAGATCGACAGCGCGTTTCGCAGCGCCGGTTGGGTGCGCGCGCAAAAGCCCTCGCTGCTCTCCGTCACGAAGGAAGTGACCGCGGCGATCGCCAGCCGGTCCGCGATCAGCGCCCCGGTGAGCACGCAGTACTTCGGGGGGCGCCCGCAGGATCTCGCCTACGAGCTCGCCGGGCCCAACGTCCGCATCCGCCACCACATCCGGATCTGGCTGCTGGACAGCCTGGCGCTCGTGTGGATCGGCGCGGCCAACAAGGACGTCGGGGTGATCTTCAAGCCGTGGGAGCCCCAGGCGACGCACCGGATCGACCCCTTCATCGACCGGGAGCGCGACCTCATCGTGCGCGACCTCGAAGCCGGGGGCTGCGGCGACCTGGTCGACTACGTCACGCTGCTCGGCGCCGTCACGGAAGCGCGCAACGCCGCGGGCCAGAAAGTCGTGTCCGATGGCCGGGCCGCCGTCGTGCGCGTCCGGCGCTGTGCGTCACCGGCCGGGCCGTGACGCCATCATCAGGTGACCGCGCCGTCCAGGATGAGGTGATCCGCGCGCTCGCGGACGCGCCGTACCGCGCGTCGGCCGCCTGGCAGCGCCGCCACCTTGCCGATCCCGATCGCGTGGAGCGCTACGCGCGCTTCCTGGCGCGTCATTTCTACTACGAACGGTTGGTGCAGTTCTTCAAGTACTCGCGGGCCCTGGCGCGGATCACGGGCCGCCGCCCGGAGGCGGTGCTGCACCAGGAGGGCTTCGACGCGCTCCTCCCCATGATGGTCCTCGGCGATCGGGAGACGGCCCGGTCGGTGGCGCGGCAGGCGGTCGCATACATCGCGCCCGGTGCGGCCCTCGTTCCATTCCTTCCCGATCTGCTGCGCTACGAAGAAGCGATGATGGTTGCCGAAGCCGGGCCGCGGCTGTGGCGCGAGACCGGGCAGCAGACGGAGGCGTCGGGCCAGGGCGTCACCCCCATGACCGTGGAGGGCACGGTGCTGCTCACGCTGGACTACGATCTCCCGGTCGTGCTGGGCCGCTTGCTCGAGCCGTGGACCGAGCCGCCCCAGCCGCCCGCGCGGCCGACCCGCTTACTGGTGGCGCGCTCGCCCCAGGGACGGGTGGCCGTGGCCCGGAGCGATGCGGCCGTGGCGGCCGTGGTCGGGTTCGCCGATGGGACCCGCACGCTCGCCCAGCTGGCCGCCGAGACCGGGCTCCCGCTGCCCGATCTCGAGGCGGCGGTCCGCGGGCTCGTCGATCTCGGAGCGGTGCGGTTCTCAACGGGCAGCTAGACGGTGTGGGGGCGCCCGAGGGGTTCGGCACGCGTGGCGGCGCGACGCGCTTCGCGATACTTTCGCGCTCACTGATCCCGGAGGACCACCCTTCGCACCGGAGCCGTCCGTGACGACCAAGTACGAAAGCGCCGACCTCGTGCTCAAGCTGTACGATTTGCGGCGCGAAGCAGTGATGCGCCGCGCTCGCGCATGGTTCCGCGAGCAATTCCACCCCGACTCCGCAGCGGCGGTGCTCGCGGTCTATCGGGGGAAGAGCAGCGCGCCCTACCGCATGGTCACGACCTATTGGAACATGGCGGCAGCGCTGGTGCTCCATGGGGCGATCGATGCGCAAATGTTCGTGGACACCACGGGCGAGCATGTCATGGTGTACGCGCGCCTCGAGCCGTTCCTGCCCCAGCTGCGGGAGGCGCTGAAGAATCCCGCCTACCTCGATCACCTGGAAAGGGTGATCCTCCAGCTGCCCGATGCCCAAGCACGCCTCGCTCGGATGCGCCGCCCGGCGCCGAGCGGGCAATCCGGGGCCCCAAAGCGGCCGCGCCACCGCGCATGACCAAGGCCACCCTCGCGCGCCCGGACGCCAGCGAATATGGACCCGCCTATGGAGCATACGTGGCTCGGGTGCCGGAGGGTGATCTGCTCGCCCTCCTCGAGCAGCAGGGTCGCGAGACGCAGGGCCTCCTCGCGTCCGTCCCCGAGGGCAAGGCGCTGTATCGCTACGCGCCCGGGAAGTGGAGTGTCAAGGAAGTGATCGGCCACCTGATGGATTGCGAACGCGTGTTCGCCTGCCGCGCGCTGCGATTCGCCCGCGGTGACCAAACCCCGCTCCCGGGGTTCGACGAGCAGCTCTACGCTCCGGCCGGCAACTTTGACGAGCGTCCGCTCCAGGACCTCGCGGGCGAGCTCGACAGCGTGCGACGGGCCACGATCGCCTTGTTCCGCGGCCTCCCCGCCGACGCTCTGGCCCGACGCGGGACGGCGAATAACCGGGACGTCTCGGTGCGCGCGCTCGCCTACATCATCGCCGGGCACGAGCGGCACCACGTGGCCATTCTCCGAGAGCGCTACCTCGCGTGACCCGGGCCTCGGCGACCGCGACCGTTCCCGGTCGGCGGGCTAGCGGTACCCGGCGGCCTGCAGACTGAACAGCTCGGCGTAGAGGCCGCCCCGCGCGACGAGCTCGTCGTGCGTGCCTTGGTCGATCAGTTCGCCGCCCCGCAGCACGAGGATCCGATCGGCCATCCGGACGGTCGAGAAGCGGTGCGAGATGATCACGGCCATCCGCCCTTGCGTGAGCTCGGCGAAGCGCAGGAACGCCTCGTACTCGGCGCGCGCGTCGAGCGCCGCGGTCGGTTCATCCAGGATCAGCACCTGGGCGTCGCGCATGTAGGCGCGTCCCAACGCCACCTTCTGCCATTCGCCGCCGGACAGGTCCACGCCCCCGTCGAAGCGGCGCCCGAGCATCTGGTCGTACCCCTGCGCCAGCCGGGTGGCTACGGAATCGGCCAGGCTGCGACGCGCCGCCTCGCGGATCCGCGCCTCGTCGTCGAGCTCCTCGACCTGGCTCACGCCGATATTCTCGCGCAGGATGAAGTCGTAGCGCACGAAGTCCTGAAAGATCACGCCGATGTTCTTGCGGAGGCTCGCGAGGTCGTAGTCGCGCAGGTCCACGCCGTCGAGCAGGACGCGCCCCTCATCGGGGTCGTACAGCCGGGCGAGCAGCTTGACGAGCGTCGTCTTGCCGGCCCCGTTTTCCCCCACGAGCGCGATCCGATCGCCCGGCGCGAACGTGAAGCTCAGGTGCCGCACCGCCCATCGCTCCGACCCCGGATAGCGAAAGCCGATGTTCTGGAACTCGAACCCCTGGCGGATCGGCTGCGGCACCGGGCGCGCGCCCGGCCGCGACGTCACCAGCGGCCGCACGTCGAAGAAGGTGAACAGATCCGCCAAATACAGGCTCTGCTCGAACACCTGGGACAGGGAGAGCAGGATGCGCTGGATGAGATCGCGGCTCTGGCGGAACGACCCGGCGAGAAACGTGAGCGAGCCGATCGTGAACCGGCCGAGCACGGTGAGGTAGATCGTGACGGCGTAGGCGCCGTAGTAGCCCAGCGTGCTGATCGTTACGAACAGGGTCGAGACGATGTTGCGCCGGATGGCGAGCCGCTTGTTGGCCCCGTAGAACTCGTCGGACAGCTTGGCGTAGCGGCCCACCAGAAAGTCCGACAGGTTGAAGAGCTTGACCTCCTTGACCATCTCGTCCGACGCACCGACGTAGCGCAGGTAGTCGAGCAGCCGCCGCTCCGGCGTCCACTGGAACAAGAGCGAATAGCCGAGCGCGGCGTAGTGCGTCTCGCCGAGGAACGAGGGGAGCACCGCGACCAACAACAGCCCGAGGAGCCATGGGAGCTGCACCAGCAGCACGGCCGCGAGCGTGCCCAAGGTCACGAGGTCCTGCGCCGTGGAGAGCAAGAGGGCGATCAAAGAGATCCGGCCCACCGTCTGGCGCCGCGCCCGCTCCAAATGATCGTAGGTTTCCGCGTCCTCATACTGCGCCAGGTCGAGCGTGGCAGCGTGCTCCATCAGCCGCACGCTGATGCGGTTCGAGAACAGGTCGCCGAGCAGGCTTTCGACCAGCGACGACAGGCGCGCCAGGCCCTCCCCGGCCACGGCGATCCCGAGCTCGAGGCCCACCAAACCGCCCAAATGCCACCAATCCACCGCGCCGGCGGCGGCGCGCGCGCCCACCGCCGCGATGACGCCGTCGATGATCAGCTTCCCGATCCACAGCACCGCCAGCGGCACGAACGACCGGATGGCGCGTAAGGCGAGGATCGCCACAGTGTAGCCGCGGTGGGTCTCGTACACGAGCTTGAGCAGGGGGGGAACGTACTTCAGGGCCTGCAGCCGCTCGCCCCAGGTCGGAGGCTTCCCATCGGGCCCGGAGAGCAAGCTCCGGGGCCGAGGTAACATGCCGTGGGATACGAAACGGGGCGGGGTCACAACCTTAACTTCTCTTGGGGGTCGTGCGTCAATATAACGGATGAAACACCGCATCCGGGCATGTCTCGTGGTGTTGGTGGCCGCCCCGCTGGCGACCGGGGCGCGGCGCGCCACACCTCCCGGCGACGAGTCCGGGCTCTCCGCGCGCGACTCCGCCTACCACGCCTTGAACCGACTGGCCTACGGACCGCGCCCCGGCGAGACGGAGCGCGTGGCAGCGGCCGGCGTGATGCGCTGGATCGAGCAGCAACTCTCCCCCGACGACATCGACGACGAGCGGCTGGCCGAGCGCGAGCGCGAGTCGGAGATCCTCCGCTACGACCGCGGCGACCTCGCCAGGCTGTATTTCGAGATCCAGCGCGAGCAGCGGGAACGCAAGCTCGCGGCCGGTGGCGCGCGCGATACCGTGGCCGACAAGGCCGGGCCGACGCCGCTCGAGCAGCAGGGCCGCCGCCTCGAAGGACAGTTCGCGCAGCTCGCCGTCCTGCGCGCCACGCTTTCGGAGCGCCAACTATACGAGGTGATGGTCGACTTCTGGACCAATCATTTCAACGTCTTCGCCGCGAAGGGCGCAGACCGTTTCCTGCTGCCAGAATACATCACGCGCGTCATCCGACGCCGGGCGATGGGCAAGTTCGCCGACCTGCTGATCGCGACGGCGGAAAGCCCGGCCATGCTCTTCTATCTCGACAACTGGCAGAGCGTCGTGCCCGGGGCGGTGCCGCCGGCTGCGACGCGGCTCCAGGCTCGACCGCTCTTCGGGCGAGGGCCGTTTGCCCCGCGCCTCGGCAACCCGCTGCGGCCCGATTCGATGCGGCCGCGCGCGCCCCAGGGGATCAACGAGAACTACGCGCGCGAGCTCCTCGAGTTGCACACGCTCGGCGTCGACGGCGGCTACACGCAGCAGGACGTGATCAATGTCGCGCGCATCTTCACGGGCTGGAGCATCCGGCGCCCGCAGGACGGCGCCGACTTCGAGTTTCACGACTGGGCGCACGACTACGGCGAGAAGATCGTTCTGGGCATCACCTTTCCCGCCGGACACGGGCGCGATGAGGGCATCCGGCTGCTGAAGCTCCTCGCGAGCCACCCCGCCACGATGCACCACGTGAGTCGGCAGCTGTGCGAGCGGCTCGTGAACGACGAACCCCCTGACGGCTGCGTCGACGACGCGGTGGCGGCCTGGAAGCGCACGCGCGGCGACATTCGCGCGGTGCTGCGCGCCATCGTCAGCTCGCCCGATTTCTGGGCGGCCGGGAACATCCAGGCCAAGGTCAAAACGCCGCTCGAGTTCGTCGTCAGCGCGGCGCGCGCCGTCGGCGCCGATCCCGACACGACACCGCGCCTCGCGCAGGTGGTCGCGCGGCTCGGCGAGCCCCTCTACCTCCACGTGGCGCCCGACGGGTATCCCGAGC
>DATBBW010000231.1:0-9597 GCA_036270795.1 Gemmatimonadales bacterium | reverse complement strand
CGACCCGGGTGGCCCGGGGTTCGCGGGGCAAAGCACGCGGGGCGGGCCGGCCCGCTCGGCCCGCCCGCCCCCGTGAGCGCCCGCCGGCCCGTTATTAGGCGGGCCACTTGTCGACCCAGGCGTTCGTCACGCCCACGAGCTTCGCCGTCTTGGCCATCGCCCTGGCGACGTTGCACGAGTTGTACTGGTAGGTCTTCGTCCCGTTGCCGACCGACGCCATCGGCACGGACTGGCCGAGCTCCACATTCAGGCCCGTGACGACCGCGCCTTCGACCACGGTGTTGCCGTTCGAGATGAGGTTGCCGCCCACCAGCGCCACGCCGTCCCGCATGGTTGCTGCCGCTGACGGTCAGGTCCCCCGTGATGATCAACGTGCCGCGCCCCGCATAGGGCAGCGTATAGTTGCCGACCACCTCGACGACCGGCCAGTAGTTCGGGTCGGCGCAGCTGGGGAAGGCCGACGGCGGCACGGTGAGGTCCGGCTGGATCGTGGCCTTGCCGTTGATGATCGCGGGCCAGTTGATCCCCGCGCGAGTTGCGTGATTTAGGGGTGTTGGGGGCTTGGGGGTCCCCGGCGAGGAGGGCTAAGCGGGACGTGGCCTGCGCCACGGGCCAGTCCCTCGGCCGCCTCGGCCGGCGTGGCGCCCCGCGCCATGTTCGCCTGTGCCTGTCCCGGCAAGTCGAGCAGCTCGCTCGGCGCGCGCCCGGTCGTGATCATGCCCTGCACCAGCCGCACCACCTGGGTGCCGGGCACGCCCAGGGCGGCGAGGGTGGCCGCGACGCGGAGCGTAAGCGCGGCGTCGTAGGGCGGGCGGCTGATGCGCGCGAGGTCTCGGACCGCGCTGGCGTTGAGCCCGGCATTCAAGCCGTAGGCTCCACCTTCCACTGCCTCGGGACTGGGCGTCGCAATCCCGCCGGCGCGGAGCGCACCGCGCGCGTCGGCGAGCCGCGCGGCGAGCGTGCGCACCGCCGCGATCACGCGGTCCGGAGCCACGCCCTTCGCGCTTCCTTCGATGGCCTTTTGGATCAACGGCTCGACCGGCAGACCGTCGGCCGTCGCGGAGCGAGCGATGTCTTGGACGGCGCGCACGACCTCCGCCGGGGCACGCCCGGTGAGCCGTGCTCCGACGTCCTGCGCGTGCCCCCCGAGCGGGAGCACCGCGCCTACCGCGCACCCGAGCGCGAGCCCGAGAGCCCTCACCGGACCCGCGCTCCCGCGGTCGTCGCCGTCACCGGGCCAGTCCCGTGACTGAACCCGGCGTCCGCGACTGTCCCCACCGGCGCTGAGAGGTGCCCACTGCTCATCACTTGCGCTCCTCATTATCCTCGCGCGTCACTGCCCCGAACGATCGGACTCGTGTCGCGCTCGTCTCACCCGCTCGTCGCGGGCGACCGCTCGATGTGCGCCAGCCCCCTGCCGTGCGCCGAATGCGCAGGGCCACCCGAGGGCGCAGGTTGCGAGGTGTAGAGGAAAGATCGCGCTCCGCCATCGAGGTAACGCTCGAGCGCCAACGCACGCTCCACTTGGTGAGCCCGGTCACGCGGGCCCGTGCGATGCGCGTTATTCCGCCGCTCCCCGCGCCGTCTTACCTCGTGGAAGCCCGATCACCGAGGCCGAGAGCGCCGCGGACACGGCGCGGAAAACCCACTCGCCGGCAGAGGACCAGCGGTCGACGCCAGCCGGTGCCGCGGTGAGCAGGACGGTGGCGACGACCCGCGGCGCGGCACCCACCGACGGCGTGCGAGGCTTGCGAGACGTGTCGCGGTGTTGGGCCGGCGCCAGGGCTGCGGTTCAGGAGGGCGGACGCGACCGATCGGCTAGTGCGACCGTGGCTGTGTCATGCACCGGCACCTCGAGGCCGGCCGCGGCCGCGAACCGCGACACGGCCCCGCTCAGGATCTCGAGCTCCGTGGGGCCCCTGGACTCGAGGTCCAGGAGGAAGCTTGGCTTCATGCCGGCCGGGAGCCCGTCGATCACGGCCAGCACCGATTCCACCTCGCCCGCGGGAAGAGGAATGGCTCGTGCGCGGGCGACGGCGACCACCTCGCGAAGCGCGCGCTCCAAGAGGCGTCGCCCGAGCGGCTCGGCCCTGAGCGGTCCCACCGCCGAGCGGGCGAGCCCGCAGGCCGCCGCGAGCGTGGTGATGAAGACAAACTTCTGCCACAGGTCCAGATCGATGTGCGGCGACACTTGGGCGGAGGCCCCCGCCTCCTGAAACGCCGCGGCGATCCGCGTCACCCGGTCGGTCGTCTGCCCGCCGAACTCGCCCACGACGACGATCTGAAACGGGCTGCGCCGTTCCACGACGCCCGGTTGCAAACGCACCGCACTGATCCGCGTCAGGCCGCCCACGAGCGCGGCCCGCGGCACGCCAAGCGCCGCCAGCTGCTCCGCAGTCTCGACCCCGTTGAGGAACGGCACGATGGTCGCGCCCTGCTCGGCCACGTGGCGCACGACGGGGGCGATGTCCCGGAGCGCATAGCTCTTGACCGCGAGGATGGCGAAATCCGCGGGCTTCAGGTCTTGAACCCGGTCGGTCGCGCTCACGCGCGGCCGAAATGCCCCCTCGGGCGTGCGGATCTCCAGGGCCTGCTCGCGCAGCGCCGCGAGGTTCACACCGCGCGCGAAGCAGGTGACCTCGTGTCCCTGGCGCGCGAGCAAGCCGCCATAGTACGCGCCGATCGCGCCCGCGCCCAACACCACGACCTTCATGCCATGACAATGGGGCCGACCGGCCGCGCGTGCCAGCCCGCGGTCTCTCCACACGGCGCGGCGGTCGGTCCGTACGCGCGCGGCCCGACCCGCATGAGGCAAGGATGAGAACCCTCTTAGAGAGCCCCGCGGGTACATCCGCCGCGCCCGTCCTCGACGTTCCTTCCCGTGAACGCAACGCTGGCCCTTTACTCTTACGGGAGGTTCCGGTCATGACGAAGCACCTCGCTGTCCTTGCGCTTGCCGCGGTGGGGCTCGCCGCGTGCGAGCAGACCCAGAGCGTCACGAACCCGACGCCGCCGCTCGCAGCGGCGCTCGCAGCGCGCGCCCCGGACGCCGTCCAGGACGGACCCGGCGCGGTCTACACGCTGACGAACCAAATCACCGGCAACACGGTTGTCGTCTTCCGGCGCGCCGCCGACGGGACGCTGAGCGCAGTCGGCAGCGTCGCGACCGGCGGGACGGGGACGGGCGCGGGACTGGGCTCGCAGGGTGCAGTGGCGCTCTCCGCCGACAACCGCTGGCTGTTCGCCGTGAACGCCGGCTCGAACGACGTGTCGGTGTTGCGGGTCGACGCCGAGACACCGTCGCTCGCGAGCCGGACACCGTCGGGCGGCATCGGGCCCATCAGCCTCAGCGTGCACGGACAGCTGCTCTATGTGCTCAACGCGGGGGGCGCGGGGAACATCACCGGCTTCACCGTCGGCCCGGACGGGGCGCTCGCCCCGATCGCCGGCTCGACGCGCGCGCTCTCCGGTGCCGCGGTCGGCCCCGCGCAGGTGGCGTTCAGCCCGAACGGCCGCACGCTCGTCGTCACCGAGAAGACGACCAACCGGCTGGATGTCTTCCCCGTCGACGCTAATGGCGTGGCCGGTGCGCTCAGCTCCGTGGCCTCGGCCGGCGGGACCCCGTTCGGGTTCGCGTTCGGCCAGCGCAACCTGCTGTTCGTGTCCGAAGCGGCGGGCTCCGCCTCGTCGTACAGTCTCGAGCATGGCGGTACTCTCCAGGTCGTGAGCGGCGCCGTGCTCACGCAGCAAGCCGCTCCCTGCTGGGCCGTCGTCACCGAGGACGGTCGCTTCGGGTACACCGCCAACGCGCGCGGCGGCTCGATTTCCGGGTTCGCGGTCGCCCCGAGTGGGGCGATCACGCTGCTCGACGCCAACGGCGCCACCGCCATCGTCGGGACGGGCGCTACCGATTTGGCCCTGAGCCTGGATAGCCGGTACCTCTACGACCTCGTCGGCCGTAACATCGTCGCCCTCAGGGTCGAGGCGGACGGGCATCTGGCTACCACCGGTACCATCGGCGGACTGCCCGCCGGCACGGTCGGGCTCGCGGCGCGCTAGCGCTCATGGCCCTACGTAGGGGCGCGGGAAACCGCGCCCCTACATTCTGTAAGCACGGAAGGGTGATGGCAGCATGAACCACTGGCAACGTACCGTGGGCCGCCGTCCGAGCCGCCTCATCCGCGGCGCCGCGAGGCTCCCGATTGCGAGGACGACATGAGAATCATCGTGACGACGGTCGTCGTGCTCTCGGGACTTGCGGTGGCGACGCGCGGGCCCGGTCGCCCGGCGGCTCCCCTCGCTCCACGCCCGAGCGCCTCCACGGCACCCGGGGGCCCGGCGCCCGAGCTCACGAACGCGAGCTGGCTCAACGCGGAGCGGCCGCTGCGCCTCGCCGCGCTCCGCGGCCGCGTCGTGCTGCTCAACTTCTGGGTGTTCACCTGCGGCAACTGCACGCGCACCGTGCCCTCGCTCGTGGCGTACGACCGCGCGTATCGGGACCGCGGGCTCACGCTCATCGGCATCCATACGCCCGAGTTCCCACCGTACGCCGGGGAGCACGACAAGGGTAACCTGGCGCGGGCCCTCGCCCGCCAGGGCATCACGTATCCCAATGCCCAGGACAACGACCGTCGGACCTGGGACGCGTACGGGATTCGCTACTGGCCGAGTTTCGTGCTGATCGACCGGCGGGGAACGATCCGCTACACGGGGTACGGGGAGTTCCATCAGGACGACGCGGAGTTCCGGATCTGGGACTCGCGCATCCAACAGCTGCTCGGCGAATGACTGGCCCTTGGACCTGGGTCCTCGCGGCGCTCGGCGCCGCCGCGTGCGTCGCGACGCCACCGCCGGTGCGCCTCGTGGCGGGTCCCCCGCTCACGCTCGCGGCGGCGCCTGGGGTCCGCATCAACGCCCGCTTGAAGCCGGCGCTCGAGCTCGAGGGGGGGACGGTCCTACGGTTCGACTCGCCCCACGTGACCCCCGACTCGGCCTACTTCGCCGCGCCGCCGACGGTCATGCCTCCCACCAAGACCCGGCGCGGTACGCTGCGCGTCAGTGTGTGTCTGCCGCGAGAGCGGATCTGCCGACTGGTCGCGATGTCGGTGGCATGGTAGAGCGCCGCCCGCACGCGGCGCGGCGCGGTCTCGGGACGGTGCGTCACGAACTATCCGGGCCAAGCGCTGCCGGCAACCACGCGGTGAAGCGACTCCCCGTGCCGGGCGTGCTCGTCACCGCGATCTCACCCCCTTGTAGCTCGGCCAAGAGCCGCGCGATCGCGAGCCCGAGGCCCGTGCCCCCCAAGTCGCGGCTGCGGGACTGATCTATGCGGAAGAAGCGATCGAACACCCGCTCCAGGTGCTCCGGCGAGATCCCGGGACCCGTGTCGGCGACCGTCGCGCCCACGCGTGCGCCGTCGTGGCGCAGCGTGAACGTCACGCTGCCGCTCGGCGTGTAGCGCACCGCGTTCGAGGCGAGGTTGAGCAGGATGTGGCGCGTGCGATCCGCGTCGCCCCACGCCCACACGGGGCCCGAGGCCTCGGCCTGCACTGCGAGGTCTCGCCCCAGAGCCATCGCTTCGGTGATCTCTCGCACGTCGGCCACGACAGCCGTCAGGTCGAACGGTGCGGCCGCGAGCGCGAGCTGGCGATTCTCCCCCCGCGCGATGAGCAGCAGATCCTCGACCAGCTTCGTCATCCGCTCGAGCGCTTGCTCGATCGCCCCCAGCGCGTCGCGCACCTCCCCCTCGCTGCGGCCATCGGCCGATGCCCACTGCACCTGGGCCCGCAGGTGGGTCAGGGGGGTGCGTAGCTCGTGGCTCGCGTCCGCCGTGAACGCTTCGAGGGCGCGGTGCGCCCGGTCCACCCGCTCGAGCATCCGGTTGACGCTTTCGGCGAGCTCCGTGACCTCCGCCTGCCCGGTGGGGCTCGTGACGCGCGAGTCGAGCTCCGCCGGGCCGATCGCCCGCGTCTCGGCGGTGACGCGGTCCAGCGGGCGCAGCGCGTCGGCCACCCCCTGCCGCGCGCCCCGCGCCGCGCTCCACGCCGCGACCGGGAGCAACACCGCCGCCGCAGCCGCCAGCGCGCCCAGGGCGACGAGATACGGCTCGCGACTCGCGACCACGTACAGGTCAAACGGCCCCGCCGCGCGATGCAGCACGCTGTTGCGCCACCGCGCCCGCGCGGCGATCGCCGCGAGCAGCGCCTGCCGCACGTCGTCCGGGGAGGCGCTCGGCGGCAGGCCCTCGAGCCGCTTGGCCGGCATGTCGGGGGACACGTAATAGACTTCGGGGCTGCCACCGACGTGGGTGGTCGTGCGGGTAATGACCACCCGGCCTCCCATGCCGAGCAGCTCGTCGGCGAGCGCCGACGGCATCACGCCCCCCGGTGCGCTCGTCGAATCGCGGTAGGCGCCGAGCAGTGACTGAATGACGTCGGCGGAATGCTCGAGCGAGCGGCGCAGCGCCATCTCCGCCGCGAGCGCGAATCCGGCAGCGACGACCACCGCGTACCCCGCGAGGACGGTCCACGCTACGCGGCTGAAGCGCCGCGTCAGCACATCGCTCAGGCGGCGCTCGTTCATGGCGCGCCCGCCTCGAGGCGGTACCCCACCCCCCGCACCGTCCGGATCGGCGCCGTCTGCCCCCCGAAGCTCAGCTTCTTGCGGAGATAGTTGATGTAGACATCGACCACATTGGTCTCGGAATCGAACTTGTAGTTCCACACCGCCTCGGCGATGCGGGAGCGGGAGACCGTGCGGCCGACGTTGCGCATGAGGAATTCGAGCAGCGTGAACTCGCGCGGGCTCAGGTCGACCACCCGCGCGCCCTGCGTCACGCGGCGCGTGAGCGGGTCGAGCACAAGGTCTCCCACCTTCACCGTCGCGTCCTTGTGACGCAGCTCGGCCCGGCGGATCAGCGCATGGATCCGCGCCAACAGCTCCGGCAGGTCGAACGGCTTCGTGAGATAGTCGTCCGCCCCGCCTTCCAAGCCCCGCACGCGGGATTCGAGCTCGTCCTTGGCGGTGAGCATCAGGACCGGGGTGGCCACACCACGGGCGCGCAACTCCGCGACCACGCTGAAGCCGTCGCGCCCCGGCAGCATGACGTCGAGCACGATGCAGCTGTATTTCCCGTCCAAGGCGCGCTCGAGCGCCCGGTCGCCGGAGTCCGTCTCGGCGACGCCGTAGCCCTCCTCGCGGAACGCCTTGCTCAGGAAGCGCCGCAGGTCGCGATCGTCTTCCACCAAGAGGACTTGCACGTGGCTAACGTACCCCGCACGGCCTCCGAGCGGCAATGTGGTAACGGTGAGAAAGCTCTAACCCGCCCGCCCCCCAGTTCCGTCGGACGCGCGACGGGGACACATTTGTCCTATGAACTTTGCCCTGCTCTTCGCCCTGGCATTCGCCGCGCCCCGCGACACGGCGACGTTCGCCGGTGGCTGTTTTTGGTCGATGGAGCGCGCGTTCGATCAAGTCCCGGGGGTCGTCGCGGTCACCGTGGGCTACACCGGCGGCCACGTGCCGCACCCGTCGTATCAGGACGTGTCGACAGGCCAAACGGGACATTTGGAGTCGGTCCAGGTGGTCTACGACCCGCAGAAGATCGACTACGCGGCCGTGGTCGACGCGTTCTGGCACGACATCGACCCGTTCCAGGCGGACGGGCAGTTCTGCGACCACGGGCCGGAGTATCACACGGCGATCTTCTATCGCGGCGCCGAGCAGCGCCGCGTGGCGGAGGAGTCGCGCCGGCGCCTCGAGCAGCAGTTCGGGAAGCCGATCGCCACGACGATCGTCGCGGCGGCGGTGTTCTACCCGGCGGAGGAGTACCACCAGCATTACTATCGCAAGAACCCCGTCAGCTACGGGCTATATCGCGTGGGGTGTGGCCGCGACCGGCGGCTGCACGAAGTCTGGGCCGCGAGCGCGCCCCACGCCGAGGAGCGCACCATGCATGACCCCAAGCCGAGCGACGCCGCGCTGCGGCAGTCGCTCACGCCGTTACAGTATGAGGTCACCCAGCACGAGGCCACCGAGCCCCCGTTCCACAACGACTTCTGGGACAACCACCGGGCGGGGATCTACGTGGACGTCGTCTCGGGCGAGCCCCTGTTCAGCTCGCTCGACAAGTTCGAGTCGGGCACGGGCTGGCCCAGCTTCACCAAGCCGCTCGAGGACAGCAACGTCCACAGCAAGACGGATCGCTCCCTCTTCATGGCGCGCACCGAAGTCCGCTCGGCCAAGGCCGATTCGCATCTGGGCCACGTGTTCGAGGACGGGCCGGCGCCGACGGGGCTCCGCTACTGCATCAATTCGGCCGCGCTCCGGTTCATTCCCGTGGACAGCCTCGAGGCGCAGGGCTACGGGCGCTACCTGCACCTCTTCGACACCGCGAAGCAGCACTAACGCGCTGCGTCGGGGACTACGCTATCGCGTATCCCAACGCCTTGGCGTTGTCACGAATCCGGTCGTCACGGGTGAGGATCGTCACCACGGCGGGCGGCTCCCCGAGCAGCTCGGCGGTCGCTAGGTGAATAGCGTCGAGAGGTCGGATCGGTTCAATCGGGAACGGCCGTCCGGCGCGCGCCAGTACCTCCTCGGTCACGGACACCAAATCGCACCGACTGGCGAACGTCGCGAGTGCCTGAACCGCCCGAGCCTGATCCGCGCGCTGCAACCGACCCGTAACGACGCAAGCCTGCGCCTTCGTGAGCGGACGCTTGTCCTGACTCGGGGAGCCCGCCGCATGCCCTTCACCGCTGCCGCCTTCCGCTTCTTCCGCGGCCTGGCCCGCCACAATGCGAAGCCCTGGTTCGAGGCCCATCGCGCCGAGTACGAGCAGCAGATCCAGGCGCCCATGCGAGCGCTCATCGAAGAGATGGACGTGCGGCTCGCCCGGCTGGCCCCGGAGATCACGGGCGATCCCAAGCGGTCGATGTTTCGGATCTACCGCGACATCCGGTTTTCCAAGGACAAGTCACCCTACAAGACGCATGCCGCGTGCTGGTTTCGCCATCGCGATGCGGACGGCCGGGTCGGCAGCGAGGCGGAAGGGGCTGGCGCGGGGTTCTACTTTCACCTCGCGCCGGGCGCGTCGTTCGTGGGCGGCGGACTGTGGATGCCGCCGCGTCCGACCCTGAACCGTCTGCGCGACGCGATCGCCGAGAGCCCCCGAGTCTTGGAAGGCGTGGTGCGGAACGCAGCGTTCGTGCGGCGCTACGGCGGGTTGGACGATGAGGCGATCCTCAAGCGCATGCCGCGCGGCTTCCCGGAGACCCACCCCGCAGCCCGCTGGCTCCGCTACCAGTCCTTCGTCGCCGGCCGGCCGTTGCGCGACGCCCAGGTGACGAGCGCCCGCTTGCCCGCGCTGCTGGCGACGGACTTCGCGAGCCTCCTGCCGCTCGTCCGGTGGTTGAACCGCGCGCTCGGCCTCGCGGCCGCCACACGCCGGTGAGACGGCTCGCACCAGCCGGCTTCGTACCGCCCGAGCTCGCGCGGTGTGGGGCACGCCTCGAGGGACTCGCCGGAGCAGCTCCCGAGGCGGAGTAGGCCGTCTTCTCTTGTCGCGCTGCCGGGCTGTCCCTGCCGCTCAGACGG
>DATBBW010000230.1:0-2750 GCA_036270795.1 Gemmatimonadales bacterium | reverse complement strand
GCGCTTGGGGGCTGATCGCCTTCAGGGCGGGATGCGCGCCGATTCCCGCCACGGCGGTGAGCCAGCCCGGGTAGGAAACGCCGAGCATCCCGACTCGGCCGTTGGTGTTCGGCACGTGGTGCACCAGCCAGTCGATCGTGTCGTAGGTGTCGCTGCTCTCGTCGGTCCCGGCGTGCCCCGAGTGGGGCGGGCGATTCATGTCGAAGGTCCCTTCGGAGCGAAACCGTCCCCGGATGTCCTGGAACACGAGGATGTACCCGTCGAGGCCCAGGTACTTGGCACCCAGCGCCATGCCGGCGTTGTTGGCCGCGCTGTAGGGCGTGCGGGTCATCAGGATAGGGAGCGACGCGGTGGCGCCCCGTGGCGTGACAATGACCGTGAACAGCCGCACGCCGTCGCGCATCGGGATGAGGGTGTCGACCCGGACGTGCTCCGAGTCGGCGGGCCCCTGAGCCAACGCGACGGGAGCGTACAACGCCGGGAGCAGCGCGGCGATCACGACACGGCACAGGCGCATGAGTCCTCCGGTCCTTGGGGATTGCGGGGTCGCCCGAGTATAGTGGCGAGGGACGTCGGAGCATACGTAGTATTGGTCCGACAGCTCACCACATCAAGGAGACGGCTCCCGTGCGCCTGCGCCTCGCCCACCCCCTCCTCGTGGCCCTGCTCGCGGCGCCAGTCGCGCCGCTCGTGCGCCACTCTGCGCTCGACAACGGCCTGGCGCGCACGCCGCCCATGGGCTGGAACAGCTGGAACCACTTCGGGTGCGACGTGAGCGAGCGGCTCATTCGGGAAACGGCCGACGCCATGGTCACGAGCGGCCTGCGCGACGCGGGATACCGCTACGTGGTGATCGACGACTGCTGGCAGGTGGCGCGCGAGGCGGACGGCACCATCGTCGCCGACTCGACCCGCTTCCCGCACGGCATCACAGCGCTCGCCGACTACGTCCACGCCCAGGGGCTCAAGTTCGGGATCTACACCGACGCGGGCACCAAGACCTGCCAGGGGCGGCCTGGCACCTATGGGCACGAAGCGCAGGACGCGCGCACCTACGCTCGCTGGGGCGTCGATTACGTGAAAGAGGACTGGTGCAATGCCAAGGGGCTCGACGCACCGACCGAGTATGCCAAGTTCCGGGACGCCCTAGCGCGCGCCGGCCGGCCGATCGTGTTCAGCCTGTGCGAATGGGGCTCGAACCAACCGTGGGCGTGGGCCCCGCCGATCGGCAACCTGTGGCGCACCACGGACGACATCGAAGACAAGTGGCCGTCGATGCTCGACAACCTCGACCTGTCGGCCCAGCACGCGAGCGTCGCGCGCCCCGGCGCCTGGAACGACCCCGACATGCTCGAGGTGGGCAACGGCGGCATGACGGACGCCGAGTACCGCGCCCACTTCAGCCTGTGGGCCATCATGGCCGCGCCGCTCATCGCGGGGAACGACGTGCGCGCCATGTCCGCCGCGACCCGCGAGATCCTCACGAACCGCGAGGTGATCGCGGTGGACCAGGACTCGCTCGGCGTCCAGGGCACGCTCGCCTGGGAGACGCCGCCCGAGCTTCAGGTGTGGGCGAAGCCGCTCCGGGACGGGGCCCGCGCCGTGGCGCTCCTCAATCGCTCGAACGCGGCAGCCAGGATCACCGTGTTGTTTCACCGCGTAGGCCTCCACACGGACTCCGCCGTCGTGCGCGATCTCTGGGCCCACGCGGATCGCGGTACGTTCGCGGGCCAGTACAGCGACTCCGTGCCGCCGCACAGCGTGGTGCTGCTGCGGGTGGCGCCGCGGCGCAAGACCTAGCGTACTCCTGCGCCGCTCGGGCGGCCTCCCTTAGGCGTAGAGGTGGTCGGGATCCGCGGCGGCGAGCTCGACCAGGAAGTCCGCGATCTTCTGGGTCACCGCCTCGACGTAGCGCGCTCCCTTCTCCGCCGTGGCGCCCGCCGGGTTTCCCACCCCCGTGTCGTCGGTCACCTGGGTCCAGTGCCGCGGCGCCCAGGCCCAGCCGTCGCGCAGCGCCGCGATCGTAAAGCGCCGGGCCCGTCCCGGCCCCGCCTCGGAGAGCGGGCGCACGAGCTCGGGTGCGAGATGGAGCATCACGCTCGTCTCGAGCTCGCCCGCGTGGTCCCCCAGGTCCGAGAAGAACGGCTTCGGGTCGACCACCGTGTACCAGTTGACCAAACACATGAACATCCCGAGCCCGGGCTGGAGCTCGCGGATCATCTGGCGGAAGTCGTTGCCGCCGTGCCCGTTCAGGATCACGAGCTTGCGCACGCCCTGGCCCGCGAGCGCGCGGGCCAGGTCCCCGAGCAGCGCGAGCTGCGTCGAGGGGTTCAAGTTCAGCGAAAACGGGATGTCGAGCTGCCCGGTCTGGACCCCGAACGCCACGATCGGCAGCACGCCCACGCGCGTCCCGCGCGCCCATGCGAGACCGGCCGAGAGGGCGGCGATCTCCTCGGTCTCGAAGGTGTCGGTCCCGTACGGGAGGTGCCGGTTGTGCGCCTCCGTCGCACCCCACGGCAGCACCACCACCTCGTAGGGTGTGTCCTGCACCGCCTTCCAGGTGCTCTCGCCCAGCACGTACGAGCGGGGGGGGCGGGGGCGGTCTCCGGCGCGCTGTTCGGTCATAGCGGGGTGTCCCGGGGCATGAGCGTGTTCCTACTCGTAACTACGCGGCGGTAATCTGCGCCCCGCCGGCTGAGCCTCAAGGGCAGCATGCGCTTGCCGTGAGGGGGGCGCGGCGCATCTTTGGG
>DATBBW010000229.1:0-3127 GCA_036270795.1 Gemmatimonadales bacterium | reverse complement strand
TGTGGGTGAATAACGAGGTCGGCACGATCGCTCCCGTGGCGGGCCTCGCAGCGCGATGTCGCGACGCCGGCGTCGCCTTCCACTCGGACGCCGTCCAGGCGTTCGGCAAGATCCCCGTATCGCTCCACGACGCCGACTGCTCGTTGTTGACAATCTCGGGCCACAAGATCGGCGGCCCCAAGGGCATCGGCGCTCTGGTGGTGCGGGACCGCCACGCGGTGGAGGCAATCCTCCACGGCGGCGGCCAGCAGTTCGGGATCCGGCCCGGGACGGAAAACGTTCCCGGAATCATCGGCCTCGGCCGCGCCGTCGAGCTCGCCGTCCAGGAGCAGCCGACGTTCGCTCAGCGCGTGAGCGCGCTGCGCGACGAGCTCGAGCGGGCGCTGCTCGCCGTCGTCCCGGACGCCGTGATCAACGGCTGGCACGCCGCGCGGGCCCCACACGTGTCGAACGTATCGATCCCCGGCACGGACAGCGAGGCCGTGCTGATGCACCTCGATCTCGCGGGGATCGCCTGTTCCGCGGGCTCGGCGTGCAGCACCGGAACGGTCGAGCCATCGTATGTGCTCACGGCCCTGGGCGTGCCGCGCGAGCTCGGCGTCGCGGCCTTGCGGTTCTCGTTCGGTCGGGAGAACGCCTCGGAGGATGTCGAGGCGGTGATCGCGGCGCTGCCGAAGATCGTGGACAAGGTGCGGGCGCTCGCCGCGGTGCTGCATCGATGATGCCGCGCGTGCTCGTCGCCATGTCGGGTGGCGTCGACAGCTCGGTGGCCGCCGCCCTGCTCGTCGAGCAGGGCTACGACGTGGTCGCGGCCACGATGAAGCTGTTCTGCTACGGCGACAGCGTACCGGACCGCCCCTGCTGTTCGCTCGACTCGATCACCGACGCGCGCCTGGTGGCGCACAAGGTCGGCATCCCGCACTACGTGCTCAATCTCGAAGACCGGTTCGGGCGCGACGTGATCGCCGATTTCGTGAGCGAATACGCCCGGGGCCGCACGCCGATCCCCTGCGTGCGCTGCAACTCGTTCACCAAGTTCCGGGATTTCCTATACCATGCCGATGCGCTCGACTGCGCCTATGTGGCCACGGGCCACTACGCGATCGCGCGCGACGGGGCGTTGTACCGCGGGCGCGATCCCGCGAAGGACCAGTCCTACTTTCTGTGGGGGATCGATCGGCAGGTGGTCGGCCGCATGCTGACGCCCGTGGGCAGCTTGACGAAGCGCGAGACCCGCGCCGTGGCGCGGCGTTTGGGGCTCGTCACCGCCGAGAAGCGCGAGTCGGTGGAGATCTGCTTCGTCCCGGACGGCGACTATGCGGCGGTGCTCGCACGGCACCTCCCGAATGACGCCCCCGCCCTCGCGCCCGGTCCTCTCGTGACGGTGGGCGGCGAGGTCGTGGGAGAGCACGCTGGCTTCGCCCGCTACACCGTGGGTCAGCGGCGCGGGCTCCCCGGCGGGTTCGCCGCCCCGATGTACGTCGTCGAGATCCGGCCTGACACCCGTGAGGTCGTGATCGGCCGAGGGGACGAGCTCTTGGGTCACGCCGTGACGCTCGACGAAGTGAACTGGCTGGCCCCGCCCCTCGCCGCGGGTGCCGCCGTGTTCGTGCAATGCCGCTACCGCGCCAGGGCCGTCCCCGCCCGCGTGCGCGCCACCCGCGCCGCCGGCACGCTGGAGCTCGAGCTCGCTGAGCCGGTGCGCGCCATCACGCCGGGCCAGTCGGGCGCCCTGTACGACGCTGACGGCCGGCTCCTCGGCGGCGGCCTCATCGTCTAACTGCCTCACCGCCAACGCGCCCGGGCCGCCCCCTGTGCGCGTGTGCTCCGTCACAGTCCATTTGTCCCGCTGTGGGGTACGTTGCAGGTTGAATTGGTGTCTTCCTGCCCGTGCGCCCGGGCATCCTGAGCAGGCTCAAAGCGTTGGGAGGAGCCGCATGCCAGCAACCCGTTGTCGCATTTGGGGGGGCCTCGCCGCCGCCGCGCTGATCACGGCAGCGTGCCACTCGACCACCGCCCCGCAGCCGCAACTCTCCAATCCCCAGCAACTCAGCTCCGACTTGCAGACGGTCGCCGGCGTGTTCACGTCGCCGACGTTCCAGAGCTTCAGTGCGCTGCGCAACGCAGCCGGTTCACCGGTCGGGCCCGCCGCGCCGGCGGGCGCTTTGCTCGGCGCCGCGCCAATCGTGGCGCCGCGCACCTCGACCCAGCCGTACGCCGGCGCCATGGCGCGGCTCCAAGCGCTCCGGCTCGCCGCGTCGACGCTCAATCCGAGCATCAGCGCCAGCGTTATCCCGCCGAGCATCTTGGGTGAGACGTTCGAGTGGAGTACCACCACGCACCAATACGCCGCCAACCCCAGCGCCAGCCCCGCGGCTCCGGCGAACGGTATCCGCCTTATCCTCTATGCCACGGACCCCATCACCGGGGCGATCGTGGAGTCGCCGCTCACCCCGGTCGGGTATCTCGATCTTCTCGACCTGAGCACCACGAATACCAACACCGTGCGCGTAATCCTCGCGGGTGGCACGCCCGCGAGTCCCGGCACCACGTACGTCGATTACACCATCAGCGGCACGGTCACGCGCAACAGCAGTAACGTGGCCACCGCGTTCAACGCGTCGGCCGTGGGGTATGTGAGCGACGGTGCGGGCGGCCACCGGCTCGACTTCAACGCGAGCTTCGCAGCGACGCACCTCGACACCACGCCGAGCGCCCAGATCGACGTCACTTGGAACCTCAACACACCGGCGGTGAGCCTCGCGTTGCACGAGACGGTCGCCGCGGTCGATGCGAACGACGCGACGATCACGATCGACTTCAGCATCACGCACGGCACGGAGACGGTCCGGGCCGCGGGCACCATCACCCTCGCGTCGGGAACGATCACGGCGGACGTGACCATCTACCTCAACGGCGAGGCCTATGCCCACATTACGGGCAGCGCCAACGCGACGACCAACTCGATTCAGATCCGCCACGAAGATGGCACCCAGCTCTCCACTTCGGAGCTGCAGGCGGTGAGCCAGCTCTTCAGCGCGCCAGATCAGATCGCGGCGGCGATCGACGACCTGTTCCACCCAGCCGAGCATCTGATGGGCGCCTAAGCGGCGCGACCGGCAAACGA
>DATBBW010000228.1:0-14883 GCA_036270795.1 Gemmatimonadales bacterium | reverse complement strand
CGCGTCCGCCATCGTGCGCACCGCGGCAGGGGCCTCGCCGCCGCGTTGCCGCACGTATGCCTCGACCGCGTCGGCTGCGCCCTTGCGGATCTCGCGCCCGTCGAGGTTTACGCCGCTCATCCGGGTCTGTGCGGTGAACGGCACGAACGTGGCGTGGAGGCCCTCGATGTCGCGCTCCCGGAGGCCGTAGCGCTCCTTCGCAAGCACGACGATGCTCCGCCCCTCGGGTGTCTCGTCCGCGAGCGACGCGAGCTGCGCCGCATCCGCGAGCTGTTGCTCGCTGGTGCCGCTCGCCGGAAGAAACGCCACGGCCTGGCGATTCCCCAGGGTGATGGTGCCCGTCTTGTCCAGCAGGAGCACGTCCACGTCGCCTGCCGCCTCGACGGCGCGGCCCGACATCGCGATGACGTTCTTCTGGATCATTCGATCCATGCCCGCGATCCCGATCGCGGATAAGAGGCCCCCGATCGTCGTGGGGATGAGGCACACCAACAGCGCGACCAGCACGGTCACCGTGACCGGGGTGCCGTGGCCCGCGACCGCGACGCTGAAGAGCGAGAACGGCAGCAGGGTAGCACAGGTAAGGAGGAAGATGATCGTGAGCGCCGCGAGCAGAATGTCGAGCGCGATCTCGTTCGGCGTCTTCTGCCGCTTGGCGGCCTCGATGAGGCCGATCATGCGGTCCAGGAACGACTCCCCCGGATTAGCGGTGACGCGCACCACCAACCAATCCGATAGGACCCGGGTGCCTCCGGTGACCGCGCAGCGGTCGCCGCCGCTCTCGCGGACGACCGGGGCGCTCTCCCCGGTGACCGCGCTCTCGTCGACCGAGGCGACCCCGGCGACGACGTCCCCGTCGCCCGGGATGTAGTCCCCGGGGGTGACGAGAACGAGGTCGCCCATCCGCAGGGTCGCGGCGGGGACCGTGGTGAAGTGAGCGCGGTCGTCCGCCCGCTCCAGGCGCTTCGCCATGACCTCTTTGCGGCTGCGGCGCAGCGCGTCCGCTTGAGCCTTGCCGCGGCCTTCCGCCATGGCCTCGGCGAAGTTCGCGAACAGCACCGTGAACCACAGCCAGGCCGCGATGGCGAACACGAAGCTGGGACGGCCCTCCCCCTGCCCCGTCAGCGCCACGACGAACAGGACGCTCGTCAGCGCGCTGCCCACCTCGACCACGAACATCACCGGGTTGCGGACCATGTGCCGCGGGTCGAGCTTGCGCACCGCATCGGCCATGGCCCGTCGCACGATGGGCCAGTCGAACAAGGCGCGGCGGGGCGACGGGCGGCTCATCGGGCGGTCGCAGTCCCGAGCATGAGGTGCTCGACGATAGGGCCGAGCGCGAGGCCCGGCAGGTGGGTCAGGGCGCCCACCAAGATCACCGTGCCCACAAGCAAGCCCACGAACAGGGGCGTGTGCGTCGGCAGCGTTCCCACGCTCGCGGGGACGATCTTCTTGCGCGCCAGGGCGCCCGCCAGGGCCAGGACGGGCACGATGACCCAATAGCGACCCACGAGCATCACGACGCCCAGCGCGATGTTATAGAACGGCGTGTTGGCGTTCAGCCCGCCGAACGCGCTCCCATTGTTGTTGGACGCGGAGGAGAAGGCGTACAGCACTTCGGTGAAGCCATGGGGGCCGGGATTGAAGACGCCGGCGCGACCGGCGCTCGTGACCACGGCAAGGGCCGTCCCGAGGAGCACGGCCGCGTTGGGCGCGAGAATCGTGAGCGAAGCCATCTTCATCTCGTACGCTTCGATCTTCTTGCCCAGGTATTCGGGCGTCCGCCCCACCATCAAGCCGGCAACGAACACCGCGACGATCGCCATCATCAACATGCCATACAGCCCCGACCCGACGCCGCCGTAGATCACCTCACCCAGTTGAATGAGCCACAAGGGCACCAGCCCGCCGAGCGGCATGAACGAATCGTGCACGGCGTTCACCGAGCCATTGGACGCCGCGGTGGTCGCCACGGCCCACAGGACCGAGTTGCCGATCCCGAACCGCACCTCCTTGCCCTCCATGTTGCCGCCGGGTTGCAGCGCCGTCGCATGCTGGTCGACGTGGAGCGCGACGAAGCGCGGGTTGCCATGCGCTTCGGCCAAGATCGGGGGCCCGAGCAGGGCGACGAAGATGAGCGTCATCGCCGCGAGAACCGCCCAGCCTTGGCGCGTGTCTTTCACCATCCGGCCGAAGGTGTAGCACAGCGCCGCGGGAATCAAAAGAATCGCGAGGAGCTCCAGGAAGTCGGTCAGCGGCGTAGGGTTTTCGAAGGGGTGGGCGGAGTTGACGCCGAAGAAGCCGCCGCCGTTGGTGCCGAGCTGCTTGATGGCGATCTGCGATGCCGCCGGGCCGAGGGCGAGCGTTTGGTCGAGGATCGCCTTGCCGCCCGGGCCGGTGATCGGCTGAACCAACGCGACGTGCGTGTACGGGCGGAACGTCTGTACCACTCCTTGCGAGACGAGCACGACGGCAAGGACGAGCGACAGCGGGACCAGGATGTAGAGCGTGGTGCGTGTCACGTCGATCCAGAAGTTGCCGATCGTGGCGGCGGAGCGGCGAGCGAGGCCGCGGATCAGCGCCACGAGTACGGCCATGCCGGTGGCGGCGGAGAGGAAGTTCTGCGCGGTCAAGGCCGCCATCTGTGTGAGGTAGCTGAGCGTCGTCTCGCCGCTGTAGGCCTGCCAGTTCGTATTCGTCACAAAGCTGACGGCGGTGTTGAAGGCGAGGTCCGGGGCGACCCCGCCGAGATGTTCGGGATTCAGCGGGAGGATGCCTTGCAGCCGCTGCAAGCCGTACACGACCAAAAAGCCGAGGCCATTGAAGAGCAAGAGGGCTATGGCATAGGTCTTCCACTCCA
Organism: Gemmatimonadales bacterium; assembly: GCA_036270795.1. Classification (GTDB taxonomy): domain Bacteria; phylum Gemmatimonadota; class Gemmatimonadetes; order Gemmatimonadales; family GWC2-71-9; genus AG41. Next base: position 12,023 of record DATBBW010000228.1, on the reverse strand, counting down.
TCTCCTCGGTCGGCCGAATGCCCGCCAGCCGATACACCCAGCGCTCCACCGGCCCGAGCGCGCGATCGAGCCACGTCGGCGCCCCCTCGTATACTCGGGCCATATAGGCACCGAGCGGTTTGACGAGTGCGAACAGGACGGCGAGGTAGAGGGCGATCTGCGCCCAGTCGCTCAACCGCATGACCGTTGTTCCGCGGCGAGCTGGCGGACGGCCCTCGGTGGGGCCATGGCGCGTTGCTCCAGCCACGCCGCGGCGAGCGCCCGGAACGCCGCTTCGTGCCCGTCCCACGCTTGGGCGACGTCTTTGATGACCGTCGGGGTGGTACCGAGGCGGGCGCTGAACACCTGGCTACCGCGGACCCACCAGCAGTGTCGGATCGCCGGGTCGAGCGCCCTGGGCTCGTCGAACGCCGCGAGCGCCACGAAGCAGTCTCGCCAGCTATGGCCCCGGGCGGTCACGCCGCGCGCCACGCGCTCCGGCCCGAACGCCTGGAACGCCCTCGTCAAACGGCCCTGTTGCGCCGGGTCGAGGACGCCGCGCGCATCGGCGGCGCGGCCCCAGGCGACGCCCAGGGGGCGCACCACGAACCACATCACCAGTCCGTACGCAGCGGCCTCGGGCCACGCCAGCGAGTTCACGAGAACCGCTCGGGCCTGAGCAGGGCCAGGAGGAGGTAAGCGAGGAGGAACAGCGCGACGAGCCCGCCGATCCAGTACAGCGGCGTCATGGGGTGCTCACACCTTCTCGCACAACCACACGAGACCGCGCGTGAGGAGCAAGAACCCCAAGACAATCGCGACCATCACCACATCCCTGAGCATCGATCCCGCCTCGGGAATCGGGTCAACTGGGGATGATAGCGGGCGGGCTGTTAACGCGGGCTCAAGACTTGACGGCGGACCTAAGGATTCCATAAAGCCGGGCGGGGGGCTCATCCACGCCCGGGTGCCCGTCAAGGCGGCACAGCGTCCGCGCCGCCTTGAAAAAGCGTCCTCGGCGCCCTACACTAGCGCGTGCCTCTCCTCGACACCAACCACCAGCGCGCCGCCGTGCTCGTCCTGATGCTTGGCGTGGCCCTGGTGATCGCGCTCACGCCCTATCTCACCGGCTTGCTCGGCATCCCCGTGCTGTACGCCGTCTTCACCCCGGTGCACGACTGGCTGATGCGACGCTTCAGTGCAAAGGTGTCGGCCACGCTCGTGGTGGCGTTGGCGCTCTTCCTCATCGTGGTCCCGGGGGTCTCGTTCGCGGGTCTCATCGTGTCGCAGGCGCAGCAGATGGCGACGGGGGTGATCCAGAGCCCCGTGCTGCGACGCCTGAGCGAGCTGAAGCCGGCGGGGATCGACTTGGGACCGCGCCTCGCGGACCTCGGGGCCAAAGTGGTGTCGTGGGTCGGCTCGAGCGCGTTCGGCCTGATCGGCACGGCGACGCGGGTCGCGCTGAACCTCGTCATCTCGCTGTTCGGCCTGTTCTACCTGCTGCTCCGCCCCGGGGAGACCTGGGACGCGGTGCGGCCCTACATCCCCTTCTCGGCCAAGAACACGGAGAAACTGCGCCAGCGTTTCCGCGACGTCACGCACTCCACCGTCATCGGCACCGGCGTCACGGCCGCGATTCACGGGACGCTGGTGGGGCTGGGATTCTGGGTGACCGGCCTCCCCAACGCCCTGTTCTGGGGCGTCGTGACGATGGTGTTTTCCGTCCTCCCCGTCGTGGGCAGTGGGCTCGTCTGGGGCCCGGGCGCGTTGGCGTTACTGCTCGACCACCGGCCGGGTGCGGCGCTGCTGCTCGCGGCCTGGGGGATCATCGTGGTTGGGAACGTGGACTACGTGATCCGCCCGATGGTGTTCCGACGGTGGGCGAACATCCATCCTCTGGTGACCCTGATCGGGGCGCTCGCCGGCGTCCCGTACTTCGGAATCCTCGGCCTGTTGATCGGGCCGCTCGCGGTGTCCTACTTCTTCGAGTTGATCAAGATGTATCGGGAGGAGTACCTGGCCTGACCGCGGGTCGCCCGAGAGCGCTGGCTCAACCCCGAGGCTTACCGCGCTTCAGGCGCCCGATCCGCGCGCGCGGGGGTGAGTACGCGCTCCAGGTCCAGCGTCACGAGACTGAACGGATCGACCGTGATCGCGCCATACGCCGCAAACCAATGAAGGTGAGGCCCAGTCACCCGACCCGATGAGCCGACGTGGCCGATCACCTGGCCGCGAGCGACGGTGTCGGAGGGCGCGACGAGGGCCTGGCTCAGATGAAAGTAGCCGGTGACGAGACCGGCGCCGTGGTCGATGAACAGCGTCCTGCCGCTGTAGTACAAATCGCCCTCGAACACGACGATGCCGCGGTTCGCGGCGCGCACCGGCGCACCCGGCCGCCCGGCAAAGTCGACGCCAAAGTGTCGGCTCCGCACCACGCCGTTGAAGCGGCGCGACACGCCGAACACGCTCTTCACGGCACTCGGGCGTGGGCGCATGAACGGTTCACGCCACAGGCGCGGGGTGTCGTGCGAGCGGCGTCGGAGGTCGTCCACCAGCTCACGCTCGAGCCGAATCCGCTCTGCTAGGGAATCCGGTGCCTGCACCAGCTCGGGGGCCACGCGGAGTCGCTCGCGCGGCGCCGAGCGTCTGGTGACCCGCAGTACCGCGACCATCGTGTCCGTCGCACCGCCGGCCCGCGCGATTATGACGCGGCCGAGCACGCTGTCGCTCGCGTCGAGCGGCACCGCACCTACGGCGTGCCACTCGACCGCCACCGGCTCGAAGTGCAGCGGCTCCCCCGCGAGGTCGCCCGTCACGGCCACCACGCTGTCCCCAGCAGGCGGGCGGACGGCCACAACGACCAGCGATCCCTGCAGGGGCCGCACGGGCCGCGACACAAGGAGCGGTGGCCCGACCGGCGCCTGCACCACCGTGCCGATCGGCGCCAGAGACGCGGCCGCGGCCACGAGGCAGCCACGCAGCGTTACCATGGGGCGGGATACCCGACCGCCCCTGCCGGCGTTCCACTCGGAGCGGTTTGGGAGTGGCGATCGATCGCAGGTCTACGCGGGGACGCCCGCACGCCAAGCGTTCCGGGCGTCGCGCCGGGGCGTCGTCAGCGCCGCTCTGGGACGGCGAGGGCGAGGGCGACGCCGTTCGACCAGCCGAACCCGTCTTGTGTTGGATACTCGCCGCCGCCGGCCCGGCGATCGGGATCCACGACATCGTACTTCTCGGTCATTTTCCCGGTCGCGCGGTAGGTGCGCCGGTTCAGGGCGAGCCAGCGGGCGCCCGCGGTGTCGGCGAGGTCGGCGCGCCCCGCGCGGCGTACTCCCTGGATCGCGAGCCACTCGAGCGGCGGCCACCCGTTTGGGGCGTCCCACTGCTGGCCCGAGGCGACGAGGCTCGTCACGAACCCGCCGGACTTGAGGAAGTCGCGCTCCAGCCGGGCGGCGACGGAGCGACCCTGCGCGGCGGTGGCGAGTCCGAAGAACAGGGGCGACGTGGCGGCGAGCGTGGGGCGGTCCGTTACCCGCTCGCCCGTCCGCCAGCGAACGTCGTAGAAGAACCCTGTCGTCGAGTCGTACGCGGCGGCCAGCAAAGCTCGACGGCGTCGCTCGGCCGCGGCGGCGAATTGCTGGGCGACCGCGGCGTCCCCCGGGCGCCCGCGGAACGTCCGCAGGGCCGCAACGGTCCGCTCGGCGTGGTACAGGAGACTGTTGAGATCGACCGGCACGAGCTCGGTGGTCTCCAGCGTGCGCACGTCCCGCGCGTCCCGCATCCAGCGGCTCGAGAAATCCCACCCGCTCTCCGCAGTCGCTCGGACATTGCGATAGAACGCCTCACGCTGCCCCGCGGCGAGCGTCTGCCCCAGCTGATAGTCCTCGCGATAGGACTCGGGGCGCGGCTCGGGGCGGTCGTCCCAATAACGGTTGAGTACCGATCCGTCGGGGAGCCCCACGACGCGGCGGTACGCCTCGCCCGGCGCCAACCGCGCCGCGCCATCCATCCAGAACGCGTGCTCCGCCTCGAGCGCGTCGAGGTACGCTAGCGCCTGCGTCGTATCAGTCGCCTGAGCGTACAGCCCGACCATGGCGGCGAAGAACGGCGGCTGGCTGCGGCCGAGGTAGTAGGTGCGGTTGCCGTTCGGAATGTGGCCGACGGTCTGGATCAGGTAGCTGAAGTTGTCGAGCACGCTGCGCACTAGGTCGGTCCGGCCGCTCTCCACGAGCCCGAGCATCGTGAAGTACGAGTCCCAATAGTAGACCTCGCGGAACCGGCCGCCCGGCACGACGTACGCGTGCGGCAGCGGGATCAGGGACGAGCGCACGTCCGCCGGGTCCGGCTGACGAGTGAGGATCGGCCACAGCGCCCGGATGTGCTGCTCCATGGTCTGGGACGTGTCCGTGCGGACGGCCGTCTCGGCTGGCCGGGGCAGCTCGAAGTGTTGCGTCACGAAGGCTCGCAAGTCGAACGGCGCCGAGCGGCGCGCCGCGGCATAGCGGCCCACGATCTCGGCTGGGGCGAAGAGCGGCCGGGCGTCGACGAACGTCTTCGAGTCCGCGAACATGCCCGATAGCTGAACGTCGTGAAACAGGGGCCCGAGGTCGTGCGCGGGGTCGTAGCGTGCGCTCGCCCCCACGGGGGGGAGGACGCCCGAGGCCAGTCGCGGGGGGGGCGCGCCGCTCCGGCACCCCGCCGTCAGGACGAGCACCGCGCCAAACCGAACGAGGAGGCCCGGTCGAGCGCGCGCCAGGCGCCTCACGTCCAGGCGCTCAGCGAAAGACGTACCACAGCACGCCGAGCGTGGCGGCGAGGACGATGGACAAGGTGACGTTGAGGCGTCGCGGCTGCGCCGGGACGGGCACTGCGGTCACCTCGGGGGCGCGGTACTGGTAGGTGAGTCCATCGGTGTGCACGGCCGAGGGCCGGGCGGTAAAGAGGCTGACGCCGATGAGGATGGCCGCGCACAGCGCGAACAGCAAGGCCGCGAAGTGCAAGAAATTGATGTCGGCGAACGCGTACCAGAACGAGCCGGCCGGCAGGTAGGCCTTCGCCAGCTCGAGAATGAGGCGCGCCAACCCGATCACGAGCCCCGTCCAGAGTGCCGTCACCGCGCCGATACCGTTCAGCCGCGGATACAGCACGCCGAGCAGGAAGCACGCCGCAATCGGGGGAGCAATGTAGGCCTGCACGCTCTGGAGATAGATGTAGACATGGGGCGAGATGTACTTCATCAAGGGAATCCACAAGAGGCCGAACCCGACGAGGAGAACGGTGGTGGCGCGGCCCACCGCGACGAGGCGTTGCTCGCTCGCCCCGGGCCGGAGCTTGCGGTACACGTCCCAGGTGAGCAGGGTCGAACAGGAGTTGAACGCCGACGCGAGCGAACTCATCAGGGCCGCTAGCATGCCGGCGAGCACCAGCCCCTTGAATCCCGCCGGGAGCAGGCGCGTCACGAGGGCCGGGTAGGCGGCGTCCGACGCGGCGCCGCGGATGTCCGGGTACAGGGCGGCGGCGACGATCCCCGGGAGGACGAAGATGAACACCGGCAGGATCTTCAGGTAGCCGGCGAAGATCGTGCCGGTGCGGGCCGCGGCCACATTCCGCGCCGCGAGCACGCGCTGCACAATGTGCTGATCGGTGCACCAGTACCACACGCCGAGGATCGGCGCCCCGAACACGATGCCCGTCCACGGGAACGCCGGGTGATCCACGGGCTTCCACATCGAGAAGAAGTCCGCGGGCATGCGCGCCGTGAGCCCACTCCACCCGCCGACTGCCTGCAAGCCCAGCACTGCCAGCGTCGCCGACCCCACGATCAGCACGACGGCCTGCATCACTTCGGTGTAGATCACCGCGCGCAGGCCCCCCAGGATCGTGTACAGCCCGGTCACGATGATCAGCACGACGGCGCTGGTCCAGATGTCGAGGCCCGTCACCGCCCGCATCACGACCCCGCCGGCGAACAACGTGACGCTGATCTTCGTCAGCACGTATCCGATGATCGAGACCCACGTGAAATAGGCCCGTGCCGCTGAATTGAACCGCCGCTCGAGGAACTCCGGCATGGTGTACACGCCGCTCTTGAGGTAGAACGGCACGAACAACCAGCCGAGCAGCAGCAAGATGAGGCAGGCGAGCCACTCGAAGTGGCCCACGGCGAGCCCGCTCGACGCCCCCGTACCGGCGAGCCCGACCAGGTGCTCGCTCCCGATGTTCGACGCGAACAAGCTGGCCCCGACGGCGAACCAGCCCACGTCCCGGCTGGCCAGGAAATAGTCCGCGCTCACGTTCTTCTCCCGCCGCGCGGCCCAGTACCCGATCCCGAGCAGCACGAGGAAGTAGCCGGCGATCACCACGAGGTCGAACAGACGTAGGGAGGTCATGGTTTTGGCTGGTTGAGGAGGAATTGCACGGCGAGGTCGGTGAGGCTCCAGAGCTGCACATCGGAGCTCGAGCCGTAGCGGCTGGGGTTCAGTTTGCCGTTCTCGATCCGGTAGCTCCACAGCTCGGCATGTCGCAGTCCCGAGCGCTCGACCGCCGCGACGATGTGCCCGACGGCGTCCCGCAGGAACGCCACGTCGGCCGTCGGCGCGGCGTCGCGGATCTGGCCGGCGAGGCCCGCGAGCAAAATGTTCACGTCCCGCCCCCAGACCACGGTCGGCCCATGATACGCGTCGCGGCGAAAGCTGTCCCACAGGTCGGGGGTCGCATAGCTGTCGTTGGCGACGAGCGGGCCCAGGTCAGCGACGAACAGACCGACCGGGTAGGCGGTCATGACTGGGCTCACGAGCGCCTGCACCTGCTCGGGGGGCAGGGGCCCGAGGAGCAAGGACATGGCCGGGTCGGTGTTCACAATGGGAAGCGGTCGCCCCTGCCCATCGAGCGACAGCGCGAGGAACCGCAGCGTGTCGGGGGAAGGCCCGCTCTGCCCGAGCACTTTGTCCCAGTACTCGCGCTCGGGCGGCGGCAGCCAGGCTTGCCGTGCCGCGATCCGGCTCACCAGCGTGCTGCGGGGGAGCGCGACGGCAAAGTGGCGCACGGCGCCTTGCCAGACGATCACGGCACGCCCCAGCGCCGCACGATCGCGCGCGTAGGTGGCGAGCGGCTCTTGCCGAATGACGGGGGCGATGCCGAGCTGGTGCAGCGCGTCGAGAATCGTCCCCGTCGCTTCGAGCGCGTGCGACACCCAGATGCCGTTCACATCCATGGCGAAGCGGCCCCCGCCGTAGCCGGCCCGGCTGTCGCGCCAGCTCGCCGAGATCCAGCGGCCGTCGGGGGCGCGAGGAAAGCTCACCAAGTTCGTCGCGACGGGGTGCTGCGCGTACGGCGCCGCCTGCTGGGCCACGAACGCCAAGTTCGCGAGCAGGCGCTCGAGCCGATGCTCCTCGCGCAAGAACCGACGCTTCCGATCGGCGGGCACGCGGGGGTCGGCGAGATACCGCGCGGCGACCACGGGGAGCTGGAAGTCGTCGTCGATCATGATATAGTTCTCGCGCGTGGCCGCGAGCCGGGGGAGCAACGCGCGCGCCCGGGCGAGCTGGCCATCCGCGACCAAGCGGTTGTACTCGGCGGCGTTCTCGCGAATCGCTTGGCCGCCGAGGGCCTCCTCGTGGCTCACATCTCCGGTGCGGGAGAGCTTGCGGAGGGCGCTCGCGATCACGTGTTCCGGCATCGCGGGGGCCCACACGGGCTGCATCAGCAGCGCCGTCATCAGCATGTCGCGGCCAAAGTAGGTGGCGAAGTTCGGCAGCCCCGCCATGAGCTTCTCGCCGTAGCACAGCAGCTCGACACCTCGCACCTCGCGCTCGAGCCGCCGCAGCCGCTCGGGGTGAGCGGTGTCGGCCCGGACGGCCTCGTAGAACGCGTGGAAGGCGTCGTTGAAGATTGCGGCGCGCGTGAGGGGGGTGAGCGCCGCTGCGTCCGTGATCACGCGAACACTCAGGCGGACCGGCCCGCCCGCAGGCCGGCGAATCGTGAGGACGTTCCCGACGAGCGTGGGGACGGTCTCCCGAGCGTCTCCCGCGAGTTCGAGCGCGAGGTGATTCCGCCCATCGAAGCTCACCTGCGCGACGCGCACCACCCACGCCGTGTCGCTGTGCGCCGTCGTGACGCGCGGCACGAGACGCGCACGCAGCGCGGCGATCGTCGTGACACCGAGCAGCGACAACTGACGCGCACGCTCGGGCGCGCTCAGACGGGCCACATGGTCGATCAGCTCGGACAGCTCGTGCTGCGGGAACGGCGTCGCCTCGAGCGCTAGCGAATCGCGAGTGGAGTACTGAAAGTCCCGCTCCACACGCATGGAGCCCAGCAGGAACAACCCGATGCGGACCGCTGCGGGGGCCTCGAGCCCGTAGCTCACCGAGCGCGTGCCCGCCGACTCGGCCACCGCGGCCCCAGCCGACCCCCAGGCCAGCAGGGCCGGTCTGCCGGCCGAGTCGCGCGCCGTGAAGCCGACGCTTTCGTTGGCCGCGTCGGCCCACAGATTCACGACGCGTCCGATGTTGCCCTTCAGGTACACCTGAAACGCGTTACCGCGGGCGTCCCGGTAAACGCGGGTCTCATAGCCCTCATAGGCCGCCGGCTCGTCGAGCCCCGGCTCCGGGAACGCGAGATACGGCGGCACGGTGTCCATCGGTGCCGCCGTCTGGGCCGCGAGCAGGAGTGTGAACAGGTTCATGCGCGGCGGCAATCGTACGCCCTCATGAGTCGTTCCGCCACCCGGCCACGGTGGCTTGACGAACCCCCGTTCCACCGCCATTCTAGGCGCCCCCGACACGGGCGGAGCGCACATGGGGGATCTCAGGGGGCGGTACGCCACCTTCACCGAGCGAGTTGTCGACCGGGTCCTGGCCCCGGCGGCCCACACGGCGAGCGCCGTACGCCGGGCCGTGCTCAACCGGGCGGCGCGGCTCGGGGGGCGCCACGACCCGGCCGGCGGACGGGAAGTCGGCGACGACCTGGCCCCGGCACTCGCCGCCTACGTCGACAAGGTCGCGCGGCATGCCCACCAGGTCACGGACGAGGACGTCGCGGCCCTGCAGCGCGCTGGCAACTCCGACGACACCCTGTTCGAGGTAACGGTGGCGGCGGCGCTCGGGGCGGCCCTGGGGCGGCTCGAGCGCGGACTCGCCGCCCTGCGGGGCGCGGGGGGGGACTGATGCGCCTGCGCGCGGTCGAGCACGGTCATCGCCTACCGCAACGCCTCAAGCTCCTGCTCATCCGGCTCGTGGGCGGGCGGCGCGTCCCGGACGTCGTCAAGACGCTCTTGTACCGCCCCGAGTTCTTCGGCGGCCCGATGTGCGAGTGGACGCAGGCGGTGATGCGCGGACCCTCCCCCTGGAGCGTGGGCGAGCGGGAGCTATTCGCCGCGTTCACCTCACGCCTGAATCAGTGTCCCTTCTGAACGGGCGCTCACGGCGCGGTCGCGTCGCTGGCCCTGAAGGACGCAGCACTCGTCGAGGCGGTCCTGGAGGATTGGCGTACCGCACCGCTCGACCCGAAGCTACGGGCTACGCTCGGCTTCCTGGAGCAGCTCACCCTCGCGCCCGCCAGCGTGGGCTCCGCCGACGTGGCGCCGCTCCGCGCCGCGCACGTGAGCGATGCGGCCATCGAGGATGCGATCGAGGTGTGCGTGTTGTTCAACATCTACGACCGCCTCGCCGATGCCTTGCGGTTCCATCTCCCCGACCGGGATGGCTACGCGGCGTCGGGGCGCTCGCTTCTCCAGCGCGGGTATGTGCTCTAGCCGCACGGCCGGAGCCCGTCGCGGTCTAGCGGTTCAAGCTTTCCAGGGGTAGCCGGGCGCGGACCACGCGGCGGGTGTTGTAGGCATCGCGGTAGCGCTGGTGCGCCGGGTCGGCCGGGTACGCTTCGTCCGGACCGTACGGGTAGCGCGACATACCGTGGAACGGGAGTGGCCCCACGGTGCCCCCGGACGCCGTATTCAAGTCGGCGTCCTTCAACCACGCATCCGTATACAAGATGAAGTCGCGGGTCCAGCCGGGCGCCAGCGGCGGTGCCGCCGCGGCGTCGAACTGGAGCGCGATCTCGTCCCCCGGACCGAAGATGACGTACTTGTCGTCGGACGCGCCGAGCAGCGGCAGCACGTCCCCGTAGCGCGTGAACGCGCCCGGGATCGGCGCCCAGCGGGGCGCCCGCGCGACGTCGTTGTAGTCGAACCATTGCGGCCCGTAGCGCCCCCCCTTCGTGTACATGCGGGAGAAGCCGTGGTAGCGGAGATCAGCGGCCTCCGGCCGCAGCGTCGTCACGGTCACGGGGCTGCCCGACGCCGTCGACGCGACGAACGCCCGGTCCCAGTAGATCTCCATGTTCGTGCGGATGCGCACGCGGTGATCCGCGCTCAGAAACTTCCCCGTGAGGTCCGCGATCACCGTCTTGTTCTTGCCCGCGGGAAACCCGATGTCGGGAATCACGGTGTGCCACCGGCCGGCAGCGTCCGTGACCTGAACGTGCGGCGGAACGATCTGCATGGCGTGCGCCTGCGCGAGCGCCAGGTTGATGCTCGCGTCCGTCGGATAGATCCAGCCGGTAAGAAACAGGAACACGCTGTCGAGCCCCGCGAGGTCGCCGAAGTCCAGCACCAGGTCGTGGAGCTCCGTCAGTCCCTGAAAGCGCGTCGGGCGCAGCGTGGCCGCGTAGATGCCGTCCTGCGCGCGCAGGGCCGGGAGCAGATCGTTCCCCAGTTCGTCGGTCGCGGTTACCGGCAGGCGCGGCTGGGCGACCTGATACAGGTGCAGGGGGCTGGGTCCCGAAGGCACGAAGCGCTCGTTCAAATAGACCTGCACCGACTCCGGGTGGTCCACCACGAGCAGCCGCAGCTCGTCGAGATAGGCGGTCTCCCACAACTCCTCGCTGAAGCGCAGCTCGTACCGCCCGTCTCGAGGTTGCAGCAATCCGCTGGGAATGCGGAGGTACTCCTGCGAGGCCCGCGGCGATGCGGACATGAGGCTGCCCGCGCTCCCCATGATGCCGAGCGGCATCCCCAGGGCGCTGTTCCACATCACGTCGGTCGCGAACGTGAAGCCGTGGCCGTCCCACACATAGAGGAAGGGGCACGACCCTTTGAGGAGCCGCTGCTCGAGCACATCCTCTTCCGTCCCCGGGTAGTAGACGGTTTGCAACACGCCGTTCGGCCACCGCACGCGCAGCACGTCCGCCTTGAGGCGGCGGTCGAGGCCGAAATGCGTCACGCGGTCGGTGACGAGCCGCAGCTGGTAGAGGTCGCGCGCACGGAGCTCGAGCGTGGCGCCGAGCCCGAAGCCGTTGTTCTTCCCGCTCCCCTGGCGCAGGCCGACCAGGCGGACGTCGACGTACTGATTCGCGTTCCCACCCTCGTTGCGTAGCAGCCGGGGCCGCCCGTCCCAGCCGACGACGATCAAATCGAGGCCGCCGTCCTGGTCGAAGTCGGCGACGGCGACCGCCCGGCCGGCGCGCAGGCTGTCGGGCAGGATCGCCGAGTAGTCCTCGAAGCCGCGTGTCGGGTCGTTGCGGAAGAGGAACACCCCGCGGCCGCCGGGGGCGGGCGGTTTGCCCACCACGATCAGGTCGAGCCAGCCATCGTTATCGAAATCGAAAAAGGCCGCGTCCAACCCGGCGACGCCGCGCAGCGCCCGCCGTAGCACGGCCGTGCGCCGATCGAGCTCGAACGTGCCGTCCCCTCGGTTGTGGTACAACGCGGGCTCCGTCCCGTCGAGGGAGGTCACGAACAGGTCGAGGTACCCGTCGTTATCGTAGTCGCCGACGGCCACCGCCCCGGCGTGCCGCACGCCAGCCAAGCCGCTCGTCGCCGTCACGTCCTGGAAGTGGCCCTGGCCCTGGTTGGTATAAAGCCGCACGCGCCCGTCAGCGCCGACGACCACCAAGTCGGTACGGCCGTCGCCGTCGAAGTCGCCGAACGCCGCGTCGCGGCTGCCGCTCCCCGCGAGGCCCATCGAGGCGGCCATCTCGTGGAACGTGCCGTCGAGGGTGTTGCGGTAGGCGCGGTTCCCAGCGGCCGTCGCGAGGAAGAGATCGAG
>DATBBW010000227.1:0-6211 GCA_036270795.1 Gemmatimonadales bacterium | reverse complement strand
CTCGGCACGACGCTGCACTTCCCGCCGCCGATCGGCGACATCACCGTGGGGCTCTCCTGGCAGCGCGTCTTCGCGGTGGCGTCGGTCGTGATCCTCACGTGGATCAACGTGCGCGGCGTGAAGACGGCGGCGCTGATCCAGACCTCGCTCACGGCCATCAAGACGGCGGCGCTCGCCGCCTTGATCCTGCTCGGGCTCACGATCGGGCGCCACGCCGACGCGATCGCCGCGAACTTCGGCGCGAACTTCTGGGCCGCGGGCAGCGTGACGGTCGGGCTGGGCGTGATCGGGGCGGCGATGGTGGGGTCGCTGTTCTCGATGGACGCGTGGAACAACGTGGGCTTCGCGGGGAGCGAGCTCGAGCATCCCCGGAGCGATCTGCCGTTCGCGATGGCCGCCGGCGTGCTGATCGTCACGCTGTTGTACGTACTCGCGAACGTCGCCTACCTGAACGTGCTGCCCGCCGCGGCGATCGCCGCCGCGCCGCAGGACCGGGTGGCCACCGCCGCGCTCCAGGCGATTCTCGGCCAGCCGGGGCTGAAGCTCATGGCGGCGGCGATCATGATCTCGACGTTCGGCTGCAACAACGGCCTCATCCTGTCGGGCGCCCGCGTGTACTACGCCATGGCCCGGGACGACCTGTTCTTCCGGTCCGCCGGGATTCTCCATCCCCGCTACAAGACCCCGGCCATCGCCTTGATCGTGCAGGGACTCTGGACGAGCCTGCTCTGCCTCACGGGCACCTATTCGCAGCTCTTGAACTTCGTGATCTTCGCGGCCCTGGTGTTCTACATGCTGACCACCGCGGGCCTGTTCGCGCTGCGGATCAAGCGGCCGCTGGCGGAGCGGCCGGTGCGCGCGCCGGGCTATCCCTGGCTCCCCGCGCTGTACGTCCTCCTGACGGGCGTCATCGCGGCGGACCTGTTGGCCCAGAGCACCACGCGCACCTACAGCGCGCTCGGGGCCGGCCTCGTGCTGGTGGGCGTGCCGGTGTACTTCGGCTGGCGCGCCGTGGTCAAGCGATCGGCAGGGGGGGCGGGAGCGGCGGCGACGGGAGGGGTGTGAACCGGGGGTAGTCCCCGAGCACGATCACCACCGCGCCCTGCGACTCGAGCTCGCCGAGCGCCGCGGCCATGGCGCGATCGGACGCGCGCGCCTCGACGTCGAGATAAAACAGGTATTCCCACGGCGTGGTGCGGTCCGGCCGGCTCTCGAGCTTGGTGAGGTTGAGTCCCGCCGCGGCGAAGGGTGCGAGGGCGCGCGCCAGCGTGCCGGGCCGGTGGGGCAGCTTCAAGAGCAGGGTCGTCTTGGCCGGCACTCCGTCGGGCGGCGGGGCCGCCTCCCGCGCCACGAGCAGGAACCGCGTCTGGTTGTGCGGCTCGTCCTCGATCCGCTCGGCGAGGATGTCGAGCCCATAGCGCCGCGCCGCGAGCGCACCCGCGACGGCGGCGAGCGCCGGCTCGCCGCGCCGCGCCACCTCCGCCGCCGCTCCCGCCGTGTCGTAAAACGCCACCGCCTCAACGCCCGCAAGCCCGCGCAAGAAGCGCTCGCACTGCGCCAGCGCCACGGGATGCGAGAGCACCCGACGCAGCGCACCGCGCGATGCGCCCGGGAGCCCGAGCAAACAGTGATGCACCGGGCTCACCAGCTCGCCCACGATCGCGACACCGGACTCCGCGATGAGGTCGAAGTTCTGGGCGACCGATCCGACGACGGAGTTCTCGATCGGCAAGAGACCGAGATCGGCGCGGCGCTCGAGCACCGCTTCGGCCACATCGGGAAACTCGCGGTAGGGCTGCGCCTCGGCCGCGGGGTCGAACCGCAGCAGCGCTTCCTCAGAGTAGGCGCCCAGCTCGCCTTGAAATGCTATCCGCTTGTTCGTCACCGGCTTAGACTAACGGCCGCCGACCCTTGCCGATAGCGCGGGAGACCCTCATATTCGTGCACCGCACCCGAACAAATACCGAAGCCAGGAGCGCCTCGATGCCGGCGCCGGTCCAGCTGCCTCAACCTGCTGCCCCTCCCCCACCGCCGCCCCCGGCCCCGTCCGAGACCTCGCCCTGCCCCGACTGCGGCGCCGGCCTCACGCGCCAGTCGGGCTGCCTGGTGTGCGTCGAGTGCGGGTGGGCGCGGTGTGGGTAAAGGGAAGGCCGGCGTGATGGCCCGCGCCCCCGAGCGTCACGCGGGGCCAGAGCCCGGGCAACTCGGGCTCGCGCTGTCGGGCGCGCCGGCGTGCCGGCCCGCTCCGGTGCCGCTGCTCGACGAGCGGTTGCGCGGCACCAAGTTCGTGGCGCTCCAGCCGCGCTCGGTGCTCAACTCGCCGCAACAGACGGGCGTCGATTTCTGGTCGCTCAATCCCTACATCGGCTGCGAGTTCGGCTGCAGTTATTGCTACGCGCGCTACGCGCACCGCTACGTCGTCGAGCGCGCCCATGATGCGGGCCGGCTCTCGGATGCCGAGTTCCACGATTTCCGCGGGCCGCACGGCTGGGAGGCGTTCGAGCGGCGGGTGTTCGTGAAGCAGCAGATCCAGGGCGTGCTCGACGCGGACGTGCGCCGCTATCTGCGGGCGGCCGCGCGCGCCGGGGGTGCGGCCCCTCCACCCATCGTGATCGGCACGGCGACCGATCCCTATCAGCCGGCGGAGCGGCGGTTCCAGCTCACGCGTCAGGTCCTGGAGCGCCTGGCGCGCTACGAGGGCCTGAACGTCGGGATCATCACGAAGAGCCCGCTCATCGGGCGCGACCTCGACCTGTTGCGCCGGATCCAGGAGAAGAGCGACCTCGCGGTGTACCTGTCGCTCATCACGCTCGACGTCGCGGTGATCCGCCAAGTCGAGGCCCGCTCGCCCCTGCCCGCCGTGCGCCTGCGGGTGCTCGAGCGGCTCACCGCCGCCGGTATCTATGCGGGGCTCATCGTGGCACCAGTCCTTCCGGGGATCACGGACGACCGTCCCCATCTGGAAGCGCTCTTCCAGGCGGCCCGGAAGGCTGGCGCCCGGTTCGTGCATGCGGGCCCGCTGCGGCTCTATCCCGCGGTGCGCGAGCGCTTTCTGCCGGTGCTCGACACCCATTTCCCCGCCCTCAGCGCGCGGTATCAGGCGGCGTACCGCGGGCGCAGCGGGGTGCCGCGCACGTACGCGCGGGCGCTCACCGCGCGGATCAAGCAGCTCGAGGCGCGCTTCGGATTCCCGGTGAACGAGGGGATGATCGACCGCTACCCGCACCGGCGCCCGGCCGGCCAGGGCGAGCTCGCGTTATGAGCCGTCGCGGCCGTGGTGGTCCGTCACGGCCACGACGTCGGCCCACAGCCTGTCGAGCCGCAGCGGGTGCGGCACGAAGCGCTCGCTCTGCCACGGCCCGTCGGTGACGTCCGGGACGCCGTTGGCGCTGCAGAACACGAACCGACCACGCAGCTCCGGTCGCAGCGTCGTCGCCTCGCGCCACAGCCACAGCGCACCGCGCGGCAGCATCTGCGCGTCGGTCACGACGGCGTCGAACCGGTCGAGCACCACGGCCGCGAGCGCCTCGGCGCCGTGCGCCGCGCTCACGACGCGGCAGCCGTGGCGCCGCAGCTCGGCCGCCATGGCGTCGCGCAACTCGCGGCGGTCCTCCACCACGAGGATCGTGAGGGCGGGCTCGGGATCGGCATGCGATGCCTGCGAGTCCATGCGAGATCGATCCGAGCTGGTGGCTGATGGCGAAGCATCGGGGAAACTGCAGGAACTGAGCGGAAGATATACGGCCCGAGCCCGGGTGCGGCAAGCCGCGCCCCGGAGGGCTCAGGCCACTTCGGACTGGCTCTTGCCGCGGCGCGGTCGGTAGTGGCGCAGCAACTCCTGCACCCAGTGGGGCGCGCCGAGCTGGCGCGCCTCGTACGCCTCGGCCAGCCAGCGGGCCACCTCGCGGCCCAGCTCTACGGCCTGGCGGCGCGACAGATCCACCGCCAGCTCGTTCACGAGGCGCACCAGCTGCCCCACGTTCGGCGGCGGGGTCGTGCGGCTTTGCGTGGCGAGCCAGCGCTCGAGCTTCACGCGGCTGGCGCTATGCGGGGTGGAGCCGTTAAGGAAGTTGCGCAGCCCGTTGGGACTGAGAGCGATCTCCCTGGCCGCGCGTCGTAGCGAGAGGCGCGCGGCCTCCCGCCCAATCGCGTTGCGCAACAGGGGCACCGGGAGCGTCGGAACGCTCCGCCCGCCTGGCCTCATGCAGCACTCCGCTACCGTACGGCTGGTGGTGACGGCCGACCTGCAGACTTAAACCCTACCGACTTTCTCCGGGCGTCGCAAGCACTCGGGCCCCCGGGCCCCCGGGCCCCGCCGATCGCCGGCTATCGCCCTTCGACCGCTGTCCCCGTGCCGCGCTCCGCCACCCACCGCTCCGCCAGGGCGCGGATCGTCCCCGGAGCGTACCCTTCGATGCGGTTGTTCACGTGGATCGCGGCCTCGGTGCCCCGGGCCACGACGTCGTTCATCAGCTGCAGCAGGTCGCGGCGCAGCTCGGGCTGCGGCTCACGCACCTGGTCGTAGGGCTCGAACAGCCGCACCGCCTCGGCGTACTTGCGCCCCGGCCGCATGAGGGCCCGCACCACCGTGAACGCGGCGCTCGCGGTCCACGGCAGACGCCACTGCGTCCCGATCGACGGCATCTCGGTCCAGGAATTGAACACGTGCGCCACGCCGTGGCGCCGCAGCACGTCCCCGTGCGCCGCCGTGAGGAGCTCGGCGTTGCGGAGCTCCACGGCGTAGCGGAAGTCGCGCGGCAGCGCCGTGAAGAACCGGTCGAGCTGTTCCGCCCACTCGACCTCGCCCGGCAGGTCGCTGCCCCGCATCGCCTGGAACTGGAACACGAAGCACAGCACCGGCCCGCGGAAGGCGCGCTCGTAGCGCGGCAGCACGGCCTCGAGGAAGAGCGGCGCGTTCAAGAAGTCCGGGTTGCGCTGGCCCGCCAGGCTGCCCCAGCGCCGGTCGCGGATGAAGCGGCGCGCCGTAATGCGGTCCCACACCTTCACGACGCAGTGATACCCGGGGGGGAGCACGCGCGCGTACGCGTCGAGGATCGCCTGGGAGGGCGCCTCGTAGAAGGCCGTGTTGATGCCGACCGACTGGAACAGCGGGTAGCGCACGTATTCCTCGAGCCGCGCGGCGGGTTGCGAACCGCGGTAGTCCCGGTGATACACGTCTCCCGCCCAGCCGTCGGTGGCCCAGTTGGAGGTGCCGAACTTGATGTTGGGGGGGAGGGCGGCGGCGAGCGTCACGAGCTCGGGCCGCGGTGGCCGCAGCGGAGCGGGGCCAGAGGACGGCGGGTTACCCGGGCTCATCCTCCAATCTACGCCCCGCCCCGGCGATCCGTTATGACGCCTCGCCCGCGAGCGCCGCCGCGAGCGCCCGGATCGTCCCCGGCGCGTTCCCCTCGAGCCGGTTATTCACGAGGATCAGCGCCTCGGCCCGGCGCTCCAGCGCCTCGGTGACGAGCCGCAGCAGGTCCTGGCGCACCTCGGGCTGCGGCTCGCGGATCCGCTCGTAGGGCTCGAACAGCTTGACCGCGTCGGCGTAGCGGCGTCCCGGCCGCAACAGCCCGCGCGCCACGGTGAAGCCCGCCGGCCAGGTCCACGACAGGTCGAGCTGCTCGCCGATCGTCGGCATCTCGGCCCACGAGTTGAACACGTGCGCCACGCCGTGTCGCGCCAGCACCGCGCCGTGCTCGTCGCTCAAGAGCTCGGGCGTCCGCAACTCCACCGCATAGCGGAACGCCCGGGGCAGCTGCCCCAGGAACCGGTCGAGCTCCTCCGCCCACGCCGCGCGCGCGGGCCGGTCCGTGCCGTGCAGCGCCTGAAACTCGAACACGAAACAGCCGGCGTGGTCGCGAAACACCCGCGCGTACGGCCCGAGCACCGCGTCCTTGAAGAGCGCCGCATTGAGAAAATCGGGGTTCGGCTGGCCCGCGAGGTTGCCCCAGCGTGGGTCCTGATTGAAGCGCTTCGCCGTGATCCGATCCCACACCTTGCTCACACACGGGAAGCCGGACGGCAGGGCCCGCGCGTAGGCGGTGAGCACCTCCTCGGACGGCGGATCGTAGAACGCGCTGTCGATGCCGACGGTGCGGAATAGCGGATAGCGGGTGTACTCCTCGAGCCGCCGCGCCGGCTCGGCGCTGCGGTAGATGCGGTGATACACGTCCCCGCTCCACCCGTCGTAGGTCCAGGTGGACGTCCC
>DATBBW010000226.1:0-5849 GCA_036270795.1 Gemmatimonadales bacterium | reverse complement strand
GTCACACGCTCGGTACCGCGCGCCGTGTGACGGCTGACCCGAAAGCGCTAGACAGCCGCAGGTCGCGTCAGCCGCACTCCGAGAACCCGCACACGTGGCACTTGGCGCAGCCTTCGATGAACGCCAACTGCGAGCCGCAGTCCGGGCACGCGCCGATGAAGTCCTGGTCGGGGTGGCCCGCCGCGAGCCCCGCGGTGCCCTCCGGCCCCGCGATGACCTCGCGGGCGGGCACCGCGGGGCCTGGCCCGGCGGCGCCACCCAGGAGGTCCTGCTGGATCCCCTGCTTCTCCTGCAGCCACTTCTCGATGGCGATGCCGATCGCGTCGGGGACCGAGAGCACCTTGTTCGGGCCGAGGCCGACCACGCGGTCGGAGGAAATCCCGCGCAACTGGCGGTGGATCTCGCGCAGCGGGATGCCCGAGCGCAGGGCCAGCGAAATCAGGCGGCCGATCGCCTCGACGTCCGCCATCAGCGGGGCGCCCGCCTTGCCGAGCGAGATGAACACTTCGAACGGCTGGCCGCGGTCGTCCTCGGTGATGGTGACGTACATCGTGCCGAGCGGCGTCTCGGTGCGCCGCGTCGCTCCGCGCAGCAGGTCGGGGCGGGAGCGCTTGGCGCGACGCTGCAGATTCTCCGCCTCCGCGTCGTGCAGCTTGGCGCGCGTACGCTCCAGCTCGGCTTCGAGCTCGGCGACGTGGCCCAGGGCTTCGGCGAGTTGGCGCGGCCCCTCGTCCTCGGCCGCGGCCCCGCCCGTGGCCTGCTGCTGCACGTGCTTCGCCGTGGCGCCGGTCGAGAGCACCTGCATCTCCCGCGAGGCGTCGCGGTACACGGTGACCCCCTTACAGGCGAGCCGATACGCGTAGCGGTAGATCTTCTCGACCGCCTCCTCGGTGGCCTCGTGCGGGAAGTTGCAGGTCTTGGAGATCGCCGAGTCGGTGAACGCCTGAAACGCCGCCTGCATCTGGATGTGCCACTCCGGCGTCACGTCGTGCGCGGTGACGAAGACGCGCTGCCAGGCTGCCGGCACCGCGTCGCCGTGGATGTGCCCCGCTGCGGCGATCCGCTGCATCAGCGCCTCCGAGTACCATCCCTCGCGCCGTGCGATCGCCACGAAATCGTCGTTGACGTCGGGCATCACCACCCCCGCCTGGTTGCGCAGGAACGCGACGGCGAAGAGCGGCTCGATCCCCGACGAGCAGTTCGCGATGATCGAGATCGTGCCCGTGGGCGCCACCGTCGTGAGGTTGCAGTTGCGGAGTCGGCGCATCGGGCGCACCCGCTCGCCCGCGGGCCCGCGGGCGCACGTGGCGTCCGGGCCCCAGATCGACTGCGCCCACTCCGGGAAGACGCCGCGCTCGCGGGCCAGCTGCTCCGACGCCACCTTCGCTTCCTCGTCCACGAACTCCATCACCTTGCGGCCCAGCGCCACCCCCTCCTCCGAGTTGTAGGGGATCCCGAGGCGCACCAAGAGGTCCGCCCAGCCCATCACCCCGAGGCCGATGCGGCGGATGCGCTGCGCGAGGTCGGCGATCTCGGGGAGCGGATACTTGTTCGCATCGATGACGTTGTCGAGGAAGTGGGTGCAGAGGTGGACCGTGGTCCGCAACCGCGCCCAATCGACGTCCCCCTCACGCACGAACAGGCCCAGGTTGATCGAGCCGAGGTTGCAGACGTCATAGGGGAGCAGCGGCTGCTCGCCGCACGGGTTCGTGGCCTCGTACCCCCCCAGGCGCGGCACGGGGTTGTAGTAGTTGGCGCGGTCGATGAAGTACACGCCGGGCTCGCCTGTCTTCCAGGCACCGTGCACGATCTTGCGGAACACCTCCCGCGCGTCGAGCTGGCCCACCACGCCGCCGGTGCGCGGGTGGATGAGATGGTAGGTCGTCCCCGCTTCCACGGCCGTCATGAAGGCGTCCGTCACCGCGACGGAGATGTTGAAGTTCGTCACCTGGGTGAGGTCGTCCTTGCAGGTGATGAACTCCAAGATATCGGGATGGTCGACGCGCAGGATCCCCATGTTGGCGCCACGGCGGGTCCCGCCTTGCTTCACGACGTCGGTCGACGCGTCGTACAGCTTCATGAACGACACGGGGCCCGAGGCGACCCCCATGGTGGAGCGCACCACGTCGTTCTTGGGCCGGAGCCGGGAGAAGGAGAACCCCGTGCCGCCGCCCGACTGGTGCACCAGGGCCATGGCGCGCAGCGTGTCGTAGATCCCGCTCTGGCCGTTCGAGAGACTGTCGTCCACGGGCAGCACGAAGCACGCCGACAGCTGCCCGAGCGGCCGGCCGGCGTTCATGAGGGTGGGCGAGTTGGGCATCCACACCCGCGACGCCATCAGCTCGAAGAACGTCTCGGCGAGCGCCTCGACCGCCGGCGCGGAGGCGCCGTAGCGCCGGTCCGGCTCGGCGATGGTTCGGGCGACCCGTCGGAACAGATCCTCGGGTCGCTCCACCGGGTGCCCCTGGTCGTCCTTGACCAGGTAGCGCCGCTCGAGCACGGTGACGGCGTTGGGGCTCAGATCGAGCGGGCCGGTCCGGGGGGAAGCAGTCATGCAGGCTCGTCCCTTTCGGTGAGAGCAGGTGCGGGTGCGGTGCCGATGTAATGAAAGTTAACCGAGCGCTCGCCGGCGTAAAAAGCGCGGGAGGTCAAGGTAGGCGTGCTCGACGGCCCGAGCAAGCCGCGCGCACCGCGCCGCACGCGCAGGGGGTTGCGGGAATTCACATCACAAACTTGTTCGCGCGGGTGGATAGCCGCCCGCGCGGTGCCGCTCGGCCTCCGCCAGGTAATGCTCCCAGGTAGCCCGGATCCGCTGCCGCAGGGCGTCGTCCACGGCGCGCGTCACCCGCGCCGGCACCCCGACGACCAAGGAGCCGGGGGGCACGCGCGTGCCCTCCGGGAGAACCGCTCCCGCTGCCACGACACTGCCGGTCCCGATGCGGACATCGTTGAGGAGAATGCTCCCCATCCCGATCAAGCAGTCGTCCTCCACCGTGCACGCATGAAGAATGGCGCGGTGCCCCACGCCCACCCGCGCCCCGATGTGGGTCGGCTTGCCATCGTCGACGTGGACGATCGTGCCGTCCTGCAGGTTCGTGGCTTCGCCGACCACGATGGCCGCATTGTCGGCGCGCAGCACGGCGCCGTACCACACGCTGGCATGCGGGCCCAGCGTGACGTCCCCCACGACGACCGCGCCCGGGGCGATGAAGGCGCTCGGATGGATGTTGATTACTGCCTCGTCGGCTTGAACGGCCACTGCACCCAGGACTCGACCGGCTCGCCGTTCTTCGTCGCCGGATTCCAGTGCAGCGTCTTCGCGATGTCGAGCACCTGGTCGTTGAACGTGTCCACGTTGGACCGGCTGAAGAGGCGCGCCTCGATCGTCTCGCCGGTGCGGGACACGTGGAACAGGACGACCGCTTCGCGCGGAAAGATGGGGGCGTCGGGCGCGACCGGCACGAACGTGGGAGTGAGGGGCGCGGGCCGCGTGTCCCAGCACACGTGGTCCTGGTTGTAGGCCGGCCCAGGCTGGTCGCACGGCCCCACCCTGGCGTCCGCCACGGTCTGCAGGTCGACGCGGACGGTGAGCGGGCCACCCGGACTGACGATCACCTGGCGCTCGAACGGCGCAAAGCCGTTCGCCACGACGGCCAGCCGGTACACGCCCGGGGGCACGTCGCCGCCGCGGAACGCCGTCCCGTTCAAGGTGACCCGCGCGCCCGAGGGCACGCCTTGGAGCGTCACGTGCCCGGGCGTTCCCGGCGGGAGGGGGCGGGGGCGGCTCGTGTCCGCGCCCGGGCGGGGCGGGGCGACCGAGTCCCCGGGGCGTGACGTCCCCGTATCGGCCAGGAGCCGTTGCGCCATGGTGTCGCGTTGCAGCACGGCGCGAGCGGAATCCTGCGGCGCCACGCGGGCGAAGAAGAGCAGGCCGTTCTTGTAGGCATACAGCGTGGGCGCGCCGAGGGCGACGCCGACCACCGCCACCCAGAGCGCGATCCCCGCGGCAACCGAGCGGCGGTGCGGCTCGGCGCGCTTGCCGGCCGCGACGCGGGGGAGCGGCGTCGTGAGGGCCCCCGCCAAGTGCGCCCCGGCGAGCGAGGGGATTGCCTTGGTCGCCGCCGTCGCGAGGCCCACGGCGGCTAGCGTGCCCCCCGCTTCCAGCGACTGCACTAGCTCCTCGGCCGTCTGAAACCGGTCGTCCGGGGACTTTGCCATCAAGCGCTTGATGATCTCGAACAAGGTGCGCTGGTCGTAGTTCTCGAGCGGGGGGGCAGCCAGCTCCTCCATGATGTGTTTGTAGCCAATGGAGAAGGAATCCTCGCCGTCGAACGGCACGTGGCCCGTGAGGCACTGGTAGGCCACTACGCCCAGCGAGTAAAGATCGCTGCGCCCGTCGAGGGGCTGGGCGCGGGCCTGCTCGGGGCTCATGTAGTGCGGGGTGCCGATGGACATCCCTGTGCCCGTGAGCTTGCCGCCGGTCGCCGCCTTGGCGATGCCGAAGTCGGTGACGACCGCCATCCCGTGCTCGTCGAACATGATGTTGTCGGGCTTGATGTCGCGGTGCACGATCCCGCTCTTGTGCGCGTAGGCCAAGGCCCGCGCCACCTGCAGGAGGACCTGGCGGATTTCGGCGGGGGGCAGCGAGCGGCGGGCGGCGAGCACGTTCGACAGCGGCTTGCCGCGGAGGAACTTCATGACAAAGTAGATGACGCGGCCGCTCTTGCCGACGCGATAGATCGGGATGATGCTGGGGTGCTCGAGCTTGGCGGAGGTGCGGGCCTCGCGCTGGAAGCGCTCGACGAATTCCTTGTCGAACGCGAGGGAGAACGGCAGGACCTTGATGGCGACATCGCGCTCGAGTTGTTTCTCGCGCGCCTTGAAGACGATGGCCATCCCGCCGCGCCCTAGCTCCTCGAGGATCTCGTACTCGTCTTTGAGCTGCTCGCGCACCAAATCGAGCTCGCTGACCTCGGGCTGGTCGCCGGCGCCGCCGGCGGTCGGCGTCGTCAGGTCCAGCCCGCAGGAGCGGCAGAACTTGCTGGTGTCGTCGTTCTGGGTGCCGCAGCGGGAGCAGTACATCCGGTCTCCGGGAGACGCTCTAAGCTAGGGACCGGCCGGAGTGGGTGTCAATGATTAATGCGATGCGACAACGAAACGTTGGTGTCGTGTGAGGGTCGCGCCCGTCGCGGGATCGCGGATTTGCACGGTCAGCATGTAGCTACCGGCGGGCGCGTCCCGCAGATCGAGCGCGCGGTGCACGCGCGTGAGCGGCCCGTCGGCTGACGCGTCGAACTCGAGCAGCAGCGGCGTCGACTTGTGGCCGAACAGCCGGCTCAGGAAGGACCGCCCGCCCGTCCGCTCGAGCCGCACCGCCGTGTGGTACGGCGCACCCGCCGCGAGCCCGTACACTTCGTAGTACAACTCGGCAGCGCCGTGCTCGGGGAACTGCGCGAGGGGATTGAGCTGCACGGTGTCGGGGGGCTCGGTCCACACGAGGCCCGACCCGCGGCGTCCGAGCACCAGGTCGCTCACGGCGAACGCGCGGCCGTCCAGCTGCTCCGCCACGACCGAGTCGCGCGTCACGAGATCGCCGCTCTCCCCCCCGAGCTGTTGCACGAGCAGGCGATAGCGGTAGCGGCCGGGTGGGACGGCGACGATCAGCTGACCGGTGAGAAAGCTGCCCTCCGCGAGCGGCGCGCGCGTCGTGAACACGCGCGTCGTGTCGAGCCGCGCGACGAGGTTGTCGGCAGAGTCGGCGACGAACAGCCGGAACGCAAGCGGGTACATGACCCGGCTCGAGTCGGGGACGGGCGTGAGCCGCTCCGCCGGCAGCGCGAACACCACGT
>DATBBW010000225.1:0-15608 GCA_036270795.1 Gemmatimonadales bacterium | reverse complement strand
GTGCACGGCGATCAACGACCACCTGCGGCGGCCGCTCGGAGCGCTCCGGCCGGCCTGCCCGGCGCCCGGCGGTGGCATGGACGCCACCCGCGTGGCTCATTGGCTCGAGCGCTACGGCGCCGACACGATGTTTCTCCTGGGAGGAAGCCTGTACGCGCAGCCCGATCTCACGCGCGCCGCCCAGCGCCTCGCCGACCTGGTGCGACGACACCCGTATGGATGACCATTCGAAGGTCCTGAAGTTCGCACGCTTCCGCTGGGCTGGCGTGCCGGTGCGGGACTACAAGACGGCGGATGCGCCCTACAAAGGCGTGACGCGCCAGACGCTGCTCGGCGACGGCGCGGGGGAAGATGCGTTCCAGTTCGTGACCCGGTATTTCGAGATCCAGCCCGGCGGCTATTCCACCCTGGAGCGTCACCAGCACCCGCACGCCGTGGTGGTGCTGCGCGGGCGGGGTCGCGTCGTGCTGGGCGACGCGACCCACGAGCTCGTCCCCTACGACTGCGTCTACGTCGCACCCGGGGTGCGCCATCAGTTTCACGCCGCGGCGAGCGAGCCGCTCGGCTTTCTCTGCACGGTCGACCGGGTGCGCGACCGGCCCGAGGTGGTGACGTGAGCTTTCAGTCCATCAACCCCGCTACGGGCGAGGTGCTCGAGACGTTCGAGGAGACCGCGCCCGCCGTGCTCGATCGCATTCTGGAGCGCGCCGATGCGGCGTCGCGCGACTGGCGCCGCCAGCCGGTGCGGGCGCGCGCCGAGCGGCTGCGCGCCGCCGGCCGCATCCTGCGCGAGCGCAAGGCCGCGTACGCCCGCACCATGGCGCTCGAAATGGGCAAGCCGCTCGCGCAGGGGGTCGGCGAGGCCGAGAAGTGCGCCTGGGCGTGTGACTACTACGCCGAGCACGCCGAGGCCTTTCTCGCCGAGCAGCCGCGCGAGACCGACGCGACGCGGAGCTACGTCCGCTTCGACGCGATCGGGCCGGTGCTCGCCATCATGCCGTGGAATTTTCCCTTCTGGCAGGTGTTCCGCTTCGCTGCCCCGGCGCTCGTCGTCGGGAACGCCGGGATCCTGAAGCACGCCGCGAACGTGTCGCGCTGCGCGCTCGAAATCGAAGCGGTGGTGCGGGACGCGGAGTTCCCCGACGGGCTGTTCCGGTCCGTCTTCCTCCCGCCCCAGGCGGTGGGCGCCGTTATCGCCGACCCGCGGGTGCGCGCCGTCACCCTCACCGGGAGCGATCGCGCCGGCAGCCAGGTCGCGGAGCAGGCGGGGCGACACATCAAGAAGACCGTGCTGGAGCTCGGCGGCAGCGATCCCTTCATCGTGCTCGAGGATGCGGACGTGACGCGGGCGGCGAAGACGGCCGTCGAAGCGCGGCTGATCAACAGCGGCCAGAGCTGCATCGCGGCCAAACGGTTCATCGTGGTCGATCGGGTCGCGGACCGCTTCATCGCGCAGTTCACGACCGAGATGCGCGCGCGCTCCGTGGGCGATCCGCTCGATCCCGCGACGGCGGTCGGGCCGCAGGCGCGCCTCGACCTGCGCGCCAACCTGCACCGCCAGGTCCAGGAGTCCGTGGCGCGCGGGGCCCAGGCGGTCCTGGGCGGCGAGCTCCCCCAGGGCCCCGGGGCCTTCTACCCACCGACCGTGTTGGTGGCGGTGCAGCACGGCATGCCCGCCTTCGACGAGGAGACGTTCGGCCCGGTGGCGGCCGTGACGCGCGCCAAAGACGAGGCCGACGCGATCCGGCTCGCCAACGCGTCGACCTACGGCCTGGGCGCGTCCGTGTGGACCGAGGACCGCAAGCGGGGGGAGCGCGTAGCGCAAGCGATCGAGGCGGGGAGCGTCTTCGTGAACGGCCTCGTCAAGTCGGATCCCCGCCTCCCCTTCGGCGGGGTGAAGCGCTCGGGCTATGGGCGCGAGTTGTCGGAGTACGGGCTGCGCGAGTTCGTGAACATCAAGACCGTGTGGGTGGCGTAGGGTGCGGGTCCGGGTCGGCACCTCGGGCTACAACTTCCCCGAGTGGAAAGGGACGTTTTATCCGGCCAAGCTGCCCGCGTCCCAGATGCTCGAGTACTATGGCCAGCGGCTCTCCACGGTGGAGGTGAACTACACCTTCTATCGCATGCCCAACGAGAAGGCCGTCACCGGCTGGGACCAGGCGACGCCGGCGGGGTTCACGTTCGTGCTCAAGGCGCCGCAGCGGATCACCCACATCGCGCGCCTGAAGGAGGTGGACGACACGCTGCGCTATTTCCTCGAGATCGCCCGCAAGCTCGGGGCCAAGCTCGGGCCGATCCTGTTCCAGCTCCCGCCCAACTTCAAGAAAGACCTCGCCCGCTTGGGCGACCTGTTGACCCAGTTCCCCGCGGACCTGCGGTGCGCCTGGGAATTCCGCCACGCGTCCTGGTTCGCCGACGACGTGTACGCGGCGCTCCGGAACGCGAACGCCGCGCTGTGCGTCGCCGACACCGACGCCGGCCACACGCCCCTCACGGCCACCGCCGACTTCGGCTACGTGCGGCTGCGCGACGAGGGCTACAAGAAGAAAGACCTGGGCGAGTGGGCGAAGACCGTTCAGGAACTGGGGCAGGGGTGGGGCGAGGCTTTCATCTTCTTCAAGCACGAGGAGTCGGGGATCGGGCCCAAGCTGGCGCAGCAGTTCGCGGGGTTGCTCGACCAGCCCGCCTGAGCGCCCGCCCGAGTCGGTCCGGCTACCCCTCCAGCGTCAGCCGTTTGTAAATCGACAGGTGCCGCAGCGCCGCCGCCCGCTTGCCCACCTTTTCGTACAGGCGCGCGACGTTGTAGTGCGCGTCCGCGAGGCGCGGGTCGGTGGCGAGCGCCGCGCGATAGGCCTCGATCGCGTCGGCCGGCCGGTCCAGATCCTCGAGCGCGATTCCCAGATCGAAGGCGGCGGTGGCGTGATCCGGGCTCTCGCGCAGCGCGAGCCGGTAGTGCCGCTCCGCTTCGGTGATCAAGCCCTGCTCGTGCAGCAGGCGGCCCAGGTTGACGTGCGCGTCGGCGTGGTGGGCGTCGAGCTCGAGCGCCCGGCGGTAGGCGTCGCGCGCCTCGCCGGGGGCCACCGCCTCGAGTTCGAGCCCCAGCTCGTACCAGTCGTCGGCGTCGAGCTCGCCTTCGGCGGCGCGGGCGGCCTGGGCCGTGCGCCGGGCGATCGGCGCCGCTCGGCTGGCCAGGTCCGAGACGGCGAACTCGAGATGCATTTGTTCCGATTCGGGGTTCCACGCGGTCGCGCCATCGCTCACCACGATGCGCTCGCCCTCGGCCGTGATGCGCAGCTCGGCGAGCGAGCGACCCTGCGGCAGGTCGTGGCGCAACTTGCGGAGCGCGCGGCGGATGCGGCGGCTCGGGATCCGGGCCGCTACGAGGGCCTTCGCCGTCCGCAGAATCACGAGGTCCTGGAAGGAAAACTGCAGTTCGCCCCGGCCCCCGCGGCCGGGCGTTAAAAAACCGTCGCGCGCGTAGCCCCGCACCTGCGCGACGGTCAATCCCAACAGCCTGGCGACGTCTCGGGAGGTGTATCCCTTCATCCGGGACCGCTAGCCTCGCGCACCTCCCACCTTGCGCCGCGCGACCGGGGCCGCCTTGGCGCCGGCTTTCTGTTCGACCCGCTTGGCCGGCTTGCGCTCGCCCGCCGTGCCCTTGGCCTTGAGGCTCGCCTTCAACGCTTCCATCAGATCGATGATTTGGGTCTTGGGCGCCTCGGTCGGCTCCTCGGTGATCTCCTCGCCGTCCACCTTGCGCTGGATCTGCTCGAGCACGCGCTTGCGCACGTTGTCCTCGTACGCTTCGGGCTTGAACCCGTCCGAGGCGGCCTGCTCCACGAGTTGCACTGCGAGCTGCAGCTCGGGCTTCTTCACGTCGAGCTTGGGAATCGGCACGTCGGCGATGGAGCGCACCTCGTTCGCGTAGCGCAGCTGCTCCATCACCAGGCCGTTCGCCTCGGGACGCACCGACACGACGTATTGCTTGCCGCGCGCCGCGTACTGGCCCACCGCCACGCGCCCCGTCTGCTTCAGCGCCTCGGCGAGCAAGCGGTAGGCGCGCTCTCCGCCCTTGTCGGGCCCGAGGAAGTAGGACTTCTCGAGGTACACGCGGTCCACCTGCTTCGCGGGGACGAACTCGGTGATCTCGATCGAGTTGGTGGACTTCTCTTCCAGGGCCTTGAGCTCCTCCGGCGTGAAGATCACGTATTGGCCCTTGGTGAACTCGTAGCCCTTGACCATCTCGTCCTTCTCGACCTTCTCGCCGTCCTTGGAGCAGACGTACTGCTGCTTGAGGCGCGAGCCGTCTTTCTTGTGGAGCCAGTTGAAGGAAATCGCCGCCGACGCCTCGCCGGTCGAGAACATCTTGACCGGCACCGAGACCAGTCCAAACGAGAGGGTTGCCGACCCGATGGGATGTGCGCTCATGGGGGACGTATGATATGATTGGACCCCGATGGGTGCAACTCGGAAGTCTCGCGCCGATCCCCTAAGTACTTACCGCGCAAAGCGGTCTCTCGACCGCACGCCGGAGCCCGGGGCGCGCGCGGCGCCCGCCGCGCCCAGTGCCGGCGGGCTGTTCGTGGTGCACATGCACGCCGCGCGACGACTCCACTGGGACCTGCGGCTCGAGATGGATGGCGTGCTGCAGTCCTGGGCCGTGCCCAAGGGCCCGTCGCCCAATCCCGCCGACAAGCGCCTCGCCGTCCACGTCGAAGACCATCCGCTCGAGTACGGCGACTTCGAGGGCCTCATCCCGGAAGGCAACTACGGGGCGGGCGCGGTGATCGTGTGGGACCGGGGCGTGTGGGTGCCGCTCGAGGACGCCCACGAGGGCATGCGCAAGGGCAAACTGCTGTTCGAGCTGCGCGGCTACAAGCTGCGCGGCACATGGACGCTCGTGAAACTCAAGAAGGGAGAGAAGGAGTGGCTCCTCATCAAGGAGAAGGACGGCTACGTCGCGGCCGACAGCGCGCTGCCGCCCGAGTCCGTCCTTTCCGGCCTCACCGTGGAGGAGCTCAAGGCCGGCGAGAACCGGGCGGCGCCCGTCATCAAGGAGTTGACGCGCCTCAAGGCGCCGCGTCGCGTCGTGCGGGCCGCCGACGCGGAGCCCATGCTCGCGGAGCCGCGCGTCGAGCCGTTCTCGAAGCCCGGGTGGGTGTTTGAGCTCAAGCTCGACGGGTACCGTATCCGCGCGGCGCGCGAGGACGGGGAGGCGCGGCTCATCACCCGGAACGGCCACGACCTCGTCGCCGGGTTCCCCGAGCTGGCGCGCGCCATCGCGGCCCTCCCCTACGAGGGCTTCATCTTCGACGGCGAGCTCGTCGTGCCGGACGAGGCGGGGCGGCCGAGCTTCCAGCGCCTGCAGAATCGGGCCCGCGTCACCCGGGGGCTCGAGGTGCGGCGCGCCGCCGTGGAGTCGCCTGCCGTGCTCTGGGTGTTCGACCTGCTCGCGTTCGCGGGATTCGATCTCCGAGCTCTGCCGCTGGAACAGCGCAAGGCGCTACTCGAGCGGGTGCTGCCGCGGCTCGGGCCGCTCAAGTACCTGGAGCATTTCCCGAAGGACGGCATGGCCCTGTACGAGCAGGTGGTGGCGCTAGGACTCGAAGGGATCGTCGCCAAGAAGGCCGACTCCTCCTATCGCGCGGGCCGCTCGCCCCACTGGCTGAAGATCCGCGCCGACCGCACCGACGACTTCGTGGTGGTGGGGTTCACGCGCCCCAGGGGCTCCCGCTCCGGGTTCGGGGCGCTCGACTTGGGCGCCTACGCGGATGGCAAGCTGGTCTACGCCGGCCGCGTGGGCAGCGGGTTCACCGCGGCCGAGCTCAGCGCGGTGAGCGCCGCCCTCGAGCAGGGCGTGCGGCCCACGCCCGCGTTCACGGGCCCCGTGCCGCCCGACGACGGCCACACCTGGGTCGAGCCCACGCTCCTCGTCGAGGTGCGGTACAAGGAATGGACCGACGAAGGGCTGTTGCGGCAGCCCGTGTTCGTGCGGTTTCGCGACGACAAACCGATCGCCGAGGCGGCGGTGTGGAACAAGGGGAATGGGGGCAAGGGGAGCAAGGGGGGGAAGGGGGCCGGCGCCGGGGATGATCGCGACGAGCGCGACGAGGCGGAGCCGCCCGCCATGGCGCGGGCCTCGCTCGCGGTGCCGCGCGAGGTGAAGTTCTCGAACCTCGAGAAGGTGTTCTGGCCCGAGGAGCGCTACACCAAGGGCGATCTCATCGCCTACTACCGCGCCATCGCGCCCTGGCTGTTGCCCTATCTCAAGGACCGGCCCGTGGTGCTCACGCGCTATCCCGACGGCATCGCGGGCAAGTCGTTCTTCCAGAAGGACGCGCCCGGGTTCACGCCCGAGTGGCTGCGCACCGAGCGGATGTGGAGCGCGGACACCCAACGCGAGATCGATTACTTCGTGTGTGACGACTTGGAGTCGCTGCTCTACCTCATCAACCTCGGCACCATCCCGTTACACGTGTGGGGCAGCCGCGTCGCCACGCTCGAGCAGCCCGACTGGTGCATCCTCGACCTCGACCCCAAGGACGCCCCCTTCACCCACGTCGTGACGATCGCGCGCACCATCAAGGCGCTGTGCGACGACATCGAGCTGCCGTGCTTCATCAAGACGAGCGGCTCGACCGGGTTGCACGTCCTCGTGCCGCTCGGTCGCCAGTGCACCTACGAGCAGGCCCGCACCCTGGGGGGGCTGCTCGCCCGGGTGATCGCGGCGGAGCTGCCCGACATTGCTACGGTCACGCGCCAGGTGGGGCGGCGCGGCGCCCGCGTGTATCTGGACTACGTGCAGAACGGGCACGGGCGCCTGTTGGTAGCGCCGTTCAGCGCCCGCCCGCTGCCGGGCGCCCCGGTGTCGATGCCGCTCGCGTGGCGGGAGGTGACGCCAAAGCTCGACATCCGGAAGTTCACGATCAAGACGGCGCCGGTGCGGATGGCAAAGCTCGCCGAGGACCCGTTACGGCCGGTGCTCGAGCTCGCGCCGGATCTGGTGCACGCGCTCGAGCAGCTGCATGCCCGCGTCGGCTGAGCTCCGCGTCCCGGTCGACGCTTCGGTAGGGGAAGTCTCGGCGCTGTTGCTGCGGCCCGAGGGCGCGCGGCTGCTGTACGTGCTGGCCCACGGTGCCGGGGCCGGGATGCGCCATCCCTTTCTCGAGACGATCGCCCGGCGCCTCGCCGAACGCGGCATCGCCACGCTGCGCTACCAGTTTCCCTACGTGGAGCGACGAGTGCAGCGCCCCGATCCACCGGCCGTGGCGATCGCGACCGTCGCGGCCGCGGTGGCGGCCGCGGCGCGCGCCGCCCCGGGCTTGCCGCTCGTCGCGGGGGGGAAGTCGTTTGGGGGACGCATGACGTCGTCGGCGCAGGCCGCGGCGGCGCTGCCGGCCGTCCGCGGTCTCGCATTCCTGGGGTTTCCGCTCCATCCCCCGGGACGCCCCGGCGTCGAGCGGGCGCGCCACCTCGCCGACGTCCGGATCCCGATGCTGTTCCTGCAGGGGACGCGGGACGAGTTCGCCGACTTGGCGCTGCTCCAGCCGGTGGTCGCGCAGCTCGGAGCGCTCGCGACGCTGCATCTCGTGGACGGCGGGGACCACTCGTTCAGGGTGCTGAAGCGCACTGGGCGCGGGGAGGCGGACGTGATGACGGAGTTGGTCACGGCGATCGACGACTGGGCGACCGGATTGATCTGAACGCGCGACATCCCGGGCGTCATGCCCGGGGAGGACATGCGAGGGCGACATGCCGAGCTACTGGATCGTGAAGACCGAGCCGTCGACGTACAGCTTCGACGAGCTGGAGCGTCAGCGGACCGCCGTGTGGGATGGGGTCAAGAACAACCTCGCCCTGAAGCACCTCCGGCAGATGCATCCCGGAGATCGGGTCCTCGTGTATCACTCCGGCGCCGAGAAGGCCGTGGTGGGGGTGGCCGAGGTGACGGCGGCGGCGTATCCCGACCCGAAACAACGGGACCCGAAGCTGGTAGTGGTGGATCTCAAGGCCGCCGGCAGACTGCCGCGGCCCGTGCCGCTGGCCGAGATTAAGAAGGACAAGGCGTTCGCGGACCTGGGGCTCGTGCGCATCGGCCGTTTGTCGGTGATGCCCGCGTCGGCGGAGCAGTACAAGCGTCTGCTCGCACTGGGCGGACATACGTAATCGATGGTCAACGACTCACCCGGAGGGCACTCATGGGTAAAGGTGATCGACGTACCAAGCGGGGCAAGATCTTTCGCGGGTCGTACGGCAACGCCCGCCCGAAGAAGAAACGGCGCAAGTCGGAGGCAGCGAAGCGGGCCAAGGCAGAAAACCAGTAGCCCCTGGTGGCCGCGTGCCCATGAACCTGGCCCGGCGCGTCCTGCTCGCCGACGCCGACGCGTTCTATGTCGCCGTGGCGCGGCTCGTGGATCCGCACGGGGCGGGACAGGCGCGGCTCCTCATCGTGGGGGGCTCGGCCGAACGGCGTGGCGTCGTCACCTCGGCCTCGTACGAGGCCAGGGCCTTCGGGGTCCAGTCGGCGATGTCGATGGCGCGCGCCCTCCGGCTCTGTCCCGGGGCGACGGTCGTGGGCGTGCCGCGGGCCGCGTGTGCCGAGAAGAGCCGGGCGATCGCTGCGGTGCTCCGGCGCTTCACGCCGGTGGTCGAGCAGGCGTCGAGCGACGAGTTCTACCTCGACCTGACGGGCACGGAGCGGCTGTATCAGGGCGAACCGCTCGCCATGACCGCCGCGCGCATGCGCGACGCCGTCCAGCGCGAGACCGCGCTGTCGGTGTCGATTGGCGGGGGCACGTCGAAGCTCGTCGCAAAGCTCGCCGCCGCTCGCGCGAAGCCTCGGCCCGACAGCGCGGCGAGCGGCGTCCACGTGGTCGCGCCGGGCGCGGAAGCGGAGTTCTTGCTCGGGTTCGCGCTCGCCGAACTCCCGTTCGTCGGCCCCAAGTTTCAAGAGCGGCTCGCGCGGCTCGGCTTGCGCACGGTCCCCGATGTGGTGGCGCGCGACTTGAAGACGCTGGTGGCGTGGCTGGGCAAGCGCGAGGGCACGTGGCTGTACGAGCGCGTGCGCGGGATCGACGACGCCAGCGTGACAGCGGAGCGCGCGGCCAAGTCGATCAGTCGCGACGAGACCTTCCCGGCGGACTTGAACGACGACGCCGCGCTGGGCGCGAAGCTGAGCGGGCTCGCCGACAACGCGACGGCGGACCTGCGGGACGCGGGCCTCGGGGCGCGCACGGTGACGGTGAAACTGCGGGACGCCGATTTCACCACCCGCCAGGCGAGCCGCACGCTGCCCGAGCCGGTGCAGTCGGACCGCGCGGTCTATACCGTGGCGCGGGAGCTGCTGGCGCGGTTGCGCCGCGCGCGCCATGTTCCCGCGCGCCTGTTGGGCGTCGGGCTCTCGCAACTCGCGCCGCACGGAGCCGACGACCAATTGCCGCTGCTCGAGCAGGCCCCGAGCGCGATCGAAACGGACCGCGACCGCGCCATCGCGCGGGCGATGGACGCGGTGCGCGACAAGTTTGGGCCGGACGCGGTGGGGCGGGGGGGCGCGCTGGAGCGCTAGCTCACATGACGCCGAGCGCCGCGGCGGCCTTGGGGACGTCGCGCGGCTTCACCCACAGGATCGCGCCGTAGCGCCCCATCCCGGCCGTCACCCCCGTCACCGCGGTGACGTTGATCTTCGCGGCGCCGAGTTTCGCGAGCGTGCTGGCGAGCGCGCCGACGCGGTCGTCCCCATCGATCAGGAACGCGGTCTTGGGCTTGGAGAGCTTGAGCTTGGCGTTCTTGGCCGCGGCGGCGAGCGCCGCCGCGTCCGCGGCCACGAAGTCCAATTGGGTCTTGCGGGCGCTCGGGAACCCGTGGACCGCCAGCAGGTTGATGCCGGCGTTCCTGAGCACGCCCAGCAGCCGCGCCCCCTCGCCCGCCTTGTCAGGCGCCGTCGTGTAGTAATAGGTCACTTTGCGGATCATGTCGGCCATGGTGGCCTCCCAGTGGGGTCGCTCGCCCTGACTATGGCCTGCCGCGCGCGCGGCCGCCAGACCGGCCAGACGCGCCGTCATCTCACGTAAAACGCCGTGCGCCCGACCCGTCCCTGCCGCTCGAACCACACCGTCACGGCCCCCCCGCCGGCCGCGGCGGCGAAGCCGCGGCGCAGGTCTTCCGCGCTCGAGACGCGCCCGCGGTTGATCTGGAAGATCACATCCCCCGAGCGCAGCCCGGTCGCTTGCTCCATCTCGTCGGGGATGTCGTAGATCAGCGCGCCGTGGTCGTTCTGGATGTTGCGCTCGGCGCGCACCGCCGCCGTCACCGTGACGACCTTCATGCCGCCCAGCACCGCGACCTTCTCGGCGAGCGTGGTGGGGAGATCGGCCACGCCGAGCCGCGCGGTCCCGCTGGCGCCGAGGTGCCGGTAGGCGACGACCAGCGTGTCGCCGGGCCCGGTGTCGAGCAGCATGGCCTCCCAATCGAGGAAGGTGCGCAGCCGATGGCCCCGGGCGCTGACCAGCACATCCCCGCGGGCGACCCCGGCCCCTGCCGCCGGCCCGCCCGGCGCCACGTCGGTCACACGCAGCCCGCCGGCCTGCTTCCAGCCGCGCAGGTCTTCGGCCCCCACCACCTCGAGCCCCACCCACGCCCGCCGCACCTTCCCGAACCGCCGCAGCTCGTCCGCGACCCGCAACGCGCGCTCGATCGGGATCGCGAACCCGACGCCGACCGAGCCGCCGCTCGGTGTGAAGATATTGCTGTTGACCCCCACCACCTCCCCCAGGGCGTTGGCCAGCGGCCCTCCAGAGTTCCCCGGGTTGATCGCCGCGTCGGTCTGGATCATGCCGACGTAGATCCCCGATTGGCCCTCCGAGGGCAGGAGGTTGCGGCCCACGGCGCTCACCACGCCCGCCGTGATCGTGGGCTCGGTGTTGCCGAGCAGATAGGCGAAGGGGTTGCCCACGGCCACCACCCACTCGCCGATCATCAAGTCGGTGCTCTTGCCGAGGGCGACGGTCGGCAAATTGGTGGCATCGAGCTTGAGCACGGCGATATCGGTGAGCGGGTCTTCGCCGAGCAGCTTGGCGGCGAAGTCGCGACCCTCGCGCGTCGTCACCACGATCTGCTCCGCCCCTTGGATCACGTGCTGGTTCGTGATCACTACGCCGTCCGAGGACACGATGAACCCGGAGCCGTACCCCTCGACCACCTGCTCGGCGCCGCGCGGCATGAAGAACAGATCGAACGGATCCCGGGGCGTCTGCCGCTCACGCCGCACCACATTCACGCTCACCACCCCGGGGGCCACGCGCGCGGCCGCCGTGACGATCGCGGTGCGCCGCGACGCGGCGAGCTCCTGGGCGCGCACCCGAGAGGCGTCCCCCAAGGCGAGAGCGGCGAGGGCCAGCGCCGTGCCGAGCCGGTGCGAAAGAGCGTTCATGGCAGCCTGTTTACCCGGTTGCACGCAGGTGCTGGAATGCTCAAGCGAGTCGCGCGGGCGGCCTCGGCAGGGTCCGCCGTCGGGCGTCGGGCGCCTAGAGGACACTGCCATCGTACAGCCCGATCGTGAGGGGTCGGGGCGCGGTCGTCGCGGCGTCGATCGCGACGCGCACCCAGCGCACCTGCGCCGGCTCGAACCGGTCGAGTTTGCGATACCCGACGGTCTGGCCGCGTGCGAGCACGCGCCAGCCGCTGCCGTCCGAGCCGGAGAGAGTGTATCGGGCGACGCGCTGTCCCTGGGACACGTCCTCTTCCAGCCGCGCGATCCCCACGCGGACGGTGGCGCCCAGGTCGAGGTCGGCGAGGGCGGTCCCGCCGCCAGGCGTGTGCCACGCGACGGGTTTTCCGGCGGCGAGGTCGCGGGCAAATACGGTGTCGAGCCGCTCGTGCATGGCGGCGATGCGGGACTGATCGATCAGTGAGAGCACGCCCGCTCGCGTGGGCGGCACGTTGAGGAGCAACTTCGAGTTCCGGCCCACGGACTGGAAGTACGTCGCCACCAGCCGCTCTACACTCTTCACCCGCGCGTCCTCGGCGGCGTGATAGAACCAGCCGGGGCGGATCGATGTGTCGGTCTCGCCCGGTCGCCACGCCGCACCGTGCGGATCCCCGTGTTGTAGCATCGCGCTCACCGCGCCGCCCGACGCACCGGGGTACGGAACGGTCTCCGGATTGACGGTCGACCAATTGGGATCCCCGGCCACGCCGTCCTCGGTCCCGATCCAGCGGACGTCGGGGCCGACGTCCGAAAACATGACGGCGTTGGGCTGGAGCCGCCGCACCGTCTGGAACACGCGGGGCCAGTCGTACACCTGGCGACGGCCGTTCGGGCCCTCGCCGTTCGCGCCGTCGAACCACACCTCGGCCAGCTCGCCGTAGCGCGTGAGCAGCTCGGTGAGCTGGGCCACATAGAAGTCGTTGTAGCGCGGCGAGTCGCCGTACATGGGCGCATTGCGATCCCAGGGCGACAGGTAGAGCCCGGGACGCAGGCCCTCCGCCCGACACGCGTCCACGAACTCGCGCACCACGTCCCCCTCGCCGCCGCGCCACGGGCTCCGCGCCACGCTGTGCGTGGTGACCGCGCTGGGCCAGAGGCAGAACCCATCGTGATGTTTGGCTGTGAGGATCATCGCGTGGAACCCGGCGGCGCGGGCCGCGCGGGCCCACTGCCGCGCGTCGAGCCCTGTCGGGTCGAAGATCGCAGGATCTTCCGTGCCGTCGCCCCATTCCCGGTCGGTGAACGTGTTCACACCGAAGTGCAAGAACATCGCCAGCTCATCGCGCTGCCAGGCGAGTTGGGCGGGAGACGGGCGCGGTCGCTCTGGGATTCCCAGGGCGCCGCGCCACCTCGGGGCGACCGTCCCGGCAGCGACACTCGACGCGAGCGAGGCCAGAAAGGCCCGGCGGCTGGGCGTCACGGCGCGACCTCGGGCGGGCCGTCGAACTCGAGCACCACGACCGAGCAGATCGGGTCGGGCGCCTCGACCGGCAGGCTCACGAGGACGCCGCCCGGCGCGGGGGTGCTGGTGAGCGGACGCCGCTCGGGGTCGGCGAGCAGGTATGCCTTGCGGACCGGGGTCCGCAGTCCCGGCACCGTCCAGGCGCCCCCGGGCCATGGGGTGAGGAAGAGAAACAGCTGCTCGCGCGTCGCGGTCGCGCGGAACGGGGCGTTCGCGAACGGGGACGCAGTCGTGCCATAGATCGCCGCGCCATTCACACCCATCCAGCGACCGAGGGCCTGGAGGCGCTCGACGCTCTCCTCGGGAAACGTGCCGTCGCCCTTCGGACCCACGTTCAAGAGCAGGTTGCCGCCCTTCGACGCCGTCTCGACGAGCAGGCCGATCAGCCCAGCGGCCGACTTGAAGTCGTGGTCGTGACTGTTGTAGCCCCAGTTGCGGTTCATGGTGATGCACGACTCCCAGTCGACGCCGGGCCAGCCCGTGGCCGGGACTTCTTGCTCCGGGGTGCGGAAGTCGCCCAGGTGGTCGGTGATCGGGAGGGGAGACCAGCCTTCCACCCGGTTGTTGACGATCAGGTTCGGCTGGAGCGAGCGGCATTTGGTATAGAGCGCCCGGCCCATCTCGTGCGTCCAGGTGCTTTCCCAGTTGCCGTCGAACCAGAGCACGCCGATGTCGCCGTAGTTGGTGAGGAGTTCCGTGACCTGACCGTGGAGGTACTGGATGAAGCGCGGGTAACGCGCGCCATCCACCGCCCGCGTGGCCGCCTCCCAATCGCGGCGCGGCAAGTAGTCGGGGTGGTGCCAGTCCATGATCGAGTGATACCAGCAGATCCGCACATCGTGGCGGCGGCACGCGTCGGCCATCTCCCGCATGATGTCGCGCTTGAACGGCGTCGCGCGCACGCAGAAGTCGGTGAGCTTCGAATCGAACAGCCCAAACCCGTCGTGATGCTTCGTGGTGATCGTGACGTAGCGCATGCCCGCCGCCTTGGCGAGCGCCACCCAGCGGTCGGCGTCGAACCGGGTGGGGTTGAAGCGGGCGAGGAGCCGGTCGTACTCGCCGAGCGGGATGTGCGCGCTGGTGCGAATCCATTCGGCGTAATCGGTGCGCCCGCCCCACTCGCCGGCGAGCACGGAGTACAGGCCCCAATGGATGAACATCCCGAAACGCGCGTCGCGCCACCACGCGAGGCGCTCGTCCGCGGGGCCAGACGCGATCCCCCGTGCGGACCGCCTCAGGGGGGGCCAGGAGGCGGTGGCCGCGGCTCCGAGGCTCGTGGCTCCCGTGCGGAGAAACGCCCGGCGATCAAGCGGATGTTCGGTGGCCATGTCGGGGCTGGTGAGCGGTTGCCGTGGATTCTACGCGCTTGACGCGCGCCCGGGAGGCCGGTAAATCACCCCCCCGAGGCTCCACCGTGCCCTGTCCCGCTCTCATATGGGATCTGTGATCGTACGCCGTCCATCCGCCCGTCATCCTCCCAAGGAGTCTAGCGTTATGCACCGCCTGGCCCTCCGCCACACCCTGTGCGGGGTGGTGTTCGTCGTCGCCCTCGTGCCGCCGGTCGCGGCGCAAGGCCGGCGCGCGAGCAAGCGCCCCGCTGCCACTCCCCCCGCGCCCACGGCCGTGGATGCGGCCCGGGGCGCCGACTCGCTCAACAACGTGCGGTTCCGCAACCTCGGCCCGTCGGTGGGCGGCGGACGCGTCGCCGCGGTGGTCGGGATTCCGGGGCAGCCGAACGTCTATTACGTCGGCGCCGGAGGGGGAGGCGTGTGGAAGACGACCGACGGCGGGGACTCCTGGGACGCGGTGTTCAAGGATCAGCCCACGGCGTCGATCGGGGCCATTACGCCCGCGCCGTCCAACCCGAACCTCGTCTGGGTCGGCACGGGGGAGGGGAACCCGCGCAACGACGTCGTGGACGGGCGGGGCGTTTTCTTCTCCCCGGACGCCGGGAAGA
The DNA here is from genome assembly GCA_036270795.1 of Gemmatimonadales bacterium. Lineage (GTDB taxonomy): Bacteria > Gemmatimonadota > Gemmatimonadetes > Gemmatimonadales > GWC2-71-9 > AG41. The sequence goes on along the minus strand of DATBBW010000225.1, from coordinate 704 downwards.
GCTGGAAGTTCATGGGCCTGGGCGACGTCGGCCAGATCTCGCGCATCGTGGTCGATCCCGCTAACCCCGACATCGTGTTCGTGGGCGCCCTGGGCCACGCCTGGGCGCCGAACGCGGAGCGCGGCGTGTTCCGCACCGCCGACGGCGGCAAGACGTGGCAGAAGGTGCTGTTCGTGAACGACACCACCGGGATCGCGGACCTCGTGATGGCGCCGGGCAACCCGCGCGTGCTGTTCGCCGCCGCCTGGCAGTTCGTGCGCCAACCTTGGGAGCTCGTCTCGGGCGGCGCGGGCAGCGGGATCTATCGCTCGACCGACGGTGGGCTCACCTGGGACCGGCTGAACGAGGGCCTCCCGGCGGGGCCGTTCGGCCGCATTGCGCTCGGCATCGGTCTCACGAACCCGAATCATGTGTATGCCCTGATCGAAGCGAAGCAGGGCATGCTGTGGGACTCGAAGGACCTGGGTGACCACTGGACGCGCGTGTCGGACAACCACGCTCTCGATGTGCGCCCGTACTACTTCTCGCTCGTCACCGTGTCGCCCGCCGACGATCGCAAGCTGTTCTTTTCGTCGTTCTTGCTGCTCGAGTCGGAGGATGGCGGCAAGACGACGCGGCCGATCGACCGCGGCGTGCACGTGGACCACCATGCCCTGTGGATCGATCCGCAGAACCCCGACCGCATGATTCAGGGCAACGACGGC
>DATBBW010000224.1:0-18967 GCA_036270795.1 Gemmatimonadales bacterium | reverse complement strand
GGCCGCGGCGCAGGAGCGGGGGCTCGACCTGGTCGAAGTCGCGCCGCTCGCGCGGCCGCCCGTCGCGAAGATCATGGATTACGGGAAGTTCAAGTTCGAGCAGGCGAAGGCGGCGCGCGCGGCGAAGAAGAAGCAGCACGTGATCCACCTGAAGGAAGTGAAATACCGGCCGGGGATCGACGAGCACGACTTCGCGTTCAAGACCCGCCACGCGCGCGAGTTCCTGTCGGACGGCAACAAGGTGAAGGTGACGATGATGTACCGGGGCCGGCAGATGGCCCACATCGACCTGGGTCGCGAGGTGCTCGACCGCGTGGCGGCCGAGCTGAAGGACGTGGCCAAGATCGAGCAGGAGCCGAAGCTCGAAGGCCGCAATATGTCGATGGTGTTGGCACCGAAATAACTCGACGAGGAGCTCCCGGGGCGGCGCCCCGGGGTGGAACCATATGCCCAAGCAGAAGTCGAAGCGCGCGCTCCGCAAGCGCGTCCGGCTGACGGGGAGCGGCCGGTTGCGCCGCTACCACGCGTACAAGAGCCACATCCTGACCAAGAAGCACGCCAAGCGGAAGCGGCACCTGCGTAAGGCGACGCTCGTGTCGCACGCCGACGAGCGGCGCCTGAAGCGCCTGCTGATGGCGTAAGGAGCGACCCATGCCTCGCGTCAAAAGCAACGTCGCGCGCTTGAAGCGCAAGAATAAAGTGATGAAGCTCGCCAAGGGGTACTTCGGCGGGCGCTCCAAGCTGTGGAAAGCGGCGAAGGAGTCGGTCGAGCGGGCGCAGAAGTACGCCTACCGCGATCGCCGTCGCAAAAAGGGCGACTTCCGCCGCCTCTGGATCATCCGGATCAACGCCGCCGCGCGGCTGCACCAGTTGTCCTACAGCCGCCTGATGCACGGACTCCGCCAGGCCGGGGTCGAGATCAACCGCAAGGTGCTCGCCGATCTCGCCGTCAAGGATCCCACGGCGTTCGGCGAGCTGGCGGAGGTCGCGAAGCAGGCCCTCTGACCATGCGCGACCTCCTGGCAGCGATCGCCGAGCTGCGGGAGCGTCTGCAGGAGATTCCGCAGGCGGATGAGCGTCGGCTCCAGGATCTGAAGACCGCGATCCTGGGCCGCAAGGCCGGTGCGCTCACCGCCATCCTCGCCCGCCTCCCGAAGCTCGACGCGGCCACGAAGCAGGCCGTGGGCGCGGCCGCCAACGCGCTGAAGCGCGAGTTCACGGCCGCCTTCAGCGCGCGCGAGCGCGAGCTCACGCAGGCCGCGCGCTCGCTCACGGGCCTCGATCTCACCATGCCCGGCCGCGCCAGCTGGAGCGGCGGCCTGCATCTCGTCACGCAGGTGGTCGACGAGATCTGCGACATCTTCCGCGAGCTGGGGTTCACGCGCGCCGTGGGCCCCGAGATCGAAACCGAGCGCTACAACTTCTTCGCGCTCAATTTCCCCAAAGATCATCCGGCCCTCGACGCCCAGGACTCGTTCTACCTGGGCCCGGACCTCCTGCTGCGGACCCACACGTCGCCCGTGCAGATTCGCACCCTGGAGCGCTATCCCCCGCCGATCCGCGTGGTGATTCCGGGACAGGCCTATCGGCGCGACCCGTTCGACGCCTCGCACGCACCCGTGTTCGAGCAGATCGAAGGGCTCGCCGTGGACCAGGGGATCACGTTCGTCGATTTCAAAGCGACCCTGGCCGCGTTCGCCCGGAAGTTCTTCACGGCCGACACCGGGGTGCGGTTCCGCCCGTCGTATTTCCCGTTCACCGAGCCGTCGGCCGAGATGGACGTGATGTGCCAGCTGTGTCGCGGCGCCGGCTGCCCGGCGTGCAAGCAGAGCGGCTGGATGGAGATCTTGGGCTCCGGGATGGTGCATCCCGCGGTGCTCGAGAATGGCGGCGTGGACAGCGAGCGCTACACCGGGTTCGCCTGGGGCATGGGACCGCACCGCATCGCGATGACGCGGCACGCCATCCCGGACATCCGACTCTTGTACGAAAGCGACGTGCGCTTTCTCGCCCAATTCGCGCGAGGCCTCCGATGATCGTGTCGCGCCGCTGGCTGGAGGCGCTGCTCGAGCGTCCGCTCGACGCCCAGGAGGCGGCCCGCGTGCTCACGACGCACACCGCGCCGGTCGATGCGGTCGTGCCGTTGCACCAGGACCTGGGCGGCATCCTGATTGCGCGGGTGCTCGAGGTGAAACGGCATCCCAACGCCGACCGGCTGTCGCTGTGCGTGGTGGACGCGGGGGCGGGGCCGGTCGAGGTCGTGTGCGGCGCGCCCAACGTCGCAGCCGGGAAGACCTATCCCTACGCCCCGGTGGGCGCCACGCTGCCGGGCGGCACGCCGCTCGAGCGCAAGGCGATTCGCGGGGTCCTCTCGAACGGCATGCTGTGCTCCGCCCGGGAGTTGGGGTTGGGCGAGGATCACGCCGGGATCCTGGAGCTCGACACCGCCGCCGCTCCCGGGACCCGGTTCGTCGACGCCGTGCCCGTGGCCGATCATCAGCTGGTGATCGACGTGCCGGCCAATCGCCCGGACCTGTTGGGCCATAAGGGCGTCGGGCGTGAGCTCGGGGCCGCGCTCGGCGCCACGCTCAAGCTGCCCGCGCTGCCGGGCGCGCCACCGCCTTCGGCCGGAGCGACGGCCCGGGCGAGCGTGCGGGCGGCAGCGCGGGGCGTGGTCGACGGGGTCGAGGTGCGGCTCGAGGACCCGGAAGGCGCCCCCCGCTACATGATCGCGGTGATGCGTGGGGTGCGCGTCGCGCCCAGTCCCGGGTGGCTCGCCGCGCGGCTCCAGGCCGTGGGCCAACGGCCGATCAACAACGTAGTCGACGCCACGAACTACATCTTGTTTGAGCTGAATCAGCCGCTGCACGCCTTCGACCGCGCCAAGCTCGTCGGGCCGGCCGTCGTGGTGCGGCGCGCCCAGCCGGGGGAGCGGATCGTGACGCTGGATGGTGTCACTCGCGCCTTGAGTCCCGAGATGACGGCGATCTGCGATGCCGAGCGGCCCACGATCGTGGCCGGGGTGATGGGGAGTGCCGCGTCCGAGGTGAGTCCCGGGACGACGGAGCTGGTCCTCGAGTGTGCCTATTTCCAGCCGACGCGGATCCGGCGCACCCGTCGCGCGCTGGAGTTGTCGAGCGAATCGAGTTACCGCTTCGAGCGCGGCATCGACATGCTCGCCATGCCGGACGCGCTGGCGCGGGCCGTCGACTTGATCGGGCGCGTAGCGGGCGGGGCGTTGCGCGAGCCGCCGCTCGACCTGTGGCCCGCGCCGCGCGCGGAGGCGACGATCTTCCTGCGCCCCGAGCGCGTGACCCAGCTGCTCGGGGTGGCGCTCGATCGCACCGAGATCGAGCGACACCTGACATCGGTCGGGTTCTTCGTGGCGCCGAAGGAGGCCCGGCTGGCGGTGCAGGTGCCAGGCTGGCGGCCCGACGTGACGCGCGAGGTGGATCTGATCGAGGAGGTGGCGCGGCTCAAGGGCTACGATGCGTTCCCGGAAACGCTCGGGCCCTATCGGCCGGGGACGGTCCCCGACGCGCCCGAGGAGCGCGTCCGCGCCCGGGTGCGCGAGGGGTTGGTGCGGGCGGGGTTGTATGAGGCCCGCACGCTCCCGCTGGGGCCCCCCGACGGCCCCGACGCCGTGGCGATCCTGAATCCGCTGTCGGCCGAGGAGGCGCACCTGCGCCGCCGGCTGGTGCCGGGTCTGGTGCGACGGGTGGAGCACAATTGGGCGAACGGCAATCGCGACGTGCGGTTGTTCGAGGTCGGGACCGTGTTCCGCCAGGCGGGAGGGGAGGCGGGCGCGGGGGCGGGCGCCCGAACCCCCGAGGAGTGGACGTCGGTCGCGGCGGTGCTGACGGGCGCGCGACGGCCGCCCCACTGGTCGGAGGGCGCGAAAGTACCTGATATAGACATCTGGGACCTGAAGTACCACTTTGAGTTAGGGGCCGGGACCGCCGCGCCGGACGCGCGCGTCGAGCCGGCGGACGATGGGACGGTCGGGTGGGTCGCTCGGGCGGGGAACGGCGAGCTCGTGGGGTGGGCCGGGCCGCTCGTGGCCGACGCCCCCGCGTGGGCCGCGCCAGTGTACGGGTTCGAGCTGCGGGTCGCGGTGACGACCCCACCGCCGGCGCGGTACCGCGCGCTGCCGCTGCAACCGCCGGTCGCGGAAGACCTCGCCTTGCTCCTGCCGCCGGGGGTGACGGCGGCGACGGTCGCCGCGGCGTTGCAGCGCGCCGTCGGGCCGCTGCTCGAGCGGCTCGAGGTGTTCGACGAGTATCGGGGCCCGGGGATCCCGCCGGGGGGTCGGAGCGTGGCGTGGCACTGCACGTTCCGCGATCCCGGGCGCACGTTGCGGAAGCCCGACGTCGAAGCGTTGCTCAAGCGCGCCTTGCAGGCCCTGGAGGACGACCTTGGGGTACGACGGAGAGAGAGCTGATGCGCCGGTGCTCGACCAGCTCGAGACCATCCTCCGCCACGTGGCGGACGAGTTGGCCAGCTGGCGTGCGCGCGCGCTCAAGGCGGAAACCGACCTGAAGGAGAGTGCGGGCGGGAAGGGCGCCGTCCTGGCGAAGCTCGATCCCGAGATCAAGAGCCGGGTCGCCGATCTGGAGCAGGAGAACAAGACGTTGCGCCAGCGCGTCGAGGTGGCGCGTGGGCGCGTGCAGGATCTGTTGTCGCGGCTCACGTTTTTGGAAGAGCAAGCGCGCGAGACCCCCGGCAACGGCGGGGGGCGGGGCAGCGGGGCGGCGCCGCGCGGGCCCGCGGCGGGCGGGAGCGGGGTGAGCGGCATCGGGGGGGTGACGGGGCCGAGTGGAGCAGGGGGCGGGGGCGGGGGCGGGGGCGGAGCCAGCGCGTGAGCACCAAGAAGCACGCGGTCAAAGTGATGATCGGCGGCGAGGAGTACACGGTGCGGTCCGATTTGCCGCCCGAGTACACGCGGGAGGTCGCGGCGTACGTCGACCAGGCGTTGAAGAAGGTGCTGTCGCAGGGACCGATCGTGGAGACGCACAAGGCCGCCATCCTGGCGGCGCTCGACATCACGAACGAGCTGTTTCAGACGAAGAAGGGCGAGCGGGAGGTCGCCGCGCGGCTGGCCGCGTTGGCGGACGACTTGACGAAGCTGTTGCCGCCGGGCAAGCGCAAGGCGGTCATGGGGCAGGCTTAGGAAAATCCTCGGTCTCGGGCGCCGAGCGCCCGAGGGCGATGCCGGAGATAGCGAGCATATGGCGGAGTGGGTGGCGATCGTCCTAGCCCTCGTCGGCGCGGGTGCCGTCGCCGGAGCGGCGTTGTACGTGGCCGGCCGCCGGCTGGAGCGGCGGGCGGCGGAGGCGGCGGCGCGGGTCGCGGCGACGGAGAGTGCGCGGCTGCTGGAAGAGGCGCGGGTGCGCACGGTGCTTGCGGCCAAAGAGGAGTTGCTCCAGGCGCGGGCCGCGTGGGAACAAGACGCCGTGCGGCGGCGCCAGGACATGGAGCGCCGCGAGCAAGCGGTCGATCAGCGCGGGGCGACGCTGGAGGAGCAGGGCCGCGCGCTCGAGCGCCGCGGCAAGGCGCAAGACGAGCGCGAGCGCGCCCTCGCCGCCTCGGAGCTCGAGGCGCGCGCGCGGCTTGAGCGGATCGCCGGGCTCACGGCGGCGGAGGCGAAGGCCGAGCTGTTGCGCCGGCTCGAGGATGAGGCGCGTGGCGAAGCCGCCGCCCTCGCGCGTGACCTAAAGGAGCAGGCGAAGAAGAACGCCGACAAAGAGGCGCAAAAAATCCTCGCTCTCGCCATCCAGCGCCTCGCCGCGGACCACACCGCCGAGTCCACCGTCGCGGCCGTCGCGCTTCCCTCCGACGAGATGAAGGGCCGCATCATCGGGCGCGAGGGCCGTAACATCCGGGCCTTCGAGGCGGCGACCGGCGTCGACGTCATCATCGATGACACGCCGGACACCGTGGTCGTCTCCTGTTTCGATCCCGTGCGGCGCGAGGTCGGGCGGCTGGCGCTCGAGCGCCTGATTACTGACGGGCGGATCCATCCGGGGCGCATCGAGGAAGTGGTCAACAAGGCCCGTTTGGAAGTGGAGGCGACGATCGCCGAGGCCGGCGAGCGCGCGATCTACGAGACGGGGATCAAGGGGATGCCCGCCGAGTTGGTGAAGCTGGTCGGCCGGATGAAGTACCGCACCTCCTACGGGCAGAACATCCTCGATCATTCGAAGGAGGTCGCCTGGCTCGCCGGGATGATGGCGGCCGAGCTGAAGCTCGACGTCCAGCTCGCCAAGCGGGGCGCGCTGTTGCACGACATCGGGAAGGTGTTGACCCACGAGCACGACGGCACCCACGTGCAGCTCGGGGTGGAGGTGGCCACCAAGTACGGGGAGCACCCCGTCGTCATCAATTGCATCGCCGCCCATCACGACGACGTGGCCCACGACTCACCCGTGAGCGTGATCGTCCAAGCGGCCGACGCGGTCTCGGGCTCGCGCCCGGGCGCCCGGCGCGAGGCGTTCGAGACCTACGTCAAGCGGCTCACGGAGCTCGAACACATCGCCGCCGAGTTCCCGGGCGTCGAGAAGGTGTACGCGATCCAGGCGGGCCGCGAGGTGCGGGTCGTGGTGACGCCCACCGCCATCGACGACGGCAAGGCGAGCGCCCTGTCCGAGCAGATCGCGCGTCGCATCGAGCGAGAGCTGCAGTATCCCGGGCAGATCAAGGTCGTGGTGATCCGCGAGACGCGCGCGGTGGATTTTGCTCGCTAGGTTGATCGACGGGAACGCGGTGGGTGAGGCGATGCGCGCCGAGCTTGCCGTCGAGATCCGCGCCCTGCAGGCCCGCGGCGTGACGCCCGGCCTCGCCGCCGTGCTGGTGGGGGACGACCCCGCATCGACCACCTACGTCCGGATGAAGGGGAAGGCGTGCGACGCGGCGGGGCTGTACCACGAGACGCTGCGGCTGCGCCCGGAGACCACGGAGGCCGAGCTGCTCGGCTTGGTCGAGCGGCTCAACGCCGACCACAAGATCCATGGCATCCTGATCCAATTGCCGTTGCCCACGCACATCAGCACCCAGCGCGTGCTGCATCGCGTCGCGCCCGAGAAGGACGTGGACGGCTTCCATCCAGAGAATGTGGGCAAGGTGGCGATCGGCGATGCCAGCGGGTTTCGCCCGGCCACGCCGTTCGGCGTGCAGCAGCTGCTGGTCCGCTCCGGCGTGGACACGACCGGCAAGCACGCGGTGATCGTGGGGCGCTCCGTGATCGTGGGGCGTCCGATGGCGGCGCTGTTGCTCCAGGACGGCCCCGGCGGGAACGCCACCGTCACGGTGTGCCACTCCCGCACGCATGATCTCAAGGCGGTGACGCGGCTCGCCGACATCCTCATCGTCGCCATCGGCAAGCCGGAGTTCGTCACGGGCGACATGATCAAGCCGGGCGCGGTCGTGGTCGACGTCGGCGTGAACCGCGTGGAGGATCCCACCACCAAGAAGGGCTACCGCCTGGTGGGCGACGTGCAGTTTGCCGAGGCGAAGCACACCGCCGGCGCGATCACGCCCGTCCCGGGAGGCGTCGGGCCCATGACCATCACCATGCTCTTGTACAACACCGTCCAGGCGGCGCGGCAATGGGCCCGGGCCTAGATCTCTTCGCGGCCGTCGCGCCGGAGGGCGCCTGGACGGTGAGCGCGCTGACGCGCCGGGCCCGGGCCGTGGTCGAGGCGGGGCTGCTCCCGCTCTGGGTGCGCGGCGAGGTCTCGGGGTTCAAGGCCTGGCAGAGCGGCCACTGGTATTTCACGCTACGCGACAAGACCGCCCAGATCCGCTGCGTGATGTTTCAGAAGGAGAACCGCCGGCTCCCGGTGGCGCCGACGGACGGGATGCAGGTATTCGTGTTCGCGCGCCCCACGGTGTGGGAGGAGAAGGGGGACTTCCGGCTCACAGTGGGCGAGCTGTTGTCGACGGAAGCGGGCGGCCTGTGGCAGATCGCGTTCGAGCGAGCCAAGGCCGCGCTCACCCGCGACGGACTCCTCGCCCCGGAGCGCAAGCGGCCGCTGCCGCGCTATCCACGCCGCATCGCGGTCGTCACGAGCCGCGATGGCGCGGCGCTGCAGGACATCATCGCCGTCGCCGGGCGCCGCTGGCCCGTGGCGGAGCTGCTCGTGATCCCCACCCGGGTGCAGGGCGACGGCGCGGAGGAGGCGATCTGCCGAGCGCTGGCGCTGCTCGGCCGGCTCGACGGGCTCGACCTCGCCATCATCGGGCGGGGCGGGGGGTCGCGCGAGGACCTCTGGACCTTCAACCACGAGCGCGTCGCCCGGGCCGTGGCCGCCGTGCCGGTCCCCGTGATCTCCGCGGTAGGGCACGAGACCGACATCACGCTATGCGACCTGGTGGCGGATCTCCGGGCGCCTACGCCGTCCGCCGCCGCGGAGGCCGCGACCCCCGACCAAGCCGAGGTGCGCGGTGAGCTCGCGCACCTCGGGGTGCGCCTCGCGCGCGGGCTCGCCAGCCGGTCCGGCCGCGTGGCCGAGCGGCTGGAGCGCACCCTCGGGCGGCTCGCCACCGCCATCGAGCGCCGACTCGAGCGGCAGCGCCACACGCTGGCGGCGGCGAGCGGCCGGCTCGATGCGCTGTCACCGTTGAAGATCCTCGAGCGCGGTTACGCCCTGGCGCGCGACGCGCGGGGGCGCGTGCTGAAGCGGGTGGCCCAGCTGACGCCGGGGCTCGCCTTCCGATTGCGCGTCACCGATGGCGAGGTGGCCGCGCGCGTGGGCGAGTCCTGATGCCGGCGCCGCGCGAGCCCTCGAGCTTCAGCGCCGAGCTCGAGCGCCTGGAGGAGATCGTGCGCCGGCTCGAAGGCCAGGAGCTCGACCTGGACGATGCCCTGAAGCTGTTCGAGGAGGGCGTGGAGCGGTTGCGAGCGGCGCGGGAGCGACTCACGGGCGCCGAGGCGAAGGTGAAGCAAGTGCTCGCCGATCAGGCCGGCAAGTTCCGCATTGAAGACTTCGACGGCTAGCCGCGGGCTCGCGGTCTATCTCGAGGACGCCCGCGCCCGGGTGGACGCGGTGCTCGAGCGCTGGGCTGCGGAGGCGTCGCCGGCGATCCGCTACAGCGTGCTCTCGCCCGGGAAGCGGCTGCGGCCGACGCTCGTGTTCGCGTGCTACGAGGCGGCGGGTGGCGTCGCGCCGGGAATCGCGGAGCTCGCGGCGGCGCTCGAGGTGGTGCACGCCTACTCCCTGGTGCACGACGACCTCCCGTGCATGGACGACGACGCGTTACGGCGCGGCCGGGCCACCACCCATCGCGCGTTCGACGTGCCGGCCGCCACCATCGCGGGCTACCACATGGTGGCGCTCGCCGCGCGCGTGCTCGTCGCCGGATGCGACGCGCTGGGGCTCGAGCCCGAGCGCTGTCGCGCCATCGCGCTGGAGCTGTTTCGCGCCGCGGGGGCGGGGGGGATGATCGGGGGCCAAGTGCTCGACCTCGAGGCGGAGGGGCGCGGGCTCGGGGTCGCGGAGTTGGAGGACATGCACCGCAAGAAGACCGGCGCGCTGATCGCCGCCGCGTGCGTGATTGGCGGCCTGGCGGCGGGCGCGCCGCCGGCGGTGTGCGAGGCGTTGCGCGAGTACGGCGCCGACGGCGGCCTGGCCTTTCAGATCTACGACGACGTCCTCGACGCCACCGCCACCTCCGCCCAGCTCGGGAAGACGGCCGGCAAGGACGCGGCGCGCGCCAAGTCCACCTTCATCACGCTGCAGGACGTGGGGAGCGCGCGGGCCGAAGCCGAACGGCTCGCGGCGCGCGCCGTGGAACGGCTGCGGCAGGCCGGCGTCGTCTCGCCGACGCTCGCCGAGCTGGCGCACTATATCGTGACCCGGTCGCGGTAGCCGTCGGGCAGGTCGCCGGAACCCCGGCGCGGCCCGCGGCCGTTCCTAACGGGACCACGTGCACGTGACCGAGGAGCGAAGGGAGCGAACCACGATGCCCTATGCCACCGCCCGGGCGAGCGAACAGCTCGCGCTGCCGGGGACCCGAGCGCCGGACTTCACCCTCCACCGGACACCCGATCAGACCGTGTCCCTGCGCGACCTGCGCGGGCGGCCGGTCATCCTCGCCTTTTATCCGGCGGACTGGAGTCCGGTGTGCGGCGACCAAATGGCGTTGTACAACGAGGTGCTGCCCGAGTTCGCGCGCTACGATGCCGCGCTGCTCGGCATCTCGGTCGACGGGGTGTGGTGCCACCAGGCGTTCGCGGAGAATCGCCGATTGCATTTCCCGCTGCTCGCCGACTTCGAGCCCAAGGGCGCCGTGGCGCAGCGCTATGGGGTGTACCGGGGCGCCGACGGCACGAGCGACCGCGCCCTGTTCGTGATTGACCCGGAGGGCATCATCCGCTGGCGCTACGTGTCGCCCATCGCCGTGAACCCCGGTGCCGACGGGATCCTGCGCGCGCTCGCGGCGCTCAACCTGAAGGCCGGTGCGCCGTGACGAAGCGCCGCGACCGGGTCGTGCTGGCGGTGCCCGTGGGCGCGGCGGATCACGCGCTCGGCGCCGCCCAGGCGCCGGTGACGCTCGTCGAGTACGGCGACTTCGAGTGTCCCCACTGTCGCCAAGCCTACCCGATCGTCAAGGAGCTGCAGCGCCGGATGGGTGCGCGACTGCGGTTTGTGTTCCGCCATTTCCCGCTGACCCAGGTGCACGCCCACGCCGAGCATGCCGCCGAGGCCGCTGAAGCGGCCGGGGCGCAGGGCAAGTTCTGGGAGATGCACGACCGCCTGTTCGAGCGCCAGTTTGCCCTGGAGGACGACCAGCTCGTCGAGTACGCCCAGGAGCTGGGGCTCGACGCCTCCCGGGTCGCCCGGGACCTCGCGGCCCACACCTACGAGCCGCGGGTGCGGGAGGATTTCTCGAGCGGGGTGCGGAGCGGCGTGAACGGTACGCCGACCTTTTTCGTGAACGGCATCCGCCACGATGCAGCCTGGGACCTGGAGCCCCTCGCCGCCGCGCTCGAGCGCGCGGCGCAACAGGGCGCGGAGGTTGGGTGACCGCGAGACACCCGCGCCACGAGCCGCGGGTGCGGGTGCGGGGTCCTCGTGGACCAACGCGCCGCTGGTTCGCTCCGACGCCGGACTTGCTGTCCGCCGACGGGGACGAGGGAGTCGGCTAAGCGCGAGCCGTGCCGGGGCCCGTGCCGCCCGGCAGGGCAGCTCCGAGCATGTCGAGCACGTGCGTTGGAATCAGCACGGTATTGTTCTGGGCTGATCGCGTGAGCTCGGTAAGGGTCTCGAATGCCTTGAGACGCCAGCCATCGACCGTCAGGTGGGTGGCAGCCTCGTTCAGTCTCGCGACGATTTCCCCCTGCAACTCGGCCCGCTTCAGCTCGGCCTGAGCCTCCTTCTCGGCCCGGGCCTTCAGGGCGATCGCACGCTCGACGTCAGGATCGGCGATCTTGAAGTCCTTGATCTCCACCGCGACCACGTCCACACCCCAGGGCGACACCTTCGCCTCGAGGGCAGTCTTGACCTTGGACGTAATGGCGTCGCGGCGGGCCAGGAGATCGTCGAGCACGGACGCCGCGCCGACCTCGACCAGCGTGGCCTGGGCCCGCTGCAGCGTCGCGTCAGCCACGCCTTTCACAGCGAGCACGGCCTGACGCACGTTGGCGGACGCAATGCGCGTGGTTAAGACGGCGATGATGGTGACGCGCACGTTGTCGTGCGTTTGTACGTTCTCGACGGTCACCGACCGCGAGACGTCCTGAATCGAGATGGCCGGCAGCACGGCGTGAACGAGCGGCTCAATCCAGACCGGCCCGGGGCCGGCCGTGCGCACATAGCGGCCCAGCCGGAGCACGGGGCGGCGTTCCCACTCGTTGATGATGTGAAGCCCCGCGAAGCCCCAACACAGGACCAGGAACCCCAGGAGCCACGGCAGGTCAGCCCCGGCCGACCGCAGGATCGCGTGCGCGATGAAACCCAGCACTGCAATGGCGAACCACGGATTGAGCGTCCTATTCATGGGGCGTACTCCTTGAGCGTTCGCGTCCAGCCGCCAGTGGGTTGTGCGGAGCGCACGCCCGCGAACCCAGGAAGCGCCACGACTACCGTGTGTGTCCCGTTCCGGGCCGTCGGGCTGGCCGCGAGCGTCCGCTGTCTGCTTGAAGACGCGACGGCCGTGGTCGCGCCAGGCAAGGGACAGATCGAGCGCCCGCGCTGGCGGCGTCGCCGAACTCCCCACGCGTCGCCGGCTGAGGCGGTGCGAACCTCACAACCCTTGTGTGAGTCGGAGGTTCAAGGCGCGGAAGCGGAAGGCGTCGCTGCGGAGGCCCGCGGTCGACGTCGCGGCAGCACTATTGGTGATCGTGCCGATGAGCGCGAGCTCGTTGCGCTCGCCCCAACTGTGCGACAGGGTCAGCCCCACGTGCCACTCCCGCTGGTGGGCGGCGCCCGAGACCACCTGTTGCGAGCCGAGCCCCGCGTCGGCGCGCACGCCCCAGCCGGCGCGCTGTCCCGCGTACACCACGCGGGCCTCGATCACCGAGAAGCGGTCCGGGGCGAAGTAGCCATCCAGCGGGTTGGAGCGGAACCCCATGATCCGCGCGACGGGTCCGACTTGCAAGCCAGGCAGGACGGGCGCGAGCACGGTGGCGAAGGCGGAGTAGCGGCTATTGCCGTCGGAGACCCAGGCCCCGCCTCCGCCGCCCGATACCGACCAGCCGCCCGCCGGGGAAACATCGACGTTCAGGTCGAGGGCGTCGATCACGAAGCCGCGCTCGATCAGGAACGCCGTCTCGTCGAACGCGAATCGGCTGTAGTCGAGGCTCGCCGTGGTGTAACGCGCCGGCCGAATGCTCAAGCCGAGCTCACCGGTAAGCGGCGTCCGGGGTGGTCCGGTGCCCGGCTCCAATCGCCGCACACCCAGACCCATGCGCGCTCCAACCTCGGGGCCCAGGCTCATGCTCACGGATCCGCCTGCGCCGTAGCTCAACCCGCGGCTCGGGCCCAGGGTGGCATGGCGCCACCCCGCGTGCAACGCGGCGCGCCGGTCTCCCCCGAGCGACGTGGTGAGCGAGGCCTCTTGCGAGACGAAGTCGTTGTCTTCGTTATCCCCAGCCCCGTCCACTTCTGTTTCGACCTCGGGCCGCAGCGCGGCGCGCAGCGTCCGGTCAAGCTCGAGCGCCGTGGGGTCGGCGGGGGCGAGCGCCCGGGCCCGCGCCGCGTAGCTCTGGGCCAGGGCGCTGTGGCCTCCCCAGTAGAGGGTCTGCGCCAGCCCGATCAAGAGCTCAGGATCGTTGGGATGCACCTCGAGCGCTCCCCGCCAGAGCTGGTCGGCCCGGTTGAGATCGCCGCTCCAGGCGACGACGCGCGCTCGTCCCGCGAGTGCGTCCGCGCGCCGCGGCGATGGCGCCAGGACGGAATCGTACAGGGCTTCGGCCCTGCGATATTGGTGGGCGAAGGCGAGCGCTGCGGCCTCGGAGACCATGATATCCGCGTCGTGCGGCGCGAGGGCGCGCACCCGCGTGAACCGGGCCAAGGAACGGTCGAACCGGCCGTCCCAGCTGTCGAGGATCGCCAGCCGGTGCAGCGCCTGCACGTTCAGCGAGTCGGTCGCGAGCACCCGCTCGTAGGCGACGCGCGCCGCCGCGCGGTTGCCGTGCCGGAACGCGTCGTCAGCTTCGGGCAGCTGGGCCACGAGCGGTCGCACGAGCGCGGCCGACAGCAGCGCACACGCACGGGCTGCTCGAACGCTCCCGGTCACGTGCTCGCTCCCCCTTGCTGCTCCGCCCCACGTCCAGCCGTCTGGCGTGCGCCGGGGTGCGACGCCCGGGCCGGAGGGGCAGGTCGGAGGTGGAGCCCAGCGTGGGTCACGGTATACAGTAGGGAGCACCCGCCCTCTCGCGCAAATGGAAGCGCGCCGCCCCACAGGCGACAGTGAAAGGACTCCCCGGGGTCTTGTCGAGGCTCCCAGGCCCGAGCCAGCGGCCGAGGCTTCCCGTCTTGACTGCATGGGCGGGGCCGGAGCGCCGTCGGGGTGCTCGAAGGGGTGCGGCGTCGCACTAGATTACGGGCGCTCGGCACCAATCGAGGCACCGGGGCATCGCCGGCGCGAGGGGCACCCCTATGGTCACGTTCGCCCGAACGAGTCCGCACGGTCGACTACCAGATTCGGGTTGCGTCGAGGATGTTCGCGTCCCCGGCGCGAGCCGCGCGTTCCGCCGACCCAGGCTGAGCCCCTCGCCCCGCACCCCGGCTCGGCGGTTGCGTTGGGCAGCGAGCTCCCTGGTGCTGACGCTCGGGCACGGGTTCCTTGCAGCGCCGTTGGCGGCGCAGGAAGCGGCCTCGCCCGCTCGAGGGCAGGGCACGGGGGTGAGCGCCGCGCAAACCTGGCTCGCGCGACAACTGACGCCGAACCGCGTCGTGCCCGAACCCGACGCGACGCGGCGCGGGCTGGTCGTCAGCTACGCTCTTTCGCCCCAGAAATTTCCGGGCGGCTTCCACCGCTCGGCCATCTACGACAATGCCGTGGCGGCCTTGGTCTTCCTCGTGACGGGCGATCGCGACCGGGCCGCCTTCACCCTGCATGCGCTGGCTCGCTTGGTCCGACCGGATGGCAGCCTGTGGTTCGCCTACAACACCGCCAACAATTGGCCCACCGAGGACGATCACGAGAGCGCCCTGGTCCGCGCGGGGGCGTTGAGCTGGGTCGGGTATGCCTTGAGCTTCTACTTGGCGCACGTCCCGGTCCGCTCTGGCAACGCGGTCACTATCCGCGAGCGGGCGTTCTTCCGGGAAGCGGCCCAGCGCATCGCGACCTATCTCGTGTCGCTGCAAGTGAAGGATTCGAACGATGCGCGCGACGGCCTGGTGCGTTTGGGATATGGCACGCTCACGCTCGCCTACGATCCCGGCGCGAAAACCGTGGTCGAGCGCTACCACGATGGGCCCGCGTTGGGGATCAGCACGGAGAACAACATCGCCGCGTGGTTTTTCTTGCGCGAACTGGCGGCGGTGACGGGGGAGGCGCGCTGGCGCGAGGCCACCGAGGCGATCGGGCACCGACTGCTCGAATCGGCGTGGAACGACGCGTTGGGCCAGTTCAGCGAGGGATTCGCGAGCGACGGCGCTCGGGACGACGCCAAGGCCCTGGACTGCGCCGCGTTGGGCGTGCTCTTCCTGGTCGCGCGCGGCCAACCTGAGCGAGCGGGCCGGGCCCTCGCGGCGCTGCAGCGTTTCTACTCGAGCCGCAGCGGCACCGTGCGGGGATATCGGCCCTATGCGGACCGCCCAGTCTATGAAGACTCGGCCGTCGGGCGCTTCTTCTTCCCGTCCGCCCCGCGACGGGAGTGGGGGGAGCTCCCGCTGGTGTGGTCCGAGGGGTCGCTCCAAGTGGCGCTCGCGTACCTGCGCGCGGGGCAACCGGTGCGGGCGCGCCAGGTCGTCCAGGGACTGCGACCGCTCCAGGAGCGACAGGGCGGCGTGCGCTACGCGTCGATGGAGGTGCCGTACGAGATGACCGACGCGCCGAGTGTCGCCGGGTCCGCGTGGTGGGTGCTCGTGGCGCGGGCCTTGAGCGGGGACTCGCTGGCGCAGCAGATCTGGCGATGACGCGGGCGCTCATCGCCGGGACGCTCCTGCTCCTCGCGAGCAGCCCCCGCTGCGGGGGCCAGTCGGCCCTCCCGTCGCAGTGGGGCGTCGCCGTGCTCGACGTGGGGGTCAGTACCGACGCGCGCCAAGAGCAGCTGGCAGTGCACGACTGCCTCGAGCTCGTCGGCATCCCCTTTCTGGCGACGCGCAGTGTGGCGCAAGCGGTGCGGCGGCCCCTGGTGGTGATTGGCGGCATTCTGGCGAACAGCCTGTTAACGGCCGGCGAGCGCGAGGCACTGTACGCCTATGTGGAGCGGGGGGGCGTCGTCTTGGCCACGCAGGTCCAAGGCAGCACCTTTTTCCCGCTGTTCGGGCTCACCCACGCCACCCCCAGTCGCACCAACTTCCGGCTCCGCTTCGACACCTTACCGGATCCGGCGCTGCGCTACGTGAACCGGCCCGAGGAGCGCACCATCTCGCTCGGCGACCCGACGCTGTATCGCGAGACGATCTGGTCGACGGAATACGTGGTCGATCCCCCCACGACGGTGCTGGCGCGCTACGAGAACGGCACGGCCGCCGCGACCGTCAACGCGTACGGGCGGGGCTGGGCCTACGCGCTGGGCCTGGGGTTTAAGGAGACCACCCTCATTCCGCAATTGGCCCGCTCCTTCGAGGCCGCGCGCCACTGGATCAACTGGTTCGAGCCGTCCGGGGACGTGTTCCGCCTGTTGGTGCGCGCCCTGTACGAGGACCGTGTGCACCCCTTTCTGCTGCTGCACACCGTCCCCGACGGGCAGCAGACGGCGTTGTGTCTCTCGCACGATGTCGACGCCCAGGAGTCGTTCCACAACTCGCTCGTCTTCGCGAAGATGGAGGCGGCCCTGGGCGTGCGCAGCACCTTCTTTGTCACGACCAAGTACTTCAGCGATTCCACGGATATCGGCTACTACACGGCGGACCGCGTGTCCTGGATTCGCCAGGTCCGCGCGCTGGGGTTCGAGGTGGGCTCGCATTCCGTGAGCCATGCGCAGGCGTTTGACAAGTTCCCGGTGGGCTCCGCCAGCGTGACCCAACGCGACTACGATCCGAGTCGGCCATCCATTTTTGGGGAGGTGCGCGTCAGCAAGCAGCTCCTCGACCGCGACCTCCACCAGCAGACCGAGGGCTTTCGCGCCGGCTATCTGCGCTTCCCGAGCGATCTCCTGCGGGTACTGGACGAATCCGACTACCGGTTCGATTCCAGCGTGTCGGCGCAGTGGGTGCTGACCAACTTTCCGTTCTTCGGGTTTCGCCAGCGCGCGTTGGGCAGCCCGCACAGCAACATCGTGGAGGTCCCCGTGACGCTCGACGATTCGCGTGGGGAGCTGGACATCCGAAACTTTCTGACCGCCGCCACGGAAGATGAATCCCTGCGCACCTGGTTGGACGTCATCCGCGCCAACGCGGAGAACAACGCGATCTCCTGCCTGCTGATTCACCCCACCGACACCACCTACAAGCTCGACACCGAGCGCCGCCTGATCGCCGCGGTCCAGCGGACCGACACGTGGATCGGCACGGTGGGCGCCCTGGCCGGGTTCTGGCGGGGGCGCGCACGGCTGCATCCCGAGCTGCGGGAGCGCCCTGGCGCTCGGCCCGTGATCGTGCTCGCGCATACGCGGCGGTCAGCGATTCCCCCAGGGCAGTCGCTCGTGGTGGAGGCGATGAGGGGCGCGGCGGTCCCCGTCGTGCGCGATGCCGACGGACGCGCGGTCCCGGTCCGCACGCGGGGAGCCGGCGACCGGGTGCTGCTGCTCCTCCCGGGAGGCGGCCGGTAGACCGGTTGCCGCAAATCGGGTTAGCTTCTCCCTACGGTACCGAAGCGGACTCCGAGACCCTTGGGAGACGACGCAACTGAGATGGCCCTGCTCGAGCGGATCCGCGGACCCGAGGACGTGAAGCAGCTCGCCAAAGAGGAGCTGCAGCCGTTGGCCGACGAAGTGCGGCGACGGCTGATCGACGTGGTGTCCCAGACCGGGGGTCACATCGGCGCCGGCCTCGGGGTGGTGGAGCTCACCGTGGCGCTGTGTTACTGCTTCGACTCGCCCACCGACCGGATCGTCTGGGATGTGGGGCACCAGGGCTACCCCTGGAAGATCCTCACCGGGCGCAACGAGCGACTGCCCACGCTGCGCCAAGCCGAGGGCCTGTCGGGGTTCTTGCGGCGTAGCGAGAGCGTGCACGACCAGTTCGGCGCCGGCCACGCGGGGACGGGCCTGTCGGCCGCCTACGGTATGGCCGCGGCGCGCGACCTGCAGGGCGAGCGGTTCAAGGTCGTGGCAGTGGTGGGCGACGGCGCCTTGACGTGCGGGCTGCCCTACGAGGCGATGAACAACGCGGGCCACTCGGGCCGCGACATCATCATGGTGCTGAACGACAACGGCATGTCGATCGCCCCGAATGTCGGCGCCATCAACCGCTATCTCGGCTCCATCATCGCGAGTCCGATGACCGTCCGCATCCGCGAGCGCGTGAAGGGGCTGATCCAATCCGTGTCGCATCTCGTGGGCGGCCAGAAGCTGGTCGACTTCGCGCGCACGCTGGAGGAGAGCATCAAGAACCTGTGGTCGCCGGGGATGCTGTTCGAGGAGCTCGGGTTCCGCTACTTCGGCCCGATTGACGGCCACAACATCGCCCAGATGGTGCAGGCCTTCGAGGTGGTGAAGACGCTCAAGGGGCCCCGGGTGGTGCATGTGATCACCGAGAAGGGGAAGGGCTTCCCGCTGCCCGAGCCGGACACGGAGAAGTATCATGCGCGCGCGCCCTACGACCCGGTGACGGGCAAGTTGAAGCCCGTGAGTCCCGGGGCGCCGGCGTGGACCAAGATCTTCGGCGAGGCGATCACCCAGCTCGCGGCCGAGTATTCCAGTCTCGTGGCGATCACCGCCGCGATGCCGTCGGGCACGGGCACCAACATCTTCCAGAAGAAGTGGCCCGACCGCTTCTTCGACGTGGGGATCGCTGAGGCGCACGCCACGACGTTCGCCGCGGGGCTCGCCACCCAAGGCATCCGGCCCGTGCTGGCGATTTACTCGACGTTCCTGCAGCGCGCATACGACAGCATCATCCACGACGTCGCGATCCAGCGGCTCCCCGTGATCTTCGCGCTCGACCGCGCCGGGATGGTGGGCGAGGACGGTCAGACCCACATGGGGCTGTACGACATCGCGTACCTGCTCGCGGTGCCCCACATGACGGTGACCGCGCCCAAGGATGGGGCCGAGCTGATCGGGCTGTTGCGGTGTGCGCTGGGGCACACGGACGGCCCCTTCGCACTGCGCTATCCGCGCGACAAGGCGCCGGGCGAGGCGCCACCCGCGGCCGAGGTGGCGCCGGTGCCGTACGGCAGCTGGGAGGTGTTG
>DATBBW010000223.1:0-2073 GCA_036270795.1 Gemmatimonadales bacterium | reverse complement strand
GCGCGCTTGTGGAACTCGACGTAGAACCGGAGCGCGTCCTGGATCCAGCGCGCCTGCGGCGCGCCGGCCTGGGCCAGCCGCGTCAGCTCCTGCGGCGCGAGCACCATCTGGCGCGTGACGTCGAGCCCCACCATCTCCGTCGGCAGTTCGGCGCGCAGCACGATGTCCAGCGCCTCGGGATCGCACCAGGCGTTGAACTCGGAGTAGCGCGTGGTGTTGCCGGGCGCGGCGATGTTGCCGACCATCGCGATGTGGCGCGCCACCTTGGCGCGTACCAGCGCCGCATCGCTGCGCAGCGCCAATGCGAGACTGGTGAGCGGCCCGAGCGTCACGAGCGTCACCGGATGGGGCTGCTCGGCGAGCAGCCGTTCCAACGACTTCACGAAGTCGAGGATCACCCCGGCTGGCGGCAGCTCGGCGTAGCCGAGCCCCGAGTCGCCATGTGTGTCGCGCGCCACCGCGAGCGGCCGCGTGAGCGGGCGCCGCGCCCCTACGCCCAGCGTGGTGCGTTTCCCCGCCCGTCGCAGGATCGCGACGGTGTTGCGGTAGGCGTTCTCCACGAGCGTGTTGCCGTAGGAGACCGTGATGCCGCGCACGTCGAGCTCCGGCGACCCGAGCGCCAAGAACAGCGCCAGCATGTCGTCGATGCCGGGATCGGTGTCGATGATGAGCGGGAGTGGCGGCGCGGAGGTGGACGGGGGTGGCACGGGTGAAGGCTAGGGCCCGGCTATCTCCTTTGCAATAGTCTCGTGTAGCCGCCGGAACTCGGCCGGGCCGCCGAAACCAAAAATGCGCTCGATCATGGCACCGTGACGGTCGAGCAGCACCGAATACGGCAGCCCGCGATAGTGGTAGGTCCCCTTCATCCGCCCACCGCCCACGAGGATGGGGAACGGCGGGCCGAACCGATCGACGAACGCGCGCATCTTGCCGCGGTCCAGGTCGTCCGAGATCGCCGCGATCTCGAAATCCCGACGGCCGAACTCGTGATACAGCGCCGCCATGAGCGGGAACTCCTCGCGGCAGGGGTCGCACCACGATGCCCAGAAGTTGACGAGCGTCACCCGGCCGGCGAAGCGGGCCAGAGTGACGGTGTCGCCGTGCAGGTCGGGGAGCGCGAACGCCGGCGCGAACGGCGCGCGCGCCGGCCGAGCGGCGGCGGCCGCCGCCGCGACGAGCGAGTCGGCGTCGAACGTCGCGAGCGTCGCGCCGTCCCGAAGCGCCACGGCCGTCTCGTGCGGCCCGAGATGGCGCGTCGCGAGGATGGCGCCGCGCGCCGTGTCCAGCACGTCGAGGCGCAGCCGGGTGGCCGCGGAGTCGTCCGCCCCGAGCGCGTAGAGCCGGCCGTCGGGGCCGAGGGCGAGCGCCAGGTTGACGAGCGCGCGGCGCACCGGGAGCTCGCGCCCCCGCGCCGGCAAGTACACGGGCTCCGCTTCCCGGGGGATGAGCCCTCGCGTGCTGGTCCAGCGGAGTGCGCCGCTCGGTGCGTACTTGCGGATCTCGTCGCGCACCAGCGGGGCGTAGTAGACGGAGCCGTCGGGCCCGAGCGCCACGGCGCCGGCGTTCACCAGGTGGGTGAGGAACGGCACGGGGGGCACGTGAATCGCCGCCAGCCCTGCCACCGGGCGCCCCAGCGTGTCGAGCACGCGCACGAGCGGCGCGGTGTCGGGCTCGGGGGCGCTGAGCTCGGGCACGTAATAGGGCGAGCGCACTGCGACGATCCGCCCGCCACCCGCGGCGTAGAGCGACGCCGCGTCGGGGCCGGGCCACTCGCGCAGCATCCGCCCGGTCGTGTCGAGCACTACGCCTTCGCCGGTGCGCTCGGTGACGAGCAGCTCGCCCCGACCCAGGGGCGTCACGGCCACGGGCGTTGTGAGTCCGGACGGCGCGAGCCGTTTCGCGAGATGGAGCTCGCGGTCGAAGGCGACGAGTTGGCTGTGCTCGGGGTCGGGAGCCCAGGAGAGGCCGCCCGTGACGGCCGCCGGGGAGCGACCGAGGAAGAGGAGGGTGAAGCCGCTGGGCGCCGCGGAGCCGCAGGCGACGAGCGCCGCGCAGCCGAGCGCGGCGCCCAGC
>DATBBW010000222.1:0-7966 GCA_036270795.1 Gemmatimonadales bacterium | reverse complement strand
TATAGCGTCTCTTCGCTGGCCGTCATCGGCAAGACGATCTCGTGGAGGATTGCGACCGCTACCTACGCGGCCGTCGCCCTGCTCGGTACCATTGCCGGCATCGCGACGCGCATCTTCGGCTAGTCCCGGCCCACGCCCAGCGCGTCCGCCACGCGGTTGATGTAGTTGAACCAGGCGGCGATCAGGGTGATCTGCAGGATCGCCCGGTCATCAAAGCCCGCCGCGCGCAGCCGGGTATGATGAGCCGGCCCGATGCACGTGGCGTCGCGCGTCAGCTGCACCACGTAATCCAACATCACCCGCTCCTGCTCCGCGATGGGGGCCGTGGTGTAATCGTCCTCGAGCGCGGTCACCAGCGCCTGGTCGAGCGTCACCCGACGCAGAAACTCTGCGTGCGAGGTGATTCAGTAACGGCATCGGTTCGTGACGGATACGAGCGTCGTGATCATCTCGTGTTGCCGGCGCGTGAGCGGCAGCTCGGGCGACATGAGCACGCCGAAGGTGGCGAAGGCGTGATACAGTGCGTCCGGGATGAGGCTGTGTGACGCGACGATGCCCGACGTCCCGTCGGCGGTGGGTTGCACCGGCGTGGCGTATTCCTTCGGGTAGAGCGCGCGCTGCGCCTCGAGGGCGTGGCGCAGCTTCGCATCCGCGTCCGCCACGGGGATAGTGCGAATCCAGGTCACAAAGATGCCGTCCGTTCGGGGGTGGAGCGCCGACGAAACGCCACAAGATATACGGGAAGTCCGAGTCCCACGATGCCCGCGCCGAGCGCCGCTTGCACGGGTGCGTGGCCCGCGAGCAAGAACAGCAGCACGGCGACGAGCGAGAGGAAGATCACAGGCGTCACCGGGTAGCCCGGCGTGCGATAGCCGGCGTTCGCTCCCTCCCCCTCCTCCTCCCGACGGCGTAGCAGGAAGAGCCCGGCCACGGTCATCCCGACGAACAGGACCGTGATAAAGACGAAGTACGCCAGGATCTGGGTGAACGTGCCGAGTACCACGAGCAGCGACGCGAGTGCCGCTTGGAGGGCGATGGCCCGCGCGGGCGTCGCGAAGCGAGGGTGCACGGCGGCCACCGCCTTGAAGAACGTGCCATCGCGCGCCATCGCGTAGTACACCCGCGGCAGCGCCATGAGCAGGGCCAGGAGGCTCCCGAGCACCGCCACCACGACGACAACGGCGAATACCTGCCCGCCGGCGCGACCGAACAACGCCTCGCCTGCTTGCGCGGCGAACGCCTCGCCGGACCTGACCCGCTCCAGCGGCACGAGATAGAGGAAGACGGCGCTCGTGAGCAAGTAGACGACCGTGACTGCGGCCACCCCGATCGCCAGGGCGCGCGGCAGCGTGCGGGCTGGGTCGCGGGCCTCACCGGCGAGCTTCGCGATCTCCCACCAGCCGCCGAACGCGAAGAACGCGCCGATGAGCCCGGGGGCGAGGGCCGCGGGCATGGGATCCGACCCGGGCCGCTGAGCGACGAACGGCACGAAGTTCGACCATTGCCCGAGGCGCAACGTCAGGGCCAAGAGGGCGATGAGACCGAGCGCGCCGAGCTTGAAGGCGGTCAGCCCTTGCGTCACCCCGGCGCCGAGCCGCACGCCGGCGCTGCTCACCACCGCCAGCGCGACGATCGCGCCGATCGCCACGATCTTGAGCTCCACGGGGGAGAAGTGTCTCACATAGCCGACATAGCCCGCGAGCCCGACTGCCAAGGCTGCGGTGATACCCGGGTCCATGACGAGGAGGCACTTCCACCCATACAGGAATGCGACGGCGGGCCCGTACGCTCGGCGCAAGTAGACGTAGCCGCCGCCGGCCTCGGGAAACCGGGCCGCTAACTCTCCGTAACACAGCGCCCCGCTCAGCGCCATCGCTCCCATCACGAGCCACACGACGAGCAGCCACAAGGGCGAGCCTAGCGACCGAGCCATGCTCGCGGGCGTGAGAAAAATCCCCACACCGATCACTTCCCCGATCACGAGGGCCGTGACCGACGCCAGACCGAGCTGGCGGGTGAGGGCGGCACGCGGCGTCACCGGGTCGTGCATGGGGCGGCATAAGCTCGGTCTCCCGCCTCCCGTGGGCAAGCGCGGCCGGAGCGCGCATGCTCCGTGAGTGCGGCTGGGCGCGGGGATCGGGCTAGCGCTGGGCGCGGTACAGCTGGAGGATCTCCTGCTCCGTGGTCGCGTCTTGCGGCGCCTTGTCGCGGCGTACGCCGTCGAGCATGCGCGGGAAGCGGAGCGCGTACCCCGGCGCGTCGTCGGTCTTGCCGCACGTGTGGAGTGGGGAACGGGTGATCTCGTCCGCCAGGACCTCCACGACCAAGCGGGGCTCCACCCAGACATCGGGCGTGATGAGCGAATCGACCCGCCGGGGCCGCGTCCGTGTGGCCTCGTGGTCCAGCAGAGTGCGCAGCGCCTTCCATTCCTGCTCGGACGGGCCCGATCCGATCTTGGCGACGGTGCGGAACCGGTCGCCCTGGGGATCGTACACGGCGGCGAGGAGCGACCCGATCCCGAGCGCCGCGCGCCGGCCGCGCCCCGCGAGATAGCCGATCAGCACGACGTCCACGGTATCGCGCAGCTTCGATTGATAGGCCCGCTTCAGCTTGACCCAGTCGTACCCGCGCGCCCCGGCGCGATACGGCGCGTCCGGGCGCTTCGCCACCACCCCCTCGAGTCCCTGGTGAATGAGGCGGTCGAAATAGGCCTGGAGCTCTGCCGCCCGGTCGGTGACGAGCACCTCGGTGACGGCCACGGGCGCGTTGGGGGTCGCGCGGATCAGGGCGACGAGCCGCGCGTGCCGCTCCGCTTGCGGTCGCGGGAGGTAGTCGCGTCCGTCCGCGTACAAGAGATCGAACGCGAACAGGCGGAGCGGATGCCGGGCGGCCGCCTCGGCGATGCCATGTTTGCGCTTGCGCGTGATCGTCACCTGAAACGGCAGGAAGCGTCCCGTTTTCGGGTCGTGCACGACGGCCTCGCCCTCGAGGATGGCGCGCCGGACGCGGAGCTGGCGCCGCACGGCGGCGGTGAGCTCGGGGAACATGGCGCTCACGTTCTCGAGCCGGCGGGAGAACGCCCAGACCCGAGCGCCGTCGCGGTGCAGCTGGAGCCGGAACCCGTCGTACTTGGGCTCGGCGTGCACCGTCCCGAGCCGCTTGATGATCGCCTCCGCCGACGACAGCCGCTGGGCCAACGCCGGGCGCACCGGGATCCCGACTCGCGGGGCGATGCGCGCGAGGCTCCGCTCCCCCTTGGCGTAGGCCAGCCGGACGATGGCGCCCAGGTCGGGGCGCACGTTGTAGGCGGCCTCGACGATCGCCTTCTTGCGCCGGTGGCCGAGCGCGCCCAGGGCGGTCGCCTCGAGGACCGTTGCGTCACCGATGCCGAGCCGCAGGCGGCCCTGGACGACGCGGACGACATAGCGCGCCTCGAGCGGCGTCGCCCGGCGGAGCAGGGCGATGAGCAGCTGGGTCTTCCGCTCCACGGCGCCGGCCCCGCCGACGTGGGCGATCTCGAGCAAGGCATCATACGCCTGGCGCACCGTGAGCCGCCGGGATGGCCGCTGCGGCGCGAGCGCCTCGGCCACGAGTCCCAGGTCGCCCGCTCGGCGGTCGCGCCCGGCGACGTCCGCCTCACTCGCGTCGTACGACCGCGCGAGCACCCGGAGGAGCAACTGCTCCCCCACGCCGAGCTCCACGCCCTCGTAGGGCGGGCGGAGCTGCCCCTGGAGCAGGTAGACCGCGGGCTCGAGCTCCGCGCCGGGTAGCCGATCGAACAGCTCCGCTACGGTGTCAACCGCCGCGAGCCGGCGCCCGGTCGCTTCCAGTCGGGCGAAGTAGCTCGTCAGCTCCTGCAAGCGCATCAGGCGACGTTAGTTTCCCGGTCGCTGGGTGGGAAGAGAGGCGTGCATGGCGAAGCGCAGCGCTGGCCTGGTGCTGTACCGCCGCGGCGACGGCGGGCTGGAGGTGTTGCTAGTGCACCCGGGCGGGCCGTTCTGGGCCAAGAAGGACTTGGGCGCCTGGTCCATCCCGAAGGGCGAGATCGCGGACGGCGAAGACCCGTTGGAGGCGGCCCAACGGGAGTTCCGCGAGGAGACGGGATGTGTAGCTCGCGGCGACTACGTCCCGCTCGCCCCGGTGCGGCTGTCGAGCGGCAAGATCATCCACGCGTGGGCCGTCGCGGGGGACTGCGACCCGTCCCGCGTGCCCAGCAACACGTTCGCCATGGAGTGGCCGCCCCGATCGGGGCGGATGCGGGATTTTCCCGAGGTCGACCGGGCTGCCTGGTTCCCCCTCAGTGAAGCACGGC
This sequence comes from Gemmatimonadales bacterium, assembly GCA_036270795.1. Classification (GTDB taxonomy): domain Bacteria; phylum Gemmatimonadota; class Gemmatimonadetes; order Gemmatimonadales; family GWC2-71-9; genus AG41. The sequence goes on along the minus strand of DATBBW010000222.1, from coordinate 3,654 downwards.
GGCGCATCACGCCAGGCCAGGCCCGCTTGATGGACCAGCTCGCGGCGGTCGCCCGTTGATCCGGTCGCTACGGGGTCTTCGGCTGGTACGGCTCCACCTGGGCGTCGATCACCTTGCGATCCCCCACGACCACGAGGCTCATCCGCGCGGGATCGAGGTACCGCACCGTCATTTGTTGCACTTGGTCCGGCGTGATCGCCCGCACGTTCCCGACGTAGTTCGCGAGGTGCCGGTGGAAGCGAGCCTACGGGCCGCTCAAACGGTCGGCAAGGGCGCTCTGCTGCCAAGGAGGCGGCGCGTGCGTCAGGATCCTGTCAGCCCTCGGGGCGCGACCGCCCATCCTGCCGGTTCGCCAGACGCCTGCCACGGAGCGACGTTTATCCCCGGACTTTCCCGTGCCGCCGGTCGGCTTCACCCCACTGGGAGCATCCATGGCGATACGCTGGCTCTTCTCCGCCTTGCATCTCTTGGCGCTCGGCATCGGGCTCGGCGCCGTCTGGGCGCGGGGACGCGCGTTGCAGGGCGAACTCGACGTCCTGGGGCTGCGGCGCGTGTTTTACGCCGACACGTGGTGGGGCATCGCGGCGGCGGTGTGGCTCACGACCGGCCTGGTGCGTGCCTTCGCCGGGTTGGAAAAGGGGTCGGCCTACTACCTCCATAACCATCTCTTCTGGGCGAAGATGGCGCTGCTCGCCTTCATCCTCGCGTTGGAGGTCAGCCCGATGCTCGCCCTGATTCGCTGGCGCCGCGTGGTCGCCCGCGGCGAGCGCCCCGACACCCAGAGCGCGGCGCGCTTCGCCCGCGTCAGCTTCCTCCAGGCCGGACTCGTGATCCTGATGGTGCTGGCCGCCACGGCGATGGCGCGGGGATACGGGGTCGCAGGCTAGGGAAGCACGGGCGAGCGACGCCCGGCGTGCGGCGTCACGATGAACACGCCGGGTCCGTCGGCACGGGCGACGCTGCGACAACGGGTTTCACGTTGTTCTTTGCCAGCACGGCGTTGAACGCCGCGAGCTTGGTGGTATTGATCGCTGCCCAGGTCGTCAGCGCGGTCTTGAGCTCCGTACAGCCCGCGGTGTAGCCGCGTCGCATGGCCTCGGTGGGCGCTAGGTCGCCATGCTCGAGCGTGCCCAGCAGGCGAACGAGCGTCGCGTTCAGGGCGACGAAGTTGGGCGGCGCGGGCGGCCCGCCGCGCCTGAACCCGCCGCCACCGCCGCCGCGGCCTCCCTCCGGCGTACCACCCACTGCAGCGAGCGTCGAATCGAACGCCTTCGCGGCGGCGACCACTTCCGCCGGCCCGGACGCCGCCGTATCGGCTCCTACCGCGGCACGCAGCGCCGCGACCTGGTGATAGCCGTCCCACGCGACCTGGATGCCGGCGACGACCTTCATTTGGAGGTCGTGCTGCGCCCGCACATCGGCGACGCTCGCCGGGGAGCGCGGATCGTTGCGCACGCTCACCGTCTGCGTGTAGCGCTGCCCGGCCACCGTGAGCCGGACGGTGTAGACGCCCGGGGGCGCCATTGGACCTTCGGGCGACGCCGGGGTCTGGCCCGGGTTCGCGTTGATCTCGAACGTATGGGTGAAGGCTGGCGGACTGTCGTAGCGCAGGTCCCAGTTGACCCGATGCGTGCCGGCCGCCGTGGGCAGCGGCTCGGGCATCGCCACCCAGAAGTTCGGATGGGGCGGTTGCGCCGCCTCAATCACGGGCGCGGCCGCGACGCTCGAGAGGTGGCGCACCAGGGCCCCGGTCGCATCGAGCACGTCCAGCGTGATTTGGCCGGCCGCCGGCGACGCCAGGTAGTAGTAGATGATCGCCCCGTCCGGGGGATTCAGCGCGTGCGGCACCTCGGGGGGAAAGGGCGTGTCGTAGTTCACGTTACGGCGCACGCGGATCGCTTCGCTCGGCGCGAAGAGATGGGCCGGCTCGGCGGCAATGGCCGGGGTGATCTGGCGCAGCGGCGCGATATCGTCGAGCACGTAGATGCTCCGACCGTAGGTCCCGACGATCACGTCGTTGCCGTGGATCGCGATGTCGCGATACGACGTGTTGGGGAGGTTGAGCATCAGCGACTGCCAGTCGTCGCCGTCGTCGAACGAGACGTACATCCCGCTCTCCGTGCCCGCGAACAGCAGCCCGGCTCGCTTCGGGTCCGCGCGGATGACGCGGGCGAAGCTGCCACTCGGTTGATCCGTCGGCAGTCCGGTCACGATCAAGGTCCACGTCTTGCCAAAGTCGCGGGTGCGGTAGAAGTACGGCTTGAAGTCGCCGGTCGTGTGCAGATCCACGGCCACGTACGCGGTCGCGGCGTCCTGAGGGGACGCGTCGATGGCCAGGATGTCCGCGCGGGTCAGGGCGTTGAGGCCGGGAATGCTCACGTCCTCCCAGGTCTTGCCCTCGTCGCGCGTCAGGTGGATCAGTCCGTTGGTGGTGCCGACCCAGATCGTGCGCCCCACCGGCGCGGCCGCGAGGGATTGGATGGCGCCACCGACCGGCACGCCGGGACCTCCCTGGGCGCGGACGCTGTCGGGCGGCGGCGTCACCCCTTTGGCGTAGCCCAAGTCGGGGCTCAGCTTGCGCCAGTGCATGCCGGCGTCGGTCGTCGCCATCACGTACTGGAACCCGGTCAGCAGCTCGTGCTGGTTCCACGGCGCGAACGCGAGGGGCTGCGAGATGCTGGTGCGGCCGCGCAGCGCCGGGTCGACGTTGGGGCTGACATCGATCCACTGTTCGCTGGGGTAGGTGATCTTGACGATGCCGTTGCCGCTCGAGAACACGATGTTGGGATCGAGCGGATCGGGAAGCGAGGAGCCCCACTCCCAGGCGGGCACCGGACTCCAGTCGAGCGGCGTGATCGCGCCCATGTTGCCCCGGCTGCGGACGCGGATCGCGCCCGCGTCCTGTTGCGTGGCGTACACCCAGTAGGGATAGGAATTGTCCACCGCGATGTGGTAGACCTGCTCCGTGGCCTGATTGTACCACGAGCTCCAGGTCTCACCGCCATCGAACGTGATCGTCGCGCCCTGATCGACGCCCATGAGGGCGCGCTGCCCATTCGTGGGGTCGATCCACAGCTGCTGGGGATCGTCGCCGCCGGGCGCACCCTTCCATCCCGTAAACGTGTTGCCCCCGTCGGTGGACTTGTAGCTCGCCGTATTGATGGTGTAGACGATATCGGGGTTCTTGGGATCCACGTACACGCCGCAGTTGTAGCCGCCTTGCCCGTTGGCGATGCGGTGGTCGGCGGCGTCCATCTGCCGCCACGTCGCGCCGCCGTCGTCCGAGCGGTACAACCCGAAGTTGCCGATGAGGAACATGCGCTGCGCGTTGGTATTCATCGCCACGGCCACCGACGTGCGCCCGATCAGGTGCGGCAGGCCGGTTCCCGTGAGCGCGTGCCAGGTCACACCTTCATCGGTGGACTTGTAGAGCGCGGTGTTGGTGGGACCGTCGCCCCCTCCCGCCGCACTGGCGCCGGCGGCGACGGGCGGCCGGGGGGGCCCCGGGGGGGTGGGTGCGACGTAGTGACGCACGGTGGTCGCGAGTACCACCTCCGGATGATCGGGGGCCCACGCGAGCTTCTGCAGGCCGGTCGAGTCGTTCACGAAGAGGGTCTTCGTCCACACCTTGCCGCCGTCGGTGCTGCGGAACAC
>DATBBW010000221.1:0-3044 GCA_036270795.1 Gemmatimonadales bacterium | reverse complement strand
CAACGACAAGGGCAGAGACCACCGCGACCGCGACCACGACGAGGACAACGAGCCATGACCACGCGCATCCCGCTGTTCCCGCTGCTCGCCGCCGCCGGGTTGATGGTCCCGGCCGCGACCGCCGCGGCGCAGAACGCGTTCCATTGGAAGGGCACGCTCGCCCCCGGCAAGACGATCGAGATCCGGGGCGTGAACGGCGACGTGACCGCCACGGCCGGCTCGGGCCAGGTCGAGGTGAGCGCCGTGAAGAGCGCCCGTCGCAGCGACCCCGACGAGGTGACGATCCAAGTCGTCGAGCATGCCGACGGCGTCACGATCTGTGCCGTGTACCCGAGCGACGGGCGGCGCGAAAACGAATGCCTCCCCGGCGGGGGCGGCCACATGAGCACCCACGACAATGACGTGCGCGTGGACTTCACGGTGCGCGTGCCGGCGGGCGTGCGCTTCAGCGGCAATACGGTGAACGGCGCCGTCGAAGCGTCGAGCCTCGCGTCCGATGTCGAGGCGAAGACGGTGAACGGCGGCATCCGGATCTCCACGTCGGGCGAGGCCGAGGCGACGACCGTGAACGGCTCGATCGTGGCCGCGATGGGCCGCTCGACCTCGAGCGCCGGACTCGAGTTCACGACCGTGAACGGCGGCATCACCGTCGACCTGCCAGCCACGCTCGCCGCCAACGTGCGCGCCGCGACGGTGAACGGCGACATCGAGACCGACTTCCCCCTCACCGTCACCGGCAAGTTCGGGCGGCGCAGCCTGCGCGGCACGATCGGCGGCGGCGGCCGCCAGCTCGCACTCACGACCGTCAACGGATCGATTCGCCTGCGCAAGAACGGCATCTGACCCGCTGAGGGCCGTCCCCGCTCCTCGCCCCCGCCCGGCGCACCGCTGACGGCCGCGCGGGCGGCGGGGCGGGGACGGGGCCGCGCGCGAGTGGTGTCCCGCCCGCCGGACGTTAGCTTCCGGCGTGGCATTCTCCACCTTTCTGTTCGACTTGGACGGCACGCTGATCGACTCGATCGAGTTGATCTTGCGCTCCTACCGCCACACCCTGCGCGCCCACCGCGGCGAGGAGCTCCCGGACGACGTCTGGATGAACGGCCTCGGGACCCCGTTGTGGGTGCAATTCCGCCGCTTCACCGACGACCCCGCCGAGATCGACGCCATGGTGGCGACCTACCGCGCGTACAACCTGGCGCACCACGACGAGATGGTCCGCCCCTACGATGGCGTGGCCGACGCGGTGCGCGCGCTCGCGCGTCAGGGGAAGACGCTCGGGCTCGTGACGAGCAAGACCCGCAGCGGCGCGATCCGCGGCCTCGAGCGCGCGGGCCTCGCGGACGCGTTCGTGGTGATCGTGGGGGCGGATGAGGTGACCCACCCCAAGCCCCATCCCGAGCCGGTGCTGACGGCGCTCGCCCGGCTGGGCGTGCCGGCCACGGGCGCGGTGTTCATCGGCGACTCGCGCCACGACCTGGAATGCGGTCGCGCCGCCGGGGTGCGGACCGCCGCGGTGCTGTGGGGCCCGTTCGCGCGGACCCAACTCGAGGACCTCGCGCCCGATTACTGGCTGGAACGACCCGAGGACCTCAGCTTACTGGTGACCGACGACTGAATCCTCGGGAGGCGGCATGCGGTTCGTCCCGTTCGAACTCGAGCGCTGGCAAAGCACCTGGGAGAACCTGGTGCGCTACAACCTCTCCGAGTCGGGGGTGCATCCGCTCTCGATCCAGGAGCTGCTCGGGCTCGCTGGGGCGGCGACGCTGCCGCTCCTCGACGTGCGGCTCGGCTATAGCCAGTCGAACGGCACCGCGCTCTTGCGCGGCCGCATCGCCGCCCTGTACCCGGGCGTCTCGCCGGACCAGATCCTGGTCACGACCGGGAGCGCGGAGGCCAACTTTGCCGTGTGCTGGCGCCTGATCGAGCCGGGCGACGCGGTCGCGGTGATGCTCCCGAATTACCTGCAGACCTGGGGGCTCGCCCAGAACTTCGGGGCCCAGGTGCGCAGCTTCGCGCTGCACCCGGAAGCGGGTTGGGAGCCGCTCGCCGAGGAAGTGCGCAGCGCCATCGCCCCCGGCACCAAGCTCGTCGTCGTCACCAATCCCCATAATCCGACGGGGCACATCCTGTCGGCCGAGATGCGGAAGCTGATCGTGGAGCGCGCCGCGGCGGTGGGCGCGTGGCTGCTCGCCGACGAGGTGTACCAGGGCGCCGAGCGCGACGGGCCCCCGACGCCCTCGTTCTGGGGCAGCTACGAGCGCGTGGTGGTGGTGAACGGGCTGTCGAAGGCCTACGGGTTGCCCGGCCTCCGCATCGGCTGGCTCGTCGCCCCGGTCGCGTTCACACCCGAGGCGTGGGCCCGGCACGACTACACCACCATCGGCCCCGCGGGCGCGAGCGATCATCTCGCCGCCGTCGCGCTCGAGCCGTCGGTGCGCCCGCGGCTGCTCGAGCGCACCCGGAAGATCCTCCAGGCCAACTACCCCGTCCTCGACACGTGGCTGAAACGGTTCGGCGACACCTCAGCTGGCAGCCGCCCGCTGCCGGGGCGATCTGCCTCGTGAAGTACCGCCACGCTATCAGCGCCCTCGACTTGGTGGAGAAGGTGCGCGCGGAGCACAGCGTGCTCCTCGTCCCGGGGGAGCACTTCGGCCTGCCGCAGCACCTCCGGTTCGGGTTCGGCGACGAGCTGCAACATTTCCAGGAAGCGCTCGCGGAAACGGAGCGGGGCCTGAAGCGCGTGTTCACGGACTGACATGCGGGTCGTCCCGCTCGAGGCGTTCCGGGACAAGATCCCCAGCGCGACCGCGCTGACCGCCGTGGAGCGCGGCTTCCGGGCCCTCGGCCTCGGCGCGGCGACCCTCCCCGAGCCGCTCATCATGGAGCTCCCGGCCGAGCAGGCGGAAGGGCACGTGAAAGGCGCGCACTTACGCGGTGGGCGTCATATCGTCCTCAAGGTCGCGACCGGCTTCTACCAGAACGGCGCGCGCGGCCTCCCATCGGGTGACGGGATGTTCCTGCTGCTCGACGCCCGGCTCGGCGAT
>DATBBW010000220.1:0-16524 GCA_036270795.1 Gemmatimonadales bacterium | reverse complement strand
CAAGCTGCCCCATAGCCCCGAGCTTCTCCGCCTGCTGTAGCTGGGCCTCGGTCCGCTTTGGGTCGGTGACGTCGCGCGCCAGCACCAGGAGGCGCGTGATCGTGCTGCGCTCGCGCACCGGGGCGTACAGCACCGCGCTGATGCCGCGCCCGCCGTCGGCGCGCACGACCGGCGCCTCGAACCGCTGCACCTCGCCGCGAAACGCGGCCGCCATCCGCTCGCCCACGAGCGGCGCGGCCGCGGGATCGAAAAACTCGAACATCGAGCGGCCCGTCACGAGCCCCGCGCCTCCCGCCACCATGCGGTCGGCCGGCGCGTTCGCGTCGAGCACGCGGCCCTCCCGGTCCACGACGAGGATCGCGTCCGGGACGGCATCCATCACGAGCCGCAGGCTGCGCTCCGCCGCGGCCGTGGCGGCGAGCGAATCCATGAGCGAGCGCGTCTGGCTCGCCACCTCGTTCTCGAGCAGCCCGGTGTAGCGCCGGTCCGCCCGGAGGCCGTGGATGAACCGCACGCCGATGACGGCCACGCCGCCGGCCACGAGCAACGCGGCGGCGGCGTCGGGCGCGGGCGACAGCGCCTGGGCGATCGCGATCGCCGCGATCCCGGCGAGCCCCACGACCACGGCGATGAGCCGCGCGGTGTCGCCCGAAATCGCCGGCACCCGCGCGTCCTCGGACGGGCTCTGCGTCGGCGCCACGAGGGCCGCGAGCGCGAGCAACACGAACCCCGCATCCCACCCGAAGGCGAGCACGCCCCCCGAGCGCACCCCGCCGCGCAGCGATACCGCCGCATACGCGACGTTCGTCAGGCACAGAACCCCGAGGCCCGGAATCACGAGGCCCGCGGTCGCCACCGGGACCCGCGTGTAGTGCAGTAGCTCGACGAGCATCAGCCACAGCACGGCGATCCCGGCGACCGACCACGCGACGCTCGTCAGGAGCGGCACCACGGCGCCCGCGGCGTCGAACAGGCGCTTGAGCAGGAACTCGTACGCCAACACCCCGGCGGTCAGGGTCACGAGCACCGTGTCGAGCACCAGCTCGGGATCCTGCGGGCGCCGCGGCTGCGTGCGGACCAGTTCCACGAACGCGACGAGGAAACAGGCGTACAGCCCGAGGTAGCCCACGTCCGCGAATGAGGGGTACGGCGGCTCGACCCGGCGCACCAACGCGTAATAGGTCCAGACCAGCTGACCCACGAAGAACAGCGCGGCCCCCGCGCCGAGCCATCCCCATGCGGTGCGCTGGTAGGGGTCGGGATGGCGGCGCGCCGCGAGTGCCGCACACGCGAAGGCGTACCCCGCGGTCCACAGCACGGAGAGGTCGGCCACGAGGGCGCGCCCCGCGGTGTCGGGCGGGACCAGGGCGTACGCCGCGAGGATCACCGCGATGGAGCCCACGGCGATCGCGATCAGGACCCGGGTGTGCTGGCTGAGGCGTGTCAAGGGGACAGTGCCGCGAAACCTACCCGGCGACCGCAACGCTGGCGAGGGTGCGTTAAGTTTCGCGGCGGTATGGAGCAGCCTGGCTGGATCGACGCGCCCCGCGCGTCGCTTGCGCAGTGGGATGCGCTGGCGCGCCTCGCCCGCGACGTGCGGCGCGATGGGCTGACCCGCGTAGTCGTGTGCGGCATGGGCGGCTCCAGTCTCGTCGCCGAGGTGCTCCGCACGAGCTTCACCACCGCCTCCTTATCGGTCCTCGACAGCACCGATCCCGCCGCGGTGCTCGCGGTCGAGCGAGCCCCGGGCCTCGACCGCACGCTGTTCCTGATCAGCAGCAAGTCGGGCACGACCGTCGAGACGCTCGCGGCCTATCACTACTTCGCCGCGCGTTGCCGGGGGTCGCAGTTCGTCGCCATCACCGCGCCCGGGACGCCGCTCGACGCGCTGGGGCGCGCGCGCGGTTTCCGGGCCGTGGTCCCCCATCCCCCGGGCGTGGGCGGGCGCTACGCCGCGCTCACGTCCGTCGGGATGCTGCCGGCGGCGCTGATCGGCGCCGACGGGCCCGCCCTGCTCGAGCGCGCGCTCGCCGTCGACGTGGCGCGTGCCAAGGCGCTCGGCGCCCGGATCGCGGCCGCGGCGCTGGCCGGACGGGACAAGCTCGGGCTCCGCCCCCCGCCGCCCGTCGCCTCCGTGGCGGCGTGGATCGAGCAGCTCGTCGCCGAGAGTACGGGGAAGAACGGCCGGGGCGTCATTCCCGTCGTCGACGACCCGCTGCCCGCGCCGCGTGCCGACACGGAGCTCGTCGCCGAGTTCTCGGCTGAGCCGCTCGACCTGGGCGCCGCCTTCTACACCTGGGAGTATGCGACGTGGGAACTGTGCACGCGGCTGGGCGTGAACGCGTTCGATCAGCCGGACGTCGAGGAGGCGAAAGCGCTGGCCCGCGCCGAGCTGGCGCGCGCGGACGGCGGGGCCGACGAGCCGCTCGCGACGCTCACGCCGGCGGCCCTGCGCCGCGCCGCCCGCCCCGGCGACTACGTTGCGTTCCTCGCCTACCTTCCCCCCACGCCCGACATCGCCGCCCGGCTGCAGGCGGTCCGCGCAACATGGGCCCAGGCCCTGGGATGCGCCACCACGGTGGGCTTTGGGCCGCGCTACCTCCACTCCACCGGCCAGCTGCACAAGGGGGGGCCGAACACGGGGCTCTTCCTGGTGGTGACGACGGATGACGCGGAGGATGCGCCGGTGCCGGAGTTGGGCGTCACCTTCGGGCGCCTGAAGCGCGCCCAGGCGCGCGGCGACATCCGCGCGCTGCTCGCACGCGGGCGCCGCGTCGCCCACGTCCACCTCACGCGCCCGCAGGCCGTGAGCGACCTAGCGATCGCGCAGTAGGGCCCGGCGCGGCGGCGGCAGCCGCTCGCCCGGCCGCACGCTCTGCCAAATCTCGCGGTTCAGCGCCTCGGCGTCGGCGGCGTCCGCGCGCGCCAGCGCCGGCCCGGGGATCGTGGAACGGAAGGCGTGGGGGTTGAGCTCGTCGAGCGGCCAGCTGTTCGCGAGCGGCGCGAACGCCGTCGTGTCCACGTGCGCCGCGAAGGCGTTCCCGAGCGGGGTCGCGACCGCGTCGTACTGGCTGAGCGGCCCGAGCCCGAGGATCAGCTCCATGGTCCGCAGCACGGAACTCGTCGTATAGAACGTGCTGTCGACGACCCCGCGACGCGCATAGGGCGATGCCGCGAGCAGGACGGAGCGGTGCGCGTCCACGTGATCGGGACCGTTCTGCGCGTCGTCCTCCAGCACGAATACTGCGAGCGAGGACCAGGACGGGGAGCGCGACAGCCGCTCCACGATCTGGCCCAGCGCGAGGTCGTTGTCCGCCACCATGGCGCGCGGCGTCGGCTCGTTCGCGCGACGCCCGAGCGTGTGGTCGCGGGGGAGCCACAGGATGACGAGATCGGGGAAGCGGCCCTGCCGGTCCCAGCTCGCCACCGAATCCGCGAAGATCCGCGCCCGTGTCGTGTCGCGGATGCCCAGGAAGAAGCCGGGATACTCCGGTACCGTGATGGCCCGCAGGCTCGTGAGGTTGGTGCGGGCCGGGAGCGGGCCCGCGTCGTGATCGTCCGCCTCGGCCGTCATCTCACCGAAGTTCACGACCCAACGGCCGTGCCTCAGCGCCTCGTCCCACAAGTACGTCCCGTGCGGGTTGACGAGATCCTCCCCGTTCGTCAGGTCCCAGGGGCGCCGGTTCGAGTAGATGTGGGGCCACGTCTTCTCGTTGTAGTCGCCCGCGAAGGCCCGGTCGGACCATTCGTGCCCATCGGCGGAGACCTCGCCGTCTACGTAGAAGTTGTCGAACAACACCCACTGGCGCGCGATGGCGTGCGCGTTGGGTGTGACGGAGTCGTTGAAAATCGCGAGGTGGCGGTCGCCGTTGCCCCGCGGATCGTCCCCCAACACCTGATCGTACGTGCGATTCTCGCGGATGATGTAGACGACATGCTTGAGGGCCGCGGGCAACACCGCCGATTGGGCTGCGCCGCGCCCGGCGTGGGGCCGCAGCGCGGCCACGGTCCGGGTGTAGCGGGCCAGCGTCCCCGAGTCGGGGCGCGGGATGATCGAGACGGAACCGGTGATCACCTTCCCGATGTAGGTGCCGTCGGGGTTCGGGCCTGAGCCCGCACCCTTGCCGTTCGCGACGTACACGGTGCGGCCATCGGGCGACGTGGCCACCGCCGTCGGGTACCACCCTACCGGGATGAGCCCGGCGACCCGCATGGCCTTCGCGCCCAGCCGCACGACGGCGACGGCGTTGTTCCCCGCCATGGCCACGTACAGGGCGCGGCCGTCGGGCGCCACGGCGAGCGCGTTGGGATCGCTGCCCGCGAGCGCGGGCCGGCCGGGGGCCACGGTGAGTTGCTCGACCACCTCGCCCCGCGTGAGATCGACGCGCGCCACGCCGTTCGCACCCGCCAGCGCGACGAACAGGTCAGAGCCGCGGAGTGCGAGTGCGGAGGGGTGGGGGCCGACGAAGAGCGACGCGCGGACGCTGGGGGGCTCCGACGCCAGGTCGATCACGGACACGCTCGAGTCGCCCCAGTTGCTCACGTACAGATGGCTCGAGTCGGCGACGGCCGTGTACGGCCGGTGCCCGACGGCGAGGCTGGCGCGGCGCTCGAGCGTTGCCGCGTCGAGCAGGTAGACCGAGTCGCTCAGGTTCCCGACCGCCGCGACCAGCCCGCGGTGTGCCAGCACCGTAACCCCCGCCACGAACAACCGGGCGCTGGTGTCGGCGAGCACCGCGCTATCGGTCGTCCAGCCCGCGCCCCCCTGCCACACAAAGCGATACACGCGATTCGTGCCGCCACCGCTCGCCCACACGGTATCGCGCCACTCGCCTCCGGTCCGCGCGAGGCCGAGCCAAGCCGCGCGCAGCGGGGCCTGCCACACCACCCGCGCGGTCACGGGGTCGATCCGCATCAGGCCGTTCGCGCCGTGGCCGTTGTTCGTGACCAAGAGCGAGCCGTCGGACAGCGTGACGAGGTTGAGCGGCAGCGTGCCGACGGCCACTTGGCGGCCAGCGGGCCGGATACGCCAGCCCGAGGGAAGCAATGTGGTGCCGTCCGGCTGTCGGCCAGGGACGAGGCGAGTCGTGAGGAGGGCGGCGCCCGCGAGGGCGGGCAGGGCGAACAGGAGGCGCTTGATCATGGATTGCAATATCACCGCGCGCCCGAGCGGCGCCACCCCCAGTGGCCGCGTGCTTTGCAGCTCACCAGTTTGCTGTTTCAGGCGTTACGCGACTGGATCCCGCCGGATCGTTGCCCACCTGTTACAGTGTTGCAACGACCGGCGGACGATAGAGGCGCGACACACGGCCGGAAATGAGCGTTCTGCAGCGTTCAGCAGAGATTGGTTGGCGTGCAGCGGTTGAGGGTGACGGCGTGAGACTGGCCGGATACGGTCCAGGTGCCTTGAACCTGGTCATCGCCCAGAAACGTGCCAGCGTAGGTGGCCACGTAGCTCCCAGCACCCTTGAGCGTCAGACTAAAGGGTCCGAACCCGAGCACGGTTTGTCCGGTGATCGTGACCGGGCCCGGATTGCAGCTGGGGCCCACGCCGCAGACTAGCCCCGTGCCGTTAACGTCATTGCCTGCGGTCGAGAGCGTAACACTAATCCGAGACCCGCTCGGGTTTCTGTTCAGCGTCCAACCCCACATGCCACCCAGCCCGTTTGAGGGGCCGCTGGGCGAGGAGTGGCACGCGGCGAGTCCGGCAAGGGTGAGGCCAGCGAGGAGTGTGATACGGCGCACGGTAACACCTCGAAGCGAGTGCCCTACCTAGCCAACATATCGCGCCGCTACGGAGCAGCAAATGGCGTGGGGCCACTCGGCGGGCGCCGGCGAGGTACGCCCTGCCGATGACCTCTATACCCTTCCTGTGCGGGCTCGGGTCACAGAGTCGCCGCGTCACCGCGGGCGCGTGCGAGGCAAGACGGGACGCTCGGGCGCGCGCCGTCGGCGCGTACCGCGCCAACCCGTTGCGGTGCCGGGCCTTCCAAAACGCGTCGTCGGCCCCTTAGGCTTAGCGCGCGATGACGGGGCTCATCTTTCATCTCGTGCCACACACGCACTGGGACCGCGAGTGGTACCTGCCGCACGCGGCGTTCCAGGCCCGCCTCGTGGCCGTCGTGGACGATCTCATCGCACGGCTCCAGGCCGACCCGGGATACCGCAGTTTTCTCTTGGACGGCCAGACGGTGGTGGTGGAGGACTACCTGCGGGTGCGCCCGGACCGCGAGAGCGATGTGAAAGCGCTCGTGAAGACTGGCCGGCTCGCGGTCGGCCCGTGGTACGTGCTGGCCGACGAGCAGATCCCCTCGGGCGAAGCCCTGGTGCGCAACCTGCTCCTCGGGGCGGCGGACGCGGACCGGCTGGGTGGACGGCTCGACGTGCTCTACTCCCCCGACGCCTTCGGCCACCCGGCGGCGTGGCCCTCGCTGGCGCGGGAGTTCGGGATCCGCTACGGCGTCGTGTGGCGCGGCCTCGGTGGCGAACCCGGACAAGAGCACGACCTGTACCGCTGGCGCGGGCTCGATGGGCGTGACGTGCTGGTGTGGCACTTGCCGCCCGCGGGCTACGAAATCGGCGCTGCGCTGCCCGCCGACCGCGATCGGCTGTTCGCGGCCTGGGCCCCGGTGCGCCGCGTCCTCGTGGCCCGTGCCACGGGGAAGCACATCCCGGTGTTCATCGGCGCCGATCATCACGCGGCGTACCCCGAACTGTCCCGCCTTCGCGACCTGTTGTCGGAGCTCGATCCCGAGAGCGCGTTCCGCGTGTCGCGGCTCGACGAATTCTTTCAGGCGGCGGCCGAGGGCGCACGGCCGGCCGCGCTCGCCGGCGAGTTGCGCTGGTCGTACCGCTACGCCTGGACGCTGCAGGGCGTGCACGCGACGCGCGCGCCGCTCAAGCGCCGCTACTCCGCGGCCGAACTCGCGCTGGAGCGCGCCGCGGAACCGCTCGCGGGGCTCGCCCGCCGGGCCGGCGGCCGGGACCGGCGGCCGCTCGTCGAGCTGGCGTGGCGCTCGCTCGTCCAGTGCCAGTTCCACGACGCGCTGGCGGGATGCGGAAGCGACGACGTCGCACGCACCATGGATACGCGCCTGACCCGGGTCGAGGCGCTGGCGAGCGAGATCGTGCGCGGCAGCGTGCTGGACCTGGTGCGCCACGATCCCGACGGCGCGCGCGAGCGCCCGGGCGACGCGCAGCCGACGCTCGTTCTCTGGAATCCGGCGGCGCGCCCTCGCGGCGGCATCCTGGTGACGGACGTGACCCTGTTCCGCCGCGACCTGCCGGTCGGCCCGCCGGGCACCCGCGCACCGCGCGCCGGCCCCGGCTATCGCCCCTTCGCGCTGCGCGGCCCCGAGGGGCGAGCGATCCCCCTGCAGCTGCTCGATCGCCGCATCGCCACGGAGCGGCTCGACGCGGCGCGCCACTACCCGGATCTGGACGAAGTGGAACAAGTGCGGGTCGCCCTGCGGGGCCCAAGCGTGCCCGGACTGGGGGTGGTACTCGCCCGGCTCGCCCCCGCGGAGGCGCTGACGCGCCCCGCGGGCGAGGGCGCGAGCGTCCAGGGTCGGACGCTCGTCAATCATTGGATCGAAGTAGCGCTCGAGACTGACGGGTCGCTTGCCCTGCACGACCGCCGTACGGGCGAGCGCTTCAGCGACGTGCTGCGGCTGGAGGACGGCGGCGACGCGGGCGACACCTACACATACTGTCCCGCAGCCGGTGAGCGGACGCGCCGCGCCGCGGGGCCCGTCACCGTCCGCCGGCTCGCGGCCGGGCCCCTCGTGGCGGCGCTCGAGGCGCGCTGCGAGATCGGGCGCCGGATCGGAGTCCGGCTCGTCGTGATGCTGCAGGCCGACAGCGCCATCGTACGCTGCATCCTCGAGATCGAGAATCGGGCGGGGTGGCATCGACTGCGCGCGCGCAGTGCCATCGGCGTCACCGGAGTCGCCGCCCTCGCCGGTACGGCGTTCGGCGCCGTCGCGCGCGCCCCTGTCGCCACCGCGCCCCAGGATTATCCCCTGGAAACCCCCGTCGCGACGGCGCCGGCCCATCGCTTCGTCGCCGCGGCGGACGGCCGCCGCGGGCTGGCGCTCTTCGCCCCCGGGTTCTTCGAGTACGAGTGGACCGCCGCCGGCGACTTGCTGTTCACCCTGCTCCGCGCGGTGGGCGAGCTGTCGCGCAGCGATCTCCCGACTCGGCCCGGCCATGCCGGCTGGCCCAGCGCCACCCCGCTCGCCCAATGCCTCGGCACGAGCCGGGTCGAGCTCGCCCTCGTGCCGGTCTCGGCGACGGAGCTGGCGCGGGGAGACACGCTGCCGTCCCTCTGGGAGGATGTGTTCCTGCCCGTGCGCGGCTTCTGGCTGCGGGACGCCGTGCAGCTCGAGCCGGCTCCGATCGACGTGACGCTCGAGGGGTCGGGGCTCGTAGTCTCGGCGGTGAAGCCCGCCGAGCACGGGTCACCGCTCGTGCTGCGCTGCTACAACGCGACCGACCGCGACGTCGCCGGCGCGTGGCGCTTCGGGAGCGGCGACGCCTTGAAGAGCGCCCACCGGGTGCGGGCGGACGAGCGCGAATCCCTGGCGCTGGTGCTCGAAGGGCGTGGCCAAACGGTGCGGTTCGCCGCCACGGCCCACGAGATCGTGACCATCCTGGTGACGTGATGGACGAACATCGCCTCGCCGTCACGCGCAACGCGCGCTACTACACCTTGGGGCGGCCCGGCCCGGCGCTCCGCGAAGTGTGGTTTGTGTGTCACGGCTATGGCCAACTCGCTGGCCGGTTCCTCCGACACTTCGACGGCGTGGCCGACAGCGCGCGCCTCATTGTCGCGGCGGAAGGCCTGTCACGCTTTTATCTCGGCAGTGGGACGCACCGCGATGCCAAGGTGGGCGCGAGCTGGATGACGCGCGAGGACCGTCTGAGCGAGATCGACGATTACATCCGCTACCTGGATGCGCTCTACGCCGAGGTGTTCCGGGACGTCGAGCGGCCGGCCGTGCAGGTCACGGCATTCGGGTTCTCCCAGGGGGCGGCCACGGCGAGCCGCTGGGCCGCCCTGGGCCGGTCGCGCGTGGATCGGGTCGTGCTGTGGGGCGGCGAGCTCCCGCCCGATCTCGATCTCGGGGCCGTGCGCGAGCGGCTCGCGGCCGTGACGTTCTCGGTCGTATACGGCGAGCGGGACGAGTTCATCACGGCGAAGCTGGCCACCGCGATCGGAGCGCGGCTCGCCGAGCACGGCATCCCCCACCACGTCCGGTCGTTCGCCGGCGGGCACGAGCTCACAGCGGCCGCGCTCCGGGCGCTGGCGAGCGCATAGTCGGCTCGAGCGCATCCCGCACCGCGTCGCCCAGCAGTGTACACGCCACGACGACGAGCACCAACACCACGCCCGGCGCGGTCGCGACCCAGGGGGCGTTGACCAGCGTGTCTCGGCCCGAGGCGATCATGTTGCCCCAGGAGGGGGTGGGCGGCTGAACGCCGAGCCCCAGGAACGACAAGCCCGCCTCGAGCATGATGGCGTTCCCCACCCCGAGCGCCGCGGCGACGGTCACCGGCGTGAGCGCGTTGGGCAGGATGTGGCGCCACAGGATCCGCCCGCGCCGCAGACCGAGCGCGCGTGCCCCCTCGACGAAGGGGCGCACCGCGAGCGCGCGGACCTCGCCATGCACCAGACGGGCGATCGACATCCAGCCGGTGAGCCCCAGCACCACCACCACCAGCGCCGCGCTGGGACGCCACAACGCGGCGAGGAGCAAGAGCAGCACCACGCGGGGCAGCGCGAGCGCGAAATCCGTGAGGCCGAGCAAGAGCGCCCGCACCGGCCCACCCCACATGCCGGCCAGCGCGCCCACCGCTACCCCGAGCACCATCGAGAGCAGTACGGCCAACACCCCGACGCCGAGCGAGATGCGCGCGCCGTACACCAGCCGCGTCCAGACGTCGCGCCCAAAGCGGTCGGTGCCGAGCGGATGGAACACGCCGTGGCCGTCGGTGGCGAGGGGCGCGAGGAAGCGCGTCGCCATGATGTCGCCCTGCGCCGTCGGAGCCCCGCCCGAAATCAGGGGGGCGGCGATCGCGCTGAGCACGACGAGCGCGAGCATGCTCGCCCCCCAGGCCGCGCGGCGGTCCCCGAGCAGCCGTCTCACGCGCCCGGGCTCCGCCAGCGGAGCCGCGGATCGAGCCACGTGAGCGTCGCGTCCGCGAGGAGATTGCCGAGCACCACGAGCGTGGCACTCAGCGCCGTCGCCGCCATCACCACCGGGTAATCGCGCGCTTGGACCGCCTCCACCAGCACGCGTCCCATGCCGGGCCAGGCGAACACGGCTTCGACGAACACCGCCCCCGAGAACAACGCGGGCAGCGATAACCCGAGCAGCGTGACGACCGGGATGAGCGCATTGCGGATCACGTGCCGCCATGACACGGCAAACGGCGACAGCCCCTTGGCGCGGGCGGTGCGCACGAACGGCTGCCCCATGACGTCGAGCATCGCGCCCCGCACGAAGCGCGCGGTCCCCCCGATGCCGATCAGGGTGAGCGTGGCGAGCGGTAGCGTGAGATGGCGGAGCCGATCCACTACGCGGCTCCAACCCCCGAGCGCCGCCGCGTCCAGCCCCGCGGCCCCGAAGGCGGGGAGCCAGCGCGCCCAGTACGTGAACGCCATCACCAGCATGAGCCCCAGCCAGTAGCCGGGAAGCGCGAACAGGGTCACCGTCGTGATGGACAGCGCCGTGTCCACGCGCCCACCCACCGTCGCTTGGACCACCCCGACCACGACCCCCAAGAGATAACTCAGCACGAGGGACAGCCCGATCAGCGCGAGCGTCGCCGGCACGGCCTCGGCGAGGAGGGCGCGCACCGGGCGACCGGTGGCGATGCTCCGGCCCCAGTCGCCGGCCGCGAACTGCCGCAGCCAGGCGACGTACTGGGCGGCGACCGGCCGGTCGAGTCCCAGCGCGTGACGCACGGCCGCGAGCTGCTCCGGCGTGGGCGCGGGCCCGGCGAGCCGCTCGACCGGATCCCCCGGAGCGAGGTGCAACAGGGCAAAGGTGAGCGTGACCACACCCACCACGACGGCCAGCCCGGCCGCCGTTCGGCGCGCCAGCGGCGCGATTCGTGCCACCATACGCCGAATCTCGCGCGACCCCCGAGGGGCCGCTAGAATCCGGGCGTGCGGCGAACGACGCTGTGGCTGGCGCTCGCGGGCCTGGCGCTCGCGGGGGCGGGGAGCGCGTGTGGGAGCGGAGCGGCGCGGCGAGGGCGCACGATCGTGTACGCCTCCGGGGCCGAGTTGCAGACCGTGAACCCGCTCTTGACCGACCTCCCCTTGGCGCGGCAGGTGCAGCGCTACGTGTTGCTCACAACGCTCGCGCGCTATGACTCGGCCCTCACCCCGCAGCCGTATCTCGCCCGCACCTGGAGCTGGTCCGAGGACCGCGGGACGCTCGTGTTCCGGCTCGCGCCCGGCGCGCGGTGGGACGACGGCGTGGCGACGACGGCGCGCGACGTGGTGTGGACCATCAACACGGCCCGCGATCCCGCCACGGGGTACCCGCGGTTCAACGATCTCGCGGCCATCGCTTTCGTGGACGACCCCAACGATTCGACGGTGGTGCTCCGGTTCAGCCGTCCGCAGCGCACGCTCCCCGACGTATTCACGGACTTGGCCATCCTGCCGGCGCATCTCTTGGACTCGATCCCGCATGCCGAGTTGCGGCGCGCCGCCTGGAACGAGCGGCCCGTCGGGAACGGGCCGTTCCGCTTCGTGGCGCACGAGGCGAACCGCCGCTGGGTGTTCGCCGCGAATCCCGCGTTTCCGGCGGCACTCGGCGGCCCGCCCCGGATCGAGCGGTTCGTCGTCGTCGTGGTCGACGAGCCTACGACGAAGCTCACCGCGCTCACCGCGGGCGAGATCGACTTCGCCGGCATCCAGCCCGCCCATGCGGCGTTCGTGGCCCGCAATCCCGCCCTCTCGGTGCTCGACTACCCGGAGATCTTTCCGTATGGCATCGCCTTCAACACCCGGGTGCCCCCGTTCGACGACGCGCGGGTGCGCCTGGCCGTGGCGCTCGCGATCGACCGGCGGGAAATCGTCGGCGGGTACCTCTTTGGGTTCGGCGCCGTCGCCGAGGGACCCGTCCCCCCCGGCGTCCCGGGCTACGTCCCGGTGCGCGCCGTGCCGACCGATCCCGATTCGGCGCGCCGCCTGCTCGGCGGCCGCCGGATCGCGTTCGAATTGCTCGCCGTGGGCAGCGGCGAGGCGCCGCTCGAGCAAATGCTCCAGGCGCGGCTCGCAGCCGTCGGGTTCGACGTGTCCATTCGCCAGCTCGAGCTCACGGCATTCCGCGACCGCGTCAGCGCCCGACGCCACGACTTCCAGGCCGCGGTGGTGGGCGAGCCCGGCGACGCGGGGTTAGGCTACCTCGCCCGGCTGGCCGACCTCGCGGGGCTGCACGTCCCGGACGACCCTGCCCAGGCGCAGCGGCTGTTCCGCGACTCGCTCCCCATCGCCTTCCTGTACCACGCCCGCGGATTGAGCGGGCAGAACCGCCGCGTGCACGACGTCCGCATGGACCAGCGGGGGGAGCTCCCGAGCATCGCTCGATGGTGGGTCGCGCCGTGACGCGGCGCGCGCTCCCGACCGCGTTTCACGCCGCGGCACCCCTCCGCCTGGACTTCGCCGGCGGGTGGACCGACGTGCCGCCGTTCTCGGCGCGCGAAGGGGGCGTCGTCGTCAGCGGCGCGATTGGCCTCTCGGTGCGAGTCGCGCTCACGCTCGGGGGACCGCGCCTCAAGCTCGTGGCGGAAGATCTGGGCGAGGAACTGGAGTGCGCCGACGCGGGCGGGCTTGTGCTCGACGGGCGGCTCGACCTCCTGAAGGCGGCCTTGCGGATGTTTCCGGTCCAGACGACCTGCACCCTCACGACGCACTCCGAGGCGCCGCGCGGCTCGGGGCTCGGCGCCTCGGGTGCCCTGGACGTCGCGCTCGTCGCGGCGCTCACCCGGGCGCGTGGCGAGCAGCTCGTCCCCGCGGAAATCGCCGAGCAGGCGTGCTATCTGGAGACGGTCGAAGCCAAGGTGCCGGGCGGCAAGCAGGATCAGTTCGCGGCGGCGCTCGGCGGATTCCACCGGCTCAGCTTTCGCGACCCGGACGTCGGGACGGAACCGATCACACTCGACCCGGCGTTCGCCGCGGCGCTCGAGCGGTGCACCGTGCTGTGCTTCACCGGCCGCTCGCGCGTGTCGGGCGAGACGATCGCCCGCGTCATGGCGGCGTACGAGCGCGGCGACCGCACGGTCACCGGGGCGCTGCGCGCCCTCAAGGACGCGGCGGCGGCCATGGCCGAGGCGCTGCGTGCGGCGGACCTGGCGCGCGTCGCGGCACTGTTGCGCCAGAACTGGGAGCACCAGCAAGCGCTCGACCGCGAGATGGCGACGCCCGAGATGACGCGGCTCGAGCGCGCGCTCCTCGGCGCCGGCGCGCTCGGCGGCAAGGCCGCGGGCGCCGGGGCGGGCGGGTCGATGTTCTTCGTCACCCGCGAGGCCACGGGACCGGCGATCGCCGCCGCCCAGGCCGCCGGGGCCACCGTGTTGCCGGTGCGGTGGGCCGGGGCGGGGGTGGGGGTGCGCGCGTGGTGACGGCGGAGCGCCTCGCCGCGCGCCAAGCCGAGATCACCGGCTCACCCGATCTCGCGGCCCTGCGCGCCCACCTCACCGAGCGCGCCGCTCCCCTCATCGCCGCGCTGCCGGTCGTCCCCGAGGACAAGGCCCTGCTGTCCACCGACGGCGGCGTCTGCCCTACCGACGGGACGCCGCTCGTGTTCGATCCCTGGAGCCCCCGGGCCCATCGCTGCGCGCGCTGCGGCGCGACGTTTACGGGCGAGCGCCACGACCGTCACTGGGCCCGCTTCCAGCACCTCTGGCTCGCCGAGCGCGCCGCGCACCTGGCGACGCTCGCCGCCCTGGCGGGGAACGCCGCGGCGGGCGCGCGGGCGACCGAGATCCTCACCACCTACGCCGGGCGCTACCTGTCCTACCCGAACCGCGACAACGTCCTCGGCCCGAGCCGGTTGTTCTTCTCGACGTACCTCGAGTCGTTGTGGGTGTCGAACTACCTCGCTGCCGCCGTGCTGCTGCGCGAAGCAGGACGGCTCGACGCCGCCGCCCGCGCCGGCGTCAGTCAGGTCGCCGACGAGGCGGCGAACCTGATCGGCGAGTTCGACGAGGGGTTTTCCAACCGCCAGACGTGGAACAACGCCGCGCTCGCGGCGATCGCGGCGTGGTTCGAAGACGAGGCGCTGGCCGCGCGCGCGATCGAGGGCCCGACCGGCCTCGGCGCCCACCTGCTGCGCGGCTTTGGGCGGGATGGCATGTGGTACGAAGGAGAGAACTACCACCTGTTCGCGCTGCGCGGGCTGCTCACCGGCATGAGCTGGGCGCGCGCGGCCGGCGTGGACTTCGCGGCGGAGCCCGCCCTCGCCACGCGGCTCGCACGCGCGCTGCTCGCCCCCGCCCGCTCGGCGCTGCCCGATCTCACGTTTCCGGCGCGCAAGGACTCGCGCTTCGGCATGTCGCTGGCCCAGCCGATGTACGTCGAGCTGTGGGAGATCGGCGGCGCAGCCCTCGGCACGCCCAGTCCGGGCGCGTCCCGCGGCGCCCCCGACGAGCTGGCGGGCTGGCTCGGCGCCCTGTACGCCACCCCAGCCCCACCACTCGAGGTGTTCGAATCCTACCTCCACGAGGCCCCGACCGACCGTCCCCCGTCGCCCGTGTCCCGTCGCACCCTTTCCTGGTGGTCGCTGCTCGAGATGGCGCCCGAGGCCCCCACGCCGCGGGAGGCGTGGGCGCCGGGGAGCATCCTGCTCGACGCGCAGGGACTCGCTGTGCTGCGCGCCGGACGGCGCTACGCGAGCCTCGAGTGCGGCCCGACGGGCGGCGGGCACGGACATCCGGACCGGCTCCACCTGACGCTCCACGCGGATGGCGTCCATTGGCTCCCCGACCCGGGCACGGGCTCCTACGTGACGCCCGATCTGATCTGGTACCGAGCGACCCTGGCTCACAACGCCCCGCGCTTGGACGGGGTGTCCCAAGCGCCGGGAAACGCGACCTGCGAAGCGTTCGACGCGCGTGACGAGTGGGCCTGGACCCGCGGTCGCTACGGCGACCTGACCCGCACCGTGGTGTCCGCTCCGGGGTATGTGCTCGACGTAGTCGACCTGGCCAGTCGCGAGGAGCACGTGGTCGAGCTCCCCTGGCACTTCCAGGGCACGGGGGACGTGCGCGGGGGGGCGTGGGCGGAGGGCGCGCTGCCGGACGCGTTCCTGTCCCGGGTCGAGCGGTTCACGCCCGCCGACCCAGGGCCCGTCCTCCTCGAGCGGGCGGACGGGCCTCGCATCCTGCGCGCGTTCCTCCTCGTGCCCGGCGAGTTGCTCCGCGCCGAGGGGCCAGGGCTGCCGGGGAGGGGGACGCGGCAGGCGTTCTATGTCGCCCGCGCCCGCGGGCGCAGCGCGCGGTTTGTGACCGTCCTCGAGCCGGTTGGGGAGGCGCCATACGTGCGCGGCGTCAGCACCCACGGTAGCACGATCGAGGTCGACACGACGACGGGTGGGCACCGCCACGCCCCGGTGGCCACCGGCTGGGAGATCACCGTCGGTGCGACCGCCGTGCGGCTCGGGGGCCTGCGATCGCCCGAGCCCCCGCTCGCGCCGCTGCTCGAGCTCGATCGGCCAACACCGGTGGTCGGCGCCGCGCTCCGCGTGAGCGAGCCTCCCGCGCTCGACGGGTCGACGGACGGCTTCGATGCGAGCGAGCCCCTGCGGCTCGACTTGGAAGATCAGTATCGCCGCAGCGAAGAGGCCTACTCGGGGCCCGAGGACTTCTCCGCCACGGCGCTCGCCGGCTGGGACGACGAGGCCCTGTACCTCGCCGTCCAGGTGACGAAGCCGGAGCTGTGCTTCCGCGCGGCGGGCGCGCCGCCGCTCCGGCTCGACAACGAGCCGGACGACATTCACTCGGACGGCCTCCAGCTGTACCTGCGCGACCTCGAGGGCGGCGCCATGGTCGGATTCCTCGTTGTGCCCGAGACGACGGACGGCGGCGGGCTGCGGGTGCGGGGGGCAGGGGAGGCACCCGGGGCGCCGGACGCGGTACGCGGCGCGTGGCGCCGGACCGGCGACGGCTACGGGGTCACGCTCGCCGTGCGCTGGCCCGAAGGGCACCGCCCCCACGTCGGCGCTCGCGTGGGATTCGATCTGCTCGTGAACGAGCTCGTGCCCGGCCGCACGCGGCGCAGTGGGCAGCTCGTGTGGAGCGGCGGCAACGGCTGGGTGTGGTTGCGGGGCGACCGCCAGGATCCGGAGCGCCTGGGCGTGCTGGAGCTCGTCGGATGATCTGCGTGGTGCTCGATGAGCCGCAAGACCTCGTCAATATCGCCCACGTCGTCCGGGCGCTGAAGAACTTCGGGTTCCGGGACCTGCGGCTCGTGCGCCCGCGCGAGTACGACGCCTACCGGATCGAGGG
>DATBBW010000219.1:0-8124 GCA_036270795.1 Gemmatimonadales bacterium | reverse complement strand
GGGCCTGATGGCGCTCGCCAAGGTGATCGTGGTGCTCGACCAAGACGTCAACGTCCGGGATCCGCGCGAGGCGTGGTGGGTGGCGTTGAACCACATCGACCCGGAGCGCGACGTGCGGTTTTCGCTGGGGCCGATCGATGTGCTGGACCACTCGAGCCGCGGCTTCACGTTCGGCTCGAAGATGGGAATTGATGCCACCCGCAAGTGGAAGGAAGAGGGGTTCACCCGCGAGTGGCCCCGGAAGATCGTGATGGACGAGGCGACGAAGCAGCGGGTCACGGCGATGTGGAGGGAGCTTGGCATCGAGCTCTGAGGCTCGGCGCGAAGGGCAGACGTTCGCGGGCGACAGCTTGCTCGTGCGTTACGCGAATTTCGTGAGGCTCCCCCACACGGTGTTCGCGTTGCCGTTCGCGTTGCTCGGCGTCGTGGTAGCGTCGCGCGAGTATCGCGTCACGGGGCGTACGCTCGGCCTCGTGGTGCTGGCGTTCACCTGCGCGCGATTCGTGGCGCTGGGGTTCAACCGGATCGCCGACCGAGCGCTGGATGCGCGGAACCCCCGCACGCGTACGCGCGAGCTGCCGGCCGGGCGGCTCACGACCCGGCAGGCGTGGGGCGCCGTGCTCGCGGCGGCGCTGCTGTTCCTCGCGACGGCCTGGGCGCTGAACCCGCTCTGCTTCGCGCTCGCGCCGGTCGCCCTGGTCTTCATCTCCGCCTACAGCTACGCCAAGCGGTTCACTGCCTGGTCCCATCTGTGGCTGGGCCTCGCCGACGGGATCGCCACGCCGGCGGGCTACCTAGCTGTGACGGGGCGGTGGAGCGACCCCTGGTGGCTCCTCGTCGTCGGGGCGGGGGCGGTGACGTGCTGGGTCGGTGGGTTCGACGTGTTCTACGCGCTCCAGGACGAGGCGTTCGATCGCGCCGAGCGGCTGCAGTCGCTCGTCGTGCGCCTTGGTGCTCCGCGCGCCATCGTCGCGGCAAAGCTGCTGCATGGCGCCGCACTCCTCGCGCTCGTCGCCTTCGGCGTCGGCGCGCGACTCGGCGTGCCCTACTTCGCCGGGGTCCTCGTCGGCGCGGCCCTCATCATCTGGGAACACCGGCTCGTCACACCGCGAGACCTGTCGCGGCTCAACGCCGCCTTCTTCACCGCCAACGGCGTCATGGCGCTGGCGGTGTTGCTGGGCGCGCTGCTCGATCGCGTGCTATGAGTCGAAAGCGTCGTGGCGGGCATGGAACGGTGGCACGGCGCCCGGCACGCGCGGCGCGCCCGGCCCGCCTCCCCGGCGCCGCACCCCCGCCGCCCCAACCTCCGCGGCATCCCCCCCGCAGTCCCACCCCGAATCGGAGAGGGCGATGAGCCACCCACCCGTGATTCTGGGGATCACCGGTGCCTCCGGCGCGCCCTACGGCGTACGGCTGCTCGAGCTGCTCGCGCACCACCACGTCCCCACCTGGCTCATGATCTCGAGCCATGGCTGGCGGCTGCTGACGGCGGAGTGTGGCATCAAGGATGACCGCGAGCTGCAGCAGGCCACGGGCGGCGACTGGGCCAGCGTGCGCGTGTTCGACGACACGGATCGCGGGGCGGAGCCCGCCTCGGGCTCGGCTCCGAGCGCCGGGATGGCGATCTGTCCCTGCTCGATGGGGACGGTCGCCGCGATTGCGCACGGCACCAGTCGCAGCCTCATCGAACGCGCCGCCGACGTGGTGCTGAAGGAGCGCCGCAAGCTCATCCTGGTGCCGCGGGAGACGCCGCTCTCGCTCGTCCATCTGCGCAATCTCACCCTCGTCACGGAAGCGGGCGCGGTCGTGTTGCCCGCGGCACCGGGCTTTTACCACAAGCCGCGCCACGTCTCGGATCTGGTCGATTTCGTGGTGCAGCGCGTGCTAGACCATCTCGGGCTCGACATCGCCATCGTCCAGCGGTGGCAGGGGTGAGACTCGGCGTCATCTCGGATACGCACGGACTGTTGCGGCCGGCCGTATTCGACCTGTTCCAGGGCGTCGACCACATCCTGCACGGCGGGGACGTGGGGGAGCCCGCGATCCTGACCGAGCTGGCGGCCGTGGCGCCGGTGACGGCGGTGTACGGCAACGTGGACGGCGCCGAGCTGCGCGCGCGGCTCCCGCAGGTGAGCGAGCTCGAGCTCGACGGCTTCGCGATCGTGGTGACTCACGGTGACCAGTTCGGTCACCCCACCCCGGCGACGCTGCACGCGGCCTTCCCGCGGGCCGAGATCATCGTGTACGGACACACGCACCGCCCCTTGCTGGAGCTGGTGGACCGCACGGTGACCGTGATGAATCCGGGGGGAGCGGGGCCGCGGCGATTCGGGCTCGCGCCGAGCGTCGGGATCATGGAGCTCGAACCGGGGATTCCCCCGCGCGCGAGACTGGTGCCGCTGTAGCCCCGCGACTATCCGCCGCGAGCCCCGGCGCGTGCGAGCCGGGGGATGCAGTCCAGCCTCATCGCTGACAATTGGGGCACAGGGTCGTGGCCCGCAGGTCGATCGCATGCGTCGTCACCAAGCGCCTCCCGCACCGCGTGCAGCGCTCGCCCCCGCGTCCGTACACCTTCAGCTCGAACTGGAACCGGCCGGCTTCGCCGGTCCCGGTGCGGTAGTCGCGCACCGTGGTGCCCGAGGACTCGACCGCCCGCTCGAGCACGTCGGTGACCGCGGCGTGGAGGCGCGCGAACTCGGTGAGCGTGAGCTTGTTGGTGGGTTTGGAGGGATCGATCCCGGCCTCAAACAGCGCCTCGTTGGCGTAGATGTTCCCGACGCCCGCCACGCGACGCTGGTCCATGATCGCTTTCTTGACCGCCGCACGCGTCCCTTTGAGGCGCGCCGCGAATACGAACGGCGTGAACGTGTCCTCCAGCGGCTCGGGCCCGATCCGGCTGGTGTAGGCCGCCCAGCCGCGCTCGTCGAGCAGCCACACGTTGCAGAGCCGGCGCACGTCGCTATAGACGAACACCCGGCCGTCCTCGAGCGTGCACAGCAAGACGGCGTAGCGCGCCTCGGGCGTGGTGAGCCGCTGTTCGTACACGACGAGCGAGCCGGTCATGCGGGGTTGCACGACGAGCCGGTGACCGCTCGCGAGCCGGAGGACCGCGTGCTTCGCGCGCCGGCTCACCTGTTCGAACGTGTTCCCGGTCAGCACCCGGAGCAGGCGGGGCTTGGAGACGCGCCGCAGCACGTCGGTCTTCGCGAGCCGCGCGCGCGCGATGCGGTGACCTTCCAGCCGGGGCGCGAGCTCCCGGACGATCGTCTCAACCTCTGGCAGCTCCGGCACGTCGTCTCCCGATCTCTCGCCGTCCAATGTCCCGCCGATAGGTCTTCCCCGCGAACGCGATCAACTCGCACGCGTCGGCGCTCTTCGCGGCCGCCTCGACCACCGTGTCGCCCAGCCCGGTTACCGTGAGCACGCGCCCCCCGTGCACCCGCAAGGCCCCGTCGGCGTCGCGCGCGGTGCTGGCATGAAACACCAGGGTGCCGGGTTCCACGTCCCGCGGGACCGTGATCGCCGCCCCCAGCTCGGGCGTTCCGGGATAGCCGCGGGCCGCGAGCACCGTGGCGACGGCGGTGCGCGTCGCGCCGAGCGCCGCCTCGCGCGGCCGCCAGGTGCCGGCCGCGATCTCCGCCACGTGCTGCGTCACCCCGGGGACGAGCGGCAGGATGGCCTGCGCCTCGGGGTCGCCGAACCGGCAATTGAACTCCAGCACGGTGGCCGTGCCATCGGCCCCCAGCATCAGGCCGGCGTACAGCACGCCGGCGTACGGCGCCCCGCGCGCCGCCAGCTCGGCGAGCGTGGGCGCCAGTACCTCCCGCCGCACCCGCTCGAGCAGTGCCGGCGTGGCGACGCTCACCGGGCAGTAGGCACCCATCCCCCCGGTGTTCGGTCCCGTGTCCCCTTCGCCCAGCCGCTTGTGATCCTGGGCCGCGGGGAGCAGCACGATCCGGTCGCCGTCGGTGAGGGCGAGCACCGACAGCTCCTCCCCCTCGAGGAACGCCTCCACCACGATCTCGGCTCCCGCGTCGCCGAACGCGCCTTCCGCGAGCATGGCGCGCGCCGTCTCGACGGCCGCGTCGCGTGTCGGACACACGACCGCTCCCTTCCCCGCCGCGAGCCCGGACGCCTTGACGACGACCGGCTCGGGATGCTCCGCGATGTACGCCAGGGCGGGCCCGAGCGTGGTGAAGCTGCGGCTCGGAGCCGTGGAGACGCCAGCGCGCTGCATCACCTCTTTGGCGAACGCCTTAGAGGCCTCGATGCGCGCGGCGGCCGCGCTCGGCCCGAACACCGGGCACCCGGCGGCGCGCAGGCGATCGGCCAGCCCGGCGGCGAGCGGCGCCTCGGGGCCGACCACCACGAGGTCGATCCGGTGCGAGCGCACCGCCCGGACGAGGTCGTCGGCGGCGGTGGCGGGAATCGTCAGGTTGGTGCCGAGCTGGGCGGTGCCGGGGTTGCCGGGGGCGGCGAACAGGGTCGCCTCAGGGGTGTCGCGCTTCACCGCCCAACAGAGCGCGTGCTCGCGGCCCCCCCCGCCGACGACCAGAACTCTCACTTCTTCTTGAACGACTCCGTGAACGCCTGCGCCGCCCGCTTGGCGGTGTCGACCACGTCGTGCACCACGGCCTTCGCTTCCTTCATGTAATGATCGCGCGCCGCATCGATGTCCTGGTCGATGGGGCGCTGCTCCGCCTCCGGGCCGCGACGGGTGTACTCGCCGCGCAGCACGCGGTCGTAGTGGCCTTCCGCGATCCAGCGCTGCAACTCGGCCGCCCGTAGCGTGTTGAAGGGGTGCGACTGGGGGAGCGTGTTAAGGATCTTGAAGACCCGGTCGAGCGCGCCGCCGGACTCCTCGTACTCCTTCGCCTGCTCGAGAAACGCGTTCAGGTTCATCTCGGTGATGTCGCCACCCCCTGCCATCTTGAGGAACATGCGCATCGCGGCGGTGGGATCCTGTGACGCGAGCAGCCCCGCTCGATCCGACGACAGCTCGCTCTTGCGGTACCACTCGAGCAGGGCGAACTGGATCGGGGCGAGCACGATCCCCGCCAGGAACGGCAGGAAATTCAACCCCACGAACACGATCAGCACGAGGATCGTGTGGTACAGCGCGTGACCGCTCATCACGTGTCCTAGCTCGTGGCCGAGCAGCGCACGCATCTCGTCGTCGTCGAGCAGCTTGAGCGCGCCCGAATTGATCACGATGAAAGGGCGATCCATGCCGAACGCCCCGGCGTTCACGAAGGGCGTCTGCGACACGAACAGCTCGGGCCGGACCGACCAATCCATGGACGTGAGCACGTCGGCGTAGAGGGCGTTCATCCGCGGGAATTGCGTCGGTCCGACGCGCACCGCATTGGCCTGAAACAGCAGGCGGATGCCCCGCTCGCCGAAGAAGCCGACGATCTTCTTCACAACTTGGTCGAACCCCGGAACGGAGCGCAGCGTCTGCAGCGCCGCGCGGTCCGCGGGGTGCTCCCACGTCACCGGCGCGATCTGGGTGAGGATCTTGCGGGGGCGCGCGGCGGGCAGGCCGGTGGCTTCAGTCATACAGGCTCCTCAATGAAGATAGACCCTCACTACGCCCCTGCGCCGCCCATGTTTCGCGCTCACCCGGCGCCAGCGAGCCCGTGCTCTAAGTCCCCGATCAGGTCGTCCACGTCCTCGATCCCGACCGACAGCCGCACTAAGCTGTCGGTGAGCCCCATCGCCCGCCGCCGCTCGGGCGGCACGCTCGCGTGGGTCATCGAGGCGGGGTGGCCGATCAGGCTCTCCACGCCGCCCAGCGACTCGGCGAGGGCGAAGAGCTGCGTGCGCTCGACGAGGCGTTTGGCCCGCTCGACTGAGCCGAGCTCGATCGCGATCATCCCGCCGAATCCCGTCATCTGGCGGCAGGCCAGGTCGTGCTGGGGGTGCGACGGCAAGCCGGGGTAATACACCCGCTCGACTGCGGGATGCCGCGTCAGCCACTCGGCGATGCGACGCCCGTTGGCGTCGTGTTGCCGCATGCGCAGCGCCAGCGTCTTGGTACCGCGCAGCGCGAGCCAGCAGTCGAACGGCCCGGGCACCGCGCCCGAGCCGTTCTGCAGAAAGCCGAGCTGCTCGGCGAGGTCGTCGCGGTTCACGACCACCATGCCGCCCACCATGTCGCTGTGGCCGTTCAGGTACTTCGTGGTCGAGTGGAGCACGACGTCGGCGCCGCGCTCGAGCGGGCGCTGGAAATAGGGCGTCGCGAACGTGTTGTCGACGACGAGCAGCGCCCCGGCGCGGTGGGCGACTTCGCCCGCGGCGGCGAGGTCGCACAGCTGCATCATCGGGTTCGTGGGCGTTTCGACGTACACCAGTTTCGTCTGGCGCGTCACCGCCGCCGCGATGGCCGTCGTCTCCGTCACGTCGACGAAGGTGAAAGCCAGCCCGAGCCGCGCCCAGATCTGGGTCATCTGGCGATGCGAGCCGCCGTACACGCTCTCGCCACTAACCACGTGATCGCCGGCGGAGAGGAGCTTCAGCACCGCGTCCAGCGCGGCGAGCCCCGAGGCGAACGCGAACCCGTGATGGCCGCCCTCGAGCGCCGCCACGTTGCGCTCCAGCACCTCACGCGTGGGGTTGCGGGTGCGCGCGTATTCGTACCCCTTGTGCCGGCCCAAGCCGTCCTGGATGTAGGTCGACGTCTGGTAGATCGGGGTCATGACGGCCCCGGCGAGGGGATCGGCCAGGTGTCCGGCATGCACGGCGCGCGTGCCGAAGCGGCGGGTCAGGTCCTCCCCGACGACCTTGGTCATGGCGGGAACGTAAGGGCGCCTTTCGCGGCGAGCAAGCGACCACTACGTTAAGCGCACGATGCCGGCTTCCACCCCGATCAAGTGCCTGGTCGTGGACGACGAGCCGCGGCTGCGCCGCGTCCTCGTGCGGCTGCTCGAGGGCGAGGGCTTCAGCTGCAGCGAGGCAGGCTCCGGCACCGAGGCGTTGGAGATGATGCAGCGCGACCCGGCGCCGCTCGTGATCTCCGACCTCCGCATGCCACAGATGGACGGGGCCACGCTGCTGCGCGAGATCATCGCGAAATGGCCCGACACCGCGGTGATCGTGGTGACCGCCGTGGCGGAGGTGGAAAGCGCCGTGGCTTGCCTCCAGCTCGGGGCGCTCGACTACGTCGCGAAGCCCTTCCACCTCGATGAAGTGCGTGCCCGCGTGATGCAGGCGCTCGACAAACGCCGCCTGATCCTCGAAAACCGCATGTACCACCAGCAGCTCGAGGAGCGGGTGCAGGAGCAGGCGCGCCGCATCGAGGAGCTGTCGCTCGAGCGGCTCCAGACGCTGGTGCACGCCCTGGAAGAGAAGGATCCCTACCTGCGCGGCCATTCGGTGCGCGTCGCCAACTATGCCGTCGCCATCGCCCGCGAGATGGCGCTCCCGCCGGGGGCGGTCGAGCTGATCGCGCTCGGCGCCGAGCTGCACGACCTCGGGAAGATCGGCGTACGCGAATCGGTGCTGCACAAACCGGGGAAGCTGAGCGAGACTGAGTACCGCCACATCATGGAACACCCGGCGATCGGCGCGCGCATCCTGGGGCCCCTGATGCGCGACGCGCCGACCGCCCTCGCGATCGTGCGCTCGCACCACGAGCGGCTCGACGGCAAAGGGTTCCCCGACGGCTTGCCCGCGGAGGAGATCCCGCTCGAGGTGCGCGTCGTGACGGTAGCGGACTCCTTCGATGCTATGACGAGCGTGCGGCCCTACCGCCCCGCACTGGCGGTATCCAAGGCGCTGCAGGAGCTCGAGGAGGGCAGGGGCGTGCAGTTCGATCCCCGGGCGGTGGAGGCATTCCTCGTGGCCTTCCCCGACAAGGCGGTCCTGCCCGTCTCGGCGCCCGCCGTGCAGCCGCTTCATCTTCCCCCTTCATCGCTCGAAGCCCGACGCAGTTGACGCGCGTCCGATTGACGCGCCTCCCGCCCGTTCCTACGTTGCCGCGATGACCGACACCCTAATGGTGGGCACCTCCGGCCTGCGTGGCATCGTCGACAAGGATCTGACGCCCGCCGTGGTGACCCGCTGGGCCCGGGCGTTCGGCCACTGGGCCCGGCGCGTCACGCCGCGCGTCGTGCTGGGACGCGA